>NZ_CP145809.1:643657-965486 GCF_038049925.1 Georgenia sp. M64
AGCGTGTTCTGGAGGAGGTTGTAGGTGCCGCCGTAGAGGTTGGGGCTGGAGACGACGTGGTCGCCGGCCTCGGCGATGTTGAGGATCGCCAGGGTCTCCGCGGCCTGACCCGAGGCCAGCAGCAGTCCGCCGATCCCGCCCTCGAGCGCGGCGATGCGGGACTCGACCGCCTCCTGCGTGGGGTTGGTGATGCGGGTGTAGATCGGGCCCGCCTCGGCCAGGGCGAACCGGCCGGCCGCCTGGGCGGCGTCCTCGAAGACGAAGGAGGTGGTCTGGTAGATCGGCAGGGCCCGCGCGCCGGTGGCGCTGTCGGGGGTCTGTCCGGCGTGGATCTGAAGGGTCTCGAAGGCCCAGCTCTGGGGGGTCTCGCTGCTCATGGTGGCTCCTGGTTCGGGGGAGTGGAGCGGGCAGACGAGGCTCGGCGTCGCCGCTGTCCCGTCAGCCCGCAGGGGGCCGGCAGTGACGTGCACGTCCGAGGGGGCGCCCGGTCCCGGCGGGCCGTCGTGAGGTCCCGGGGTGACGCGGCGGAGAGCCGACGTCAGGGCATGCCGAACGTGCGCGTCAGCGGCACATTCGACGGAACATGTGGCCGACTCTAGGAGCGGCGCGAACGCCTGAACAGACGCGTCTCATGTGGTGAGACCTGCGCCACCCGCGACTCGTGCGGGGCGCAGGTGGAGCGCCCCGCGCGTGCCGGGTTCGTCCCGGAGCGGGACAGGCCGGGGGCAAGGCGCTTGGTCGGCTCCAGTCGTCGTTGTCCGCGATCAGGTGCTTCGTGGGCTCAGGGTGTTGCTGGGCGAGCGATCCCTCCGTCGGCGAACGATCACCTCGTGACCGAGCGATCCCTCCACACCGCTCTCGTTCGGCAACGGAGTGATCACTCGCTGCACGACGTCGTGCGGGCGGTGGGACCTTGGTCGGTGGCGCCGGGCGTGACGGTCGCTCTTCCGCCCGGATCGGCGCTGCCGCGCCTACCTGTTACCAGTGTTACTAGAGATACGGATGTTCCCAAAGAGGTTCAAGTCCGCTACGGTGCGAGAGCGCGCGCCCCGCACGGTCCGCGCGGACCTGGAGGAACGGTGGACGCACGACCCGGTACGCGGCGGATGACGGCCGCCCTCGCCGTCCTTGCCCTGTCGACGGCAGGCTTCACGGCCGGTGCGACCGCAGCCCCGAGCGAGGACGAGATCGCGGAGTCCCGGGCCGCCGAGACGGTCACGGTCCGGTCGATCGCATCCCTCGAGGTCGAGCTCGCCACGGTGGCCGCCGAGGTCGAGGAGGCCGCGGTCCGCGCCTCGCTGACCAACGAGGACTTCCTCGCGGCGCAGGCGGCTCTCGCCGCCGCCGTCAGCACGGCGCAGGAGCGCCAGGCCGAGGCAGACGCCGCGGCCGAGGAGGTGGAGGCGGCACGTGCACAGCTCGGTCAGGTGGCCGCCGCGCTCTACCAGGACAGCTCGGTCGGACTCGCCCACATCACCCCCTACCTCTCCTCCGACAGCTTCGCGGAGGCGATGGGTCGCACGTCCACGCTCGAGCGCCTCGGCAGTCGCGCGGACAAGCACATCCAGCGCTTCCAGGCACTCGAACAGGTCCACCGCACGCTGCAGGGCCGTGCCGACGAGGCGGTCGCCGCGCAGGAACGGGCCACGGACGAGCTCGGCGCCGCGTCCGAGGCGGCCGAGGCCGGCTACGCCCAGGCGCAGGACCAGGCCATCGTTGCCGCGCAGCGGCGCGGGGAGCTCATCGTCGAGCTCGCAGCGCAGCGATCCACCACGGTCGAGCTCGAGCGTGCCCGTCAGGACGCGCTCGACGCCGATCGGCTCTCCCGTCAGGACGCCGCCGCCCGGTCCCAGGCCCTCGCCGCCATCCCGGCCGCCGCAGCGACGGGCCCTGCGCCCGCCGTCCAGAGCCCGGCTGCCCAGAGCCCCGCTGCCCAGAGCCCGGCTGCCCAGGCGCCGACCGCGCAGGCGCCGGCCGCGCCGAGCCCGGCCCAGGATCCGGAGCCCGCCCCGGCTCCCGCGCCCGCCCCGGCGCCCGCGCCCGCTCCGGCGCCCGCACCTGCTCCGGCCCCGGCGCCCGCTCCGGCCCCGGCGCCCGCTCCGGCCCCGGCGCCCGCTCCGGCCCCGGCGCCCGCGCCGGCGCCTGCTCCGGCGCCTGCTCCGGCGCCCGCACCTGCTCCTGCTCCGGCACCCGCGCCCGCACCTGCTCCGGCCCCTGCGCCCGCGCCCGCACCCGCCCCGCCGGTCAACACCTCGGCCGTCGACCGCGCGATCGCCTTCGCCCGGTCCCAGCTCGGTGTCCCGTACGTGTGGGGTGGAACCGGGAACCCCGGCTACGACTGCTCGGGCCTGACCATGCGGGCCTTCGGGGCCGCCGGGATCTCGTTGCCCCGCACCACCCGCGCCCAGTGGGACGTCGCGACCAAGGTGCCGCTGAGCCAGGTCAAGAAGGGCGACCTGGTGTTCTGGAGCAGCAACGGCCAGCGTTCAGGGATCTACCACGTCGCGATCTACACCGGTGGCAACATGCGCATCCACGCGCCCAGCCCCGGAAAGACCGTCGAGGAGGTGCCCATGTGGCACGTCAACATCATGCCGGTGGTGGGCCGCCTCTGAGCCGGCACCGCACGACTAAGGGCCCCGCCGGTCGGCGGGGCCCTCGGTCGTCGTGCGGGGACGGCAGCCGGTGGTGCGGCCAGCCCGTCGGTGACGTCAGTGGACGCCGTTGTTGTGGTAGCCCTGCTCCTTGGCCCGCTCGTACGACCGGCGGATCTCGTGCTCGGCCGCCTCACGGCCCACCCAGTGGGCGCCCTCGACCGACTTGCCCGGCTCGAGGTCCTTGTACACCTCGAAGAAGTGCTGGATCTCCAGGCGGTGGAACTCGCTGACGTCCTCGATGTCCGTGCGCCACGACGCGCGCTGGTCGGCCGCCGGGACGCACAGGACCTTGTCGTCCCCGCCGGCCTCGTCCTTCATCCGGAACATCCCCAGGGCGCGGCAGCGGATGAGGCAGCCGGGGAAGGTCGGCTCCTCGAGCAGCACCAGCGCGTCGAGCGGGTCGCCGTCCTCGCCGAGCGTGTCCTCGATGAACCCGTAGTCGTCGGGGTAGCGGGTGGACGTGAAGAGCATCCGGTCCAGGCGGATCCGCCCGGTCTCGTGATCGACCTCGTACTTGTTGCGGTTCCCCTTGGGGATCTCGATCGTGACGTCGAACTCCACGGCTACCCTTCCTCCGGCCCGGCCGCCCCACCGCGGGACGAGGGGGCGCGTCGTGTCCGCCCGGCGCGGTCCTGGCCGGACTCTCGGCACTAGTGTGTCGCACGTCAGGGGCTTTCGTGCACGCGCGGCGCCCGCCGGACCCGGGGAGGTGCCGTGGCACGGAGGAGGATCGCGGGTGTCCTCGCGGGCGTCCTCGTCCTGGGTGGGTACACCGCCGCCGACGCCGCGGACGTCGTGCCCGGGGTGCTCACCACCGATCCGGTCCCCGCCGACCCCCGGCCCTTCCCCGACATCCCGGGCGACGGCCTGCGCGCCCCCGCCGTCGCGGGCCCGGACACGGAGTCACCGGTGCCGGCGGCAGCGGCGCTGGAAGGGATGGCCGACAGCCTCCGGGCGGACCACCGCATGATCGGCGAGGCCTCCGTCGTCGTCGCCGACGGAGTGACGGGGGAGGTGCTCCTCGACTCCGAGGGCGCCACGCCGCGCCGGCCCGCCTCCTCGCTCAAGGTCCTCACCGCCGCCGCGGCGCTCGCCGCGCTCGGCCCGGACCGGGTCCTCACGACGTCGGTGGTCCAGACCGGCGACGACCGGGTCGTGCTCGTCGCGGGCGGCGACGTCATGCTCGCCGCGGGGCAGGGCGACCCCGCCGCGGTCCGGGGCCACGCCGGGCTCGCCGACCTCGCGGCCGCCACGGCGGCCGAGCTCACCGCGCAGGGGGTGGGCGAGGTGAGCGTCTCGCTGGCCGACGGCCTGTTCACCGGCCCTGTCCACGCGTCCGGCTGGAGCGGGCTGGACCTGGACTTCGTCATGCCGGTCCAGCCCCTCGCCGTCGACTCCGGCCGCGACGGTGCCGGCGGCTATCTCGACGACCCGGCCCTGGAGGCGGCCCGCACCTTCGCGGCCGCCCTGGCCGACGCCGGTGTCGCCGTCTCGGGGTCGGTCCGCCGCACCCCCCTGCCCGACGACGACCTCGAGCCGATCGCGACCGTCGAGTCCGCCCCGCTCGCGGCGGTGGTGCGCGAGGCCCTGCGCGCCTCCGACAACTCCGTCACCGAGGTCCTCGGCCGGCTGGTCGCGATCGAGCGGGGCGGAGCGGCGGACTTCGCGGGCGCGACCGCGGCGGTGCGCGACCAGCTGGCCGACCTCGGCCTCGACGTCGAGGGCGTCACCCTCGCCGACACCTCCGGCCTGAGCATGGACACCACCGTGCCGGCGCGCCTCCTCACCGACGTCCTCGTCGCCTCCCTCGACCCCGCCCGGCCCGAGCTCGCCGCGCTCGTGCCCGGCCTGCCCGTGGGCAACCTCGACGGCACGCTCGCCGAGCGCTTCACCGGCGACCTCGCCGGGCGTGTGCGCGCCAAGACCGGCACCCTCACCGTGGCCTCGTCCCTCAGCGGGACGGTGCTGACCGCCGACGGCCGCCTGCTGGTCTTCTCCGTCCTCACCGACGACCTCCCGGTCGGCACGACCTTCCAGGCCCGGCTGGCGATCGACGACCTCGTGCGCACGCTCGGCGCGTGTGGGTGCTAGGCCGCGCCGCGCGCCCGCCGACAGTAGGTTGGAGGCCATGAGCGAAGCCGTGGACTGGCAGGTCGCCGTGCGACGCGCGGGCGGCCTCGCCCGCCCGGGCCCGAGGGGCTCGCGCGCGGAGCTGCGGGCGCTCATCACGGTGCTGCGCACCGCCGCCCGGGAGGCCCCCCGCCACGTCGGCGCGATCACGGGGCTGCACGCCGCCGCCGAGGCCGCCGCCCGCGTGCCCGTGTACGTCGTGGACCGGCCGCGCTGGGCCGAGGCCAACGTCGAGATGTTCGCCCACCTCACCGACGGGCTGCTGCCCGCGGCCACCCGGCCCGGGGCCGCCCGGATCGCCGGCGAGGAGATGGGCGTGGTCCTCTCCCTGCTCTCGACCAAGGTGCTCGGCCAGTTCGACCCGTTCACCGCGGGCGCACCCGGTCGACTGCTCCTCGTCGCCCCCAACGTGCTGCACATCGAGCGCGAGCTGGACCTCGACGCCATGGACTTCCGCATGTGGGTGTGCCTGCACGAGCAGACGCACGCCGTGCAGTTCGCCGCCGCCCCGTGGCTCGCCGACCACCTGCGGACGAAGATGCGCTCGGTCGTCGACGAGGTCGCCGACAGCGACGACGCCCTCGCCCGCATCGCCCGGGCGGCCCGCGCCGTCGTGGAGACCCTCGGCTCGCTGCGCGGCGAGCCGCGCCCGCACGAGATGGGCGGCGCGCTCGTGGAGGCCTTCCTCGACGAGGAGGAGCGGGCCGCGATGGGTGAGGTCGTGGCGGTCATGAGCCTGCTCGAAGGGCACGCCGACGTCGTCATGGATGAGGTCGGCCCCGCCCGGCTGCCCTCGGTGCGCCGCATCCGCGCCTCCTTCGAGAAGCGTCGCGACGGCACCTCCGCCCCCGACGTGCTCCTGCGGCGCCTGCTCGGGATGGACGCCAAGGTCGCCCAGTACCGCAACGGCGCCCGCTTCGTCCGTGACGTCGTCGCCCGCGTCGGGCACGACGGGCTCAACGCCGTGTGGACCGGTGCCGAGCACCTGCCCAGCGCCGCCGAGATCGCCGATCCGGACGCCTGGGTGCGCCGCGTCCACGGCTGAGATGGCCGGACCGCCGCCCGACGTTGCCGCCGCCCGCTCCGCCGTCCGGACCGCGCTCGGCGACCTGCCGCCCGGCGCGAGGGTCCTCGTGGCCTGCTCCGGCGGGGCCGACTCGCTCGCGCTGGCGGCGGCGGCGGCGTTCGTCGCGGCGCGCGAGGGGTGGCAGGCCGGGGCCGTCGTCGTCGACCACAAGCTGGCCCCCGGCTCGGGGGAGGTCGCCGCCCGCGCGGCCGCGCAGTGCCGCGACCTCGGTCTCGACCCGGTCCTCGTGCGCGCCGTCGACGTCCGCGGCGGTCCCGGGGGCACCGGTGCCGGCGGCCCCGAGGCCGCCGCCCGCTCCGCGCGGTACGACGCGCTCGCCGAGGCGGCGACGGCGGTCGGCGCGGCGGCCGTCCTGCTCGGGCACACCCTGGACGACCAGGCCGAGACGGTCCTGCTCCGCCTAGCCCGCGGCTCGGGCGTCCGGTCCCTCGCCGCGATGGCACCCGTGCGGGGCCTGCTGCGGCGGCCGTTCCTCGGGCTGCGGCGCGAGCAGACCGAGGCGGTGTGCCGGGCGGCGGGGCTCGAGCCCGCCCGCGACCCGGGCAACGCCGCGGACGGCCCCTGGCGCGCCGCGGACGGCTCGGCGCTGCGCCGGGCGGCGGTGCGCGAACGGGCCCTGCCCGCCCTCGTCGCCGCCCTCGGCCCGGGGGTCGTGCCCGCGCTCGCCCGCACGGCCGAGCAGCTGCGCCGCGACGGCGCCCTCCTCGACGCCCAGGCCGGCGCCCTCCTCGACGACGCCGTCGTCGCGACCGCGCCCCTCATCCTCGACGCGGCCACCCTGGCCGCCGCCCACCCCGCGCTGCGCAGCCGGGCCCTGCGCACCGCCGCCCTGCGCGCGGGCGCCGCACCCGGTGCCCTCGCCGCGGTCCACCTCGACGCCCTCGAGGCCCTGGTCACCGCCTTCCACGGCCAGGGCGCCGTCCAGCTCCCCGGCGGTGTGGAGGCCCGGCGGCGGTGTGGCAGGCTTGCCCTGCACCCGGCCGGGACACCGCCCGGCGGCGGTACCGAGTGAGCGGGAGGGGCGCCTGCATGGACGCGCGTGACATGGGTGAGGACCTGGAGAAGATCCTCCTCACCGAGGAGCAGATCGGCACCCGGCTCGAGGAGATGGCCGCCCTCATCGACGCCGACTACGCCGGGCGCGAGCTGCTGCTCGTCGGCGTCCTGCGCGGCGCGGTGATGGTCATGGCCGACCTCTCCCGGCGGATGCACCTGCCGATCCAGATGGACTGGATGGCGGTCTCGTCCTACGGCTCGGGGACGAAGTCGTCCGGCGTCGTGCGCATCCTCAAGGACCTCGACAACGACCTCACCGGCCGGGACGTCCTCATCGTCGAGGACATCATCGACTCCGGGCTCACCCTGTCCTGGCTCGTGGCCAACCTGCGCTCGCGCGGGCCGGCCTCGGTGGAGATCGCGACCCTGCTGCGCAAGCCCGAGGCGGCCAAGGTCGACGTCGACGTGCGCTACGTCGGGTTCGACATCCCGCCCGAGTTCGTCGTCGGCTACGGCCTGGACTACGCCGAGCGCTACCGCCACCTGCCCTTCGTCGGGACCCTCGCACCGCACGTCTACGGCGGCTGAGCGCCCCGACCGGCGGCTCCGGCGCGGGCGCGGAACACCGGCACGCACCCGCCCGTTGTCCTTGAGGAAGACCCGTGCTCGGGCAAGCCCTGCGCGAACAACGGGCCGACCGGCCGGTGCCCGCCCGCCCCGGTCGGCTACCGTCGGGGAAAACGTGCGACCAGGAGGGACCGGGCCCAGGGCCCATCGTTCATGAATGCCAAGAACCTGCTGCGAGGACCACTGGTGTGGATCCTCCTCGTCCTCCTCCTCGTCTCCATGGCGTGGTCCCTCCTCGGGCAGGGGGCGACCCAGCGGATCGACACCTCCCAGGGCCTGGAGCTCCTCGCCGGCGACACCGTCGAGCAGGTGGAGATCACCGAGGGCTCCCAGCGGGTGCGGATGACCCTGTCCGAACCGTTCGTGGCCGACGACGGCGAGGGCGGGGAGGTCGACAAGGGCACCTCGGTCGAGTTCTACTACGTCGCCCCGCAGGGGGAGACGGTCGTCGGCGCCGTCGAGGCGGCCGACCCGGAGCAGGGCTACAACTCCGTGGTCCCGCAGCAGTCGTGGCTGTCCTCCCTGCTGCTGTTCGTCCTGCCGATGATCCTCATCTTCGTCGTCTTCTGGTGGATCCTCTCCCGCGCCCAGGGCGGGGCCGGCGGCATGATGAAGTTCGGCAAGTCCAAGGCCCGGATGGTCAACAAGGAGAACCCCGACGTCACCTTCGCCGACGTCGCCGGCGAGGAGGAGGCCGTCGAGGAGCTCGAGGAGATCAAGGAGTTCCTCGCCGAGCCGGAGAAGTTCCAGGCGGTGGGCGCGAAGATCCCCAAGGGCGTGCTCCTCTACGGCCCGCCCGGGACCGGCAAGACCCTCATCGCCCGCGCCGTCGCCGGCGAGGCCGGGGTGCCGTTCTTCTCGATCTCCGGCTCGGAGTTCGTCGAGATGTTCGTCGGTGTCGGCGCCTCGCGCGTGCGTGACCTGTTCGAGCAGGCCAAGGCCAACGCGCCCGCCATCATCTTCGTCGACGAGATCGACGCCGTCGGGCGCCACCGCGGCGCCGGCATGGGCGGCGGCCACGACGAGCGCGAGCAGACCCTCAACCAGCTCCTCGTGGAGATGGACGGCTTCGACGTCAAGACCAACGTCATCCTCATCGCCGCCACCAACCGTCCTGACGTGCTCGACCCCGCCCTGCTGCGGCCGGGCCGGTTCGACCGCCAGGTCGCCGTCGAGGCCCCCGACCTGCACGGGCGTCACGCCATCCTCAACGTCCACGCCAAGGGCAAGCCCATGGCCCCCGGCGTGGACCTGCGCATGGTCGCCAAGCGCACCCCAGGCTTCACCGGCGCCGACCTCGCCAACGTCCTCAACGAGGCCGCCCTGCTCACCGCCCGCTCGGGCGCCCAGCTCATCGACGACCGCGCCCTGGACGAGGCGATCGACCGCGTCGTCGCGGGGCCGCAGAAGCGCACCCGGGTCATGAACGAGAAGGAGCAGAAGGTCACCGCCTACCACGAGGGTGGGCACGCCCTGGCCGCGGCGGCCCTGCGCTACACCGACCCCGTGACCAAGGTGACGATCCTGCCGCGCGGCCGGGCCCTGGGCTACACCATGGTCATGCCCAGCGAGGACAAGTACTCCACCTCCCGCAACGAGCTCCTCGACCAGCTGGCGTACGCCATGGGCGGTCGCGTGGCGGAGGAGATCGTCTTCCACGACCCCACCACCGGAGCCTCCAACGACATCGAGAAGGCCACCGCCATCGCGCGGAAGATGGTCGTCGAGTACGGCATGAGCGACCGGGTGGGCGCGATCAAGCTGGGCAAGTCCGACGCCGAGCCCTTCCTCGGCCGCGACTACGGCCACCAGCGCGACTACTCCGAGGACGTCGCGCGCATCGTGGACGAGGAGACCCGCCGGCTCATCGAGGAGGCCCACGACGAGGCGTGGGAGATCCTCACCGAGTACCGCCACGTCCTGGACGACCTCGTGCTGCACCTCCTGGAGAAGGAGACGCTCAACGAGGCCGAGCTCGCGCGGGTCTTCGCCCCCGTCGTCAAGCGGGCGCCGCGCCCGGTGTGGCTCTCCTCCGACGGCCGGCCCGTCAGCGACCTCCCGCCGGTCCTCACCGCCGCCGAGCGGGACCGCGGGGAGCGCATGGCGCCCGAGGACCAGGCGGCCGCGGCGGGGGAGACCCCGCTCGACGGCGTCGGCCAGGTGCCGGGCGGCGGCCGCATCGGCGGGCCCGCCGAGGGGCTCTAGTGACCGGGGTCGTCCCACAGTCCCCGGAGGAGCCGGGTGGCGTCGCGGACCGCGCCAGCGACGCCGCCCCGCTGCTCGACGGCGGCACCGCCGTGCGGCCCTACGACCCCGAGGGCGTGCGGCGCGCGGTGCGCGACCTCCTCGTGGCGGTGGGGGAGAACCCTGACCGCGAGGGGCTCGCCGGGACGCCCGAGCGGATGGCCCGGGCCTACGCGGAGATGTTCGCGGGGCTGACGGAGGACCCCGCCGAGCACCTCGACGCCGTCTTCGACATCGGGCACGAGGAGATGGTCCTCGTGCGCGACATCCCCCTGTACTCGATGTGCGAGCACCACCTCCTGCCCTTCCACGGCGTCGCCCACGTCGGGTACATCCCCGCCGTCGACGGCCGGGTGACGGGGCTGAGCAAGCTCGCCCGCCTGGTCGAGGGCTACGCCCGCCGGCCCCAGGTCCAGGAGCGGCTCACCTCGCAGGTGGCCGACGCGCTCGTGGCCCGGCTCGAGCCGCGCGGGGCGATCGTCGTCGTCGAGGCCGAGCACCTGTGCATGTCCATGCGGGGCGTGCGCAAGCCCGGCGCCCGCACGATGACGTCGGCGGTGCGAGGTCGGATGCGCAACGCCGCCACGCGGTCGGAGGCCATGAGCCTCATCCTCGCCGGCACCCGCTGACGAGGCCGATAGCCTGGGACGGTGTACTCGAGCGATGGACCACGACGCCGGGCGCCGGCCGGGCTGCCGCGGGCGCTGCGGGACCGCTCGCGCACGCTCGTGATGGGCGTCGTCAACGTCACGCCCGACTCCTTCTCCGACGGCGGCCAGTGGTACGACACCGAGGTGGCCATCGCCCACGCCCGGCACCTGGTGGCCCAGGGCGCGGACCTCGTCGACGTCGGCGGTGAGTCCACCCGTCCCGGCGCCGAGCCGGTCACCCCGGCGGAGGAGCTCGCCCGGGTTCTGCCCGTGGTCGAGACCCTCGCGCGCGAGGGGGTCGCCGTCAGCGTCGACACCATCAACGCCATGACCGCGCGGGCGTGCGTCGAGGCCGGCGCCGTCGTCGTCAACGACGTCTCCGGCGGTCTGGCGGACCGGTCGATGGCGGCCACCGTGGCCGACACCGGCACCACGTACGTCATCCAGCACTGGCGCGGCACCCCCGAGACGATGGCCTCCCTGGCCGTCTACGACGACGTCGTGGGCGAGGTCTTCGCCGAGCTCGCCGACCGCATCTCCGCCGCCCACGCCGCCGGGGTGCGCGACGAGCAGATCGTCCTGGACCCGGGCCTGGGCTTCGCCAAGGAGGCGGAGCACAACTGGCGCCTGCTGGCGCACCTCGACGACCTCGCCGCCCTGGGCTACCCCCTGCTCGTGGGTGCCTCCCGCAAGCGGTTCCTCGCCGGGGTGGTCCCCGCACAGGTGGCGGCCGAGCCGCTGGCCCGCGACGCCGCCACCGCGGCCGTGAGCGCCCTGGCGGCCGCCGCCGGCGTCTGGGCGGTCCGCGTCCACGAGGTCGCCGGGACGGCCGACGCCGTGCGGGTCGCCGCGGCCTGGCGGTCGGGGCGCTGATCCGCAGGTGAGCATCCCGGGCCCCGACGGGCGCGACCTCGACCGCATCCGACTGCTCGGGCTGCGTGCCTTCGGCCACCACGGCGTGCTCGCGCACGAGCGCGCGCAGGGCCAGACCTTCACCGCGGACGTCGTGCTCCACCTCGACACGCGTGCCGCCGCCGCCACCGACGACCTCGCCGACACGGTCAGCTACGCCACGGTCGCCGAGGACGTCGTCGCCGTCCTCGGCGGGGAGCCGGTGGACCTGCTGGAGACCCTGGCCGAGCGCATCGCCGCGGTCGTGCTCGCCCACGGGGTCAGCGCGGTCGACGTCACCGTGCACAAGCCCGGCGCCCCGCTGTCGGTGCCCTTCGACGACGTCGAGCTCGTCATCCGCCGTCACGCGGGCCGCGACGACGAGGACCGCGGCACCCCCGGGATGCCGGCCGCCGGCAGCGCCGAGGACGTGAACGGCGAGGCGACCGGCGACGCGGGCCCGCTGACCACCCGCCCCGCCGCGGAGGTGCCTTTCGTCCTCGCGCTCGGGGCGAACCTCGGCGACGCCGCCGCCACCCTGCGAGAGGCCGTCGCGGCGCTGACGGCGGCCGAGGACGTCGAGGTCGGCGCCGTCTCGCCGCTCGCGCGGACCGCCGCGGTGCTCGCGCCCGGGCAGCCGGACCAGCCCGACTACCTCAACGCCGTCGTCGTGGGGACCACCGCCCTCGCGCCGCTGGAGCTCCTGGGCCTGGCGCGCCGCCTCGAGGACGCGCACGGCCGGGCCCGGGAGGAGCGCTGGGGGGCGCGCACCGTCGACGTCGACGTCATCACCTACGGCGACCTGCAGTCCGACGACCCGGAGCTGACGCTGCCGCACCCGCGCGCGCACGAGCGGGCGTTCGTCCTGCTGCCCTGGTCGCAGGTGGCGCCGGACGCGGTGCTGCCCGGCCACGGCGGCGTGGCCGAGCTCGCGGACCGGGCCGCCGACCGCTCCACCGTGCGCTGGCTGGCGCTCGACTGGCTCGAGGGTCCCGGCGAGCAGGGGGCCCGATGACCCGCACGTCGGCGCGCTCCCTCGTGCTCATCGCCGGTGGCGTCCTCGTCCTGGCGCTGCTGGTCCTGTCCGGCCTGGACGGGCGCGGCTACCTCCCCGTCCCGGTGCCGCTCGCCAGCGCCCTGGGGCCGGCCCTGCTCTCCGTGCTCCTGCTGTGGCTGGGGCGCGGGGTGCGGCGCCTCATCCGGCGTGAGCACACGTTCATGACCCCGCTCGGCGCGGCCCGGGTCGTCGCGCTCGCGAAGGCCTGCGCGCTCGTCGGCTCGGCCCTGGTGGGCTACTTCGGCGCCCAGCTGCTCCTCACCCTGGACAACCTGGGCGCCCCCCTGCCCCGCGCCCAGGCGTGGGCCGCCGGTCTCGCCCTCGTGGTGAGCCTCGTCCTCGTCGGCGTGGCGCTCCTCGTGGAGTGGTGGTGCCAGGTGCCCCCGGAGGACGACGACCCCGACCACCCGCGCGGCCCCCGGGCCGTGAACCCCGCCTGAGACGAAGGACACCATGGACGCCACCCCGGCCGTGCCGGTGCACGACCCCTTCCAGCCCGAGGGCATCACCTTCACCCCCGTCTCGCGCGGCCTCGTCACCGCCCGCCTCGTCGTCGCCGCGGCCGTGCTGGTCCCGGTCGGTGTCGTCGCCGTGGCGGCGGCGGTGATGGTGGGCGGATGGGCGTGGACGGCTCCCGCCGTCGTGGTCGCGGTCGCGGCCTGGCTCGTGTGGCTCGTGCCGCGCCAGGTCGGTGCCATCGGCTACGCCGAGGCCGAGGACGACCTGCTCGTGCGCAAGGGGATCCTCTTCCGCTCCCTCACGGTGGTCCCCTACGGTCGGATGCAGTTCGTCGACGTCGGTGCCGGCCCGCTGGACCGCCGCTTCGGGGTCGCCGGGGTGCAGCTGCACACCGCGTCTGCGCAGACCGACGCCAAGATCCCCGGCCTCCCGCCCCAGGAGGCGGCGCGGCTACGGGACCGGCTGACCGCGCGCGGCGAGGCCCGGCTGGCGGGGCTGTGACGCTCCTGCCCGGGGACGCGGCCGACGAGGGCGGGACCGTCTCCCCGACCGGGGCGGACGCCGCGCTCCGCGACGCGAGGGATCCCGGCGACGGGACGGCCCCGGGTCCGCAGTGGCGGCGGGTGCACCGCATCACCCCGGTGCTCAACGCCTGGAAGGCGGTCGTCGCGCTGCTGTTCTTCCTCGTGTGGCAGGTGACCGATCAGCTCGACACCGTGCCCACCGACCTGTGGCAGACGATGGGCCGGTTCCGGGGCGTCGCCCTGCTCGTGGTGCTGGGACTCGTCGTGGTGGTCGCGGCGGTGGCCACCCTCTACTCGGTGCTCGCCTGGCGCCGGACCCTCTTCGCGGTGGGCACCGAGTCGGTCGACCTCCACACCGGGATCCTGTTCCGCCAGCAGCGGCACGCCCGGCTCAACCGGGTGCAGGCGGTGGACGTCGTCCAGCCGCTGCTCGGCCGGCTCTTCGGGCTGGCCCAGGTGCGGGTGGAGACCGCGGGCGGCGGCGGGTCCAACGTCGTCATCGGGTACGTGCCCGAGGCCGACGCCCAGTCGCTGCGCAACGAGATCATGGCCCGCGCCGCCGGCGTGGTGGTCCCCGCGCCGGGGGAGGTGGGCGCCGGACCCGTCGCGGCGGCGCCCGAGCGTCAGGTCCTCGAGGTCCCGGCGACGCGCATCATCGGCGGGCTGCTGCTCTCCGGCGGCATGATCGGGTTCGTCCTGACGGTTGTCGGGCTCGTCGTCGTCGCCCTCGTCGTGGGCTCCGTCGGCCCGGTCTTCGGCGTGCTGCCCGCGCTGCTCGGCTCCGGCGGATACCTGTGGAGCCGCTTCGCGGGGGAGTTCGGCTTCCGCTCCGCGCTCTCGCCCGACGGCATCCGGCTGCGGCACGGGCTGCTGGAGACCCGCACGCAGACCCTCCCGCCCGGGCGGGTGCAGGCCGTGGAGCTGAGCCAGGCCCTGCTGTGGCGGCGGCGAGGATGGTGGCGCGTCCAGGTCAACGTGGCCGGGTACGGCGCCGAGACGGCGGGGAACAACGTGGTCGAGACGGTCCTGCTGCCCGTCGGGGACCGGGGCGAGGCGCTGACCTCCCTGTGGCTGGTGCTGCCCGACCTCGGGGTCGAGGACCACCGGGAGCTCCTCGACGCCGCCCTCGGCGGCGCCGGGGGCGGTGCCGGCTTCCTCACGAGCCCACGCCGCGCCCGGTGGGTCGACCCGTTGGCGTGGCGGCGCACCGGCCTGCGCATCACCGGCACGGCGATGGTGGTGCGCCGCGGCCGCCTCGTGCGGCGCGTCGTCGTCGTCCCGCACGAGCGGACCCAGTCCCTCGCCCTGTCCCAGGGGCCGCTGGAGCGTCGGCTCGGCCTGGCGGACCTGCACGCCCACTCGGTGCCCGGCCCCGTCACCCCGGTGGTGCCGCACCTCGACGCCGAGCTGGCCCGTGACCTGCTCCTGGAGCAGGCCCGCCGGGCCCGCACCGCTCGCGCGGCGGAGGGGCCCGAGGAGTGGATGCGCCGCGTGGCGGTCCCGGGGTCCGACGACGTCCCCGGCCCGGACGGCGACCGGCCCACCGGCACGGGCCTGGGATGATGGACCGGTGAGCAGCTCCACCACTCCTCGTCCGGGCCGGCTCGGCGTCGGCGTCGTCGGGGCCGGGCGGGTGGGCGCCGTGCTGGCCAACGCGCTGCGCGCGGCCGGGCACGCCGTCGTCGGCGCCACGGCCGTCACCGAGGCCAGCCGCGACCGGGTCGACGCCCTCCTGCCCGGCGTGCCGGTGCTCACGGTCGAGGACGTCGTCGAGCGCGCCGAGCTGGTCCTGCTCACCGTCCCCGACGACGTCCTGCCCGACCTCGTCCGGGGTCTGGCCGACCTGGGCCGGTGGCAGCCCGGCCAGCTCGTCGTCCACACCTCGGGCCGGCACGGCACGGAGGTCCTCGCGCCCGCCCGGGCGGCGGGGGCGATCCCGCTGGCGATCCACCCCGCGATGACCTTCACCGGCACCTCGCTCGACCTCAACCGGCTCAGCGGCTGTCCGTTCGCGGTGACCGCCGCCGCCCCGGTCCTGCCGATCGCGCAGGCGCTCGTCGTCGAGATCGGCGGGGAGCCGGTGGTCCTGGGCGAGGACCAGCGCCCGGCGTACCACGCGGCCCTCGCGCACGGCGCCAACCACCTCGTCACCCTCGTCGCGCAGGCCGGGCGTGCCCTGACCGCCACCGGGGTGGAGGAGCCGGGCCGCTACCTCGAGCCGCTGCTCACCGCGGCCCTCGACGGCGCCCTGCGCGGCGGCGAGCAGGACCTCACCGGCCCGGTCGTGCGCGGCGACGTCGGTACCGTCGGTGCCCACCTCGCCGCTCTCGCCTCCCTGGGCCCGGACCTCGAGGACGTCCTCGCAGGCTATCGGTACCTCGCCCGCGCCACCACCCGCCGGGCGCTCGCCGCCGGACGCATCGGGGAGGCGGCGGCCGCGCGGCTCCTCGACGTGCTCGTCGAGCCCGCCGGCGCTGCGCCGGTCGGCGGTGCGACCGCCGGGGCGCCCGGTGCGGTGACGGCCGCCGGGGGTGCGGCGCCCGCCGGGACGACCGGGCCCGCCGGGACGGCCGCGCCCGCCGACTCCGCCGCGTCCGCCGGGGCGGCCGCGCCTGGCGCCGGCGCGACGGCTGCCGTGGTCGAGCCGGTGCTGGCCCGCACCCGCCGCGAGCTCGCCGCCGCCCTGGCCGCGCTGCCCGGCCGGACCGCGCTGGTGATGACCATGGGGGCGCTGCACGACGGACACCTCTCCCTCGTGCGCGCCGCGCGGGAGCGGGCCGACCACGTCGTCGTCTCCGTCTACGTCAACCCGCTCCAGTTCGGCCCGGGCGAGGACCTCGACGCCTACCCCCGCGACCTCGAGGGCGACCTCGCGCTCCTCACCGGCGCAGGGGTCGACGTCGTCTTCGCACCCGACGACGCCGAGGCCTACCCCGCCGAGCCGCTCGTCCGCATCGACCCCGGTCCGGTGGCCGGCGTCCTCGAGGGCCGCACCCGACCGGGCCACTTCGCGGGTGTGCTGCAGATCGTGGCGAAGGTGCTCGCCCTCGTGCGCCCCGACGTGGCGGTCTTTGGCGAGAAGGACGCCCAGCAGCTCGCGCTCGTGCGCACCCTCGTGCGCGACCTCGACCTCGGCGTCGAGATCGTGGGCGTCCCGATCCGCCGCGAGCCCGACGGCCTGGCGATGTCCAGCCGCAACGCCTACCTCTCCGCCCCCGAGCGGACCAGGGCGCTGGCCCTCTCCCGGGCGCTGGCCGCCGGGCGGGACGCGGCGGGGCGCGGTGTCGCCGCTGCGCTCGCCGCAGCCACGGACGTCCTCGAGGCGGCCGAGGGGGTCGAGGCGGACTACCTGGCGCTGGTCGACCCCGACACGTTCCTGCCGCTGCCCGAGGGTGCGACCGGCCCCGGGCTGCTCGCGGTGGCCGCCCGGGTGGGCACCACCCGGCTCATCGACAACACCCGCGTCGATCTCGGGGGACAATGATCCTGATGACCGAGTTCACCACACCCCGATCCCTGCTCCGCCCGATGATGATCGCCAAGATCCACCGGGCGACGATCACGGCTGCCGACCTGCACTACGTCGGGTCGATCACCGTCGACGCGGACCTCCTCGACGCCGCCGACGTCCTGCCCGGCCAGCAGGTCGACGTCGTCGACGTCACCAACGGCGCCCGGCTGACGACCTACGTCATCCCCGGTGAGCGCGGCAGCGGCATCCTGTGCATCAACGGCGCGGCCGCCCACCTCGTCCACGCCGGGGACCTCGTCATCCTCATCGCCTACGGGCAGATGTCCGACGCCGACGCCCGCACCTACACCCCCCACGTGGTCTTCGTCGACGAGCACAACCACATCCTCGACGTCGGCGACGAGCCGGGCGAGGTCCCCGACGTCGACGCGGGGGAGGCGCGGCACGTCGAGCCCAGCGGGGTCTCCATCCACGCCTACCGCGACTCCCTGCCCGGTGCCCGCCGGTCCGAGTTCGACATCTGAGCGACCGCGCCGCGCGCGGCCGGGACGGGCCGTGACCGGGGTCATCCTGCGCCGGGGGATCCCGCGCGGGAGCGCGCCGCGGCCGGCGGCTACCCTTGTCCGGTGACCGAGCAGACCACCACCGTGGACACCGGCGACCTGGCGCACGACGACGCCCCCGAGCAGGTCCGTGTCCGGGCCGAGAAGCGCCAGCGCCTCATCGACGGCGGTGTCGACCCCTACCCGGTCACCGTCCCGGTCACGACGACGATCGCCGCGGTGCGCCGCGAGCACGCGGGGCTGGCCGCCGGTGAGGAGACCGACGTCGTCGTCGGCCTCGCCGGGCGCGTGATGTACCTGCGCAACACGGGCAAGCTCGCCTTCGTCACCCTCCAGGACGGCGAGGGCAACCGCCTGCAGGCGATGCTCTCGCGGGCCGAGGTGGGCGAGGAGTCGCTCGCCGCGTTCAAGACCGACGTCGACCTGGGCGACCACCTGTTCGTGCGCGGCCGGGTCATCGCCTCCCGGCGCGGCGAGCTGAGCGTCCTGGCCGACTCCTGGGCGCTGGCCGCGAAGGCCCTGCGGCCCCTGCCCAAGACGTACGAGACCGAGGACGGGCACCAGGTGGCCCTGTCCGAGGAGGGGCGGGTGCGGCGCCGTCACCTCGACCTCATCATGCGCCAGGGTGCCCGCGACATGGTCCGCACCCGGTCCGCGGTCGTGCGGTCCCTGCGCCGCACCCTCGACGAGCGCGAGTTCGTCGAGATCGAGACCCCCATGCTGCAGATCCAGCCCGGCGGCGCGGCGGCCCGGCCGTTCGTGACCCACATGAACGCCTACGACGTCGACCTGTACATGCGCATCGCCCCCGAGCTGTTCCTCAAGCGGGCGGTGGTCGGCGGCATCGAGAGGGTCTTCGAGATCAACCGCAACTTCCGCAACGAGGGGGCGGACTCCACCCACTCGCCCGAGTTCTCCATGCTCGAGGCCTACGAGGCGTACGGCTCCTACGACACGATGGCGGAGCTGACCCGCTCCCTCGTCCAGCGCGCCGCGACCGACGCCTTCGGGTCCACGACCGTGACCCTGGACACCGGCGAGCAGTACGACCTCGGCGGGGAGTGGACCACGCTGAGCCTGTACGACTCCCTCTCGGGTGCGCTGGGGGAGGAGATCACCCCCGGGACCCCGCGCGAGCACCTCGAGCGGCTCGCCGACCGCCTCGACCTCGACGTCGCCCCGCACTACACCCCGGGCAAGATCGTCGAGGTGCTGTGGGAGGAGCGGGTCGGCGACCACCTCATGGAGCCCACGTTCGTGCGCGACTTCCCGGTGGACACCTCCCCGCTGACCCGCGCCCACCGGTCGGTGCCCGGCGTGGTGGAGAAGTGGGACCTCTACGTGCGCGGCTTCGAGCTGGCCACGGCGTACTCCGAGCTCGTCGACCCGGTCGTCCAGCGCGAGCGGTTCGCCGCGCAGGCCCTCGTGGCCGCGGCCGGCGACCCCGAGGCGATGGTCCTCGACGAGGACTTCCTCGAGGCGATGGAGCAGGGCATGCCCCCGGCCGGCGGGATGGGCATGGGCATCGACCGCCTGCTCATGGCGCTGACCGGCCACGGCATCCGCGAGACGATCACCTTCCCGCTGGTCAAGCGCCGCTGACGGGCGGTCCGGTCGGCCCGGCCGGCGGGTGGGTCGGCCCGGTCGGCGGCTGCCGGGGCGGCGGGGCCTGCTGCGGGGCTGCGGCCGGCGCGAGCGGCTGGTGGGCGGGTGCCGGCCCGGGCCCACCGGGGTGCGGCGCGGCAGCCCGGCGACGGCGCCGCCACAGGGGCAGGGCGATCGCGGCGATGACGGCGGCGAGCGCGATCCACGGCAGGAGCACCCCGAGGGTCACGAGCACCGCGCCGACGAAGGAGACCAGCGCGTCCCAGCCGGTGCGCAGGCCGCCGAGGAAGCCCGAGGGCTCCAGGGTCGGCGAGCTGCGCGCCACGAGCTGGACCGAGACGGTGGCCATCGCGACCTGCTCGCCGATGTAGCGCCGCTCGGCCTTGAGCGCCTCGAGCTCGGACTGCCGCTCGTTGAGCGCGGACTCCGCGGCGATGAGTGCCTCGGAGCTCTGGGCGTCGGCGAGGAGGCCGAGCAGCCGGTCGACCGAGGCCTCGAGCGCGCCGATCCGCGCGTCCAGGTCGCGGGCGGTGCCCGTGACGTCGACCGAGCCGATGTCGAGGTCGCGCTGCTCACCCAGCTCGGCGAGCGCGTCGAGGGTGTCGTCGAGCTCGTCGGACGGGACCCGCACGACCAGCCACGCGGACGGCTCGAAGCCGTCGCCGCCGGCCTGTTCGGACCGCTCGTCCACGCGGCCGCCGGCCGCGCGGACGATGGCGGTCACCTCGTCGGCGGCCACCGCCGGGTCCTCGACGACCAGGGTCATCGAGCCGGTGCTGATGACCTGCCGGTCGCCGTCGACGACCTCCCCGTCGCTGTCCGTGACCGGGCCGTCGCCGCCCTCGTCGCCCCCGGGCGCGCCGACGCCCCCGCCGCCGGCGGACTCCTCCGCGGTGTCGCCGCCGCCCATGCTGCAGGAGGCGAGGAGGAGCAGCAGGACGAGCAGGGCCGAGAGCCGGCGCAGGAGCCTCATGCTCAGAAACTAGGGCCGCGCCGGGTCCGCCGTGGCCGCGTTGCTGGTTCGTGACAGGATCGAGGCCACCTCGTGACCTGCGGCGTCACCTCCGTGCGTCGTCACCGTGCCCCCGCCGGCCCCGTGCTCTACAGCGTCAGGGCCATCCCCACGGCCGGGTCGGTCTCGGCGAACCCGTGGCGCCGGTAGAGCGCGGCGGCGTCGGGCTCGGCGACGAGGGAGACGTACGCGCCTGCCGGGGCGTGGTCGCGCAGGTGCGCCAGGAGCTCGGCCACGACCTGCCCGCCCAGGCCTCGCCCCTGGTGCGCCGGGAGCACGCAGACGTCGACGAGCTGGAAGAAGCTGCCGCCGTCGCCCACGACGCGGCCCATCCCGACCACCTCGGAGCCGTGCCGCACGACGACGCCGTGCCAGGTCCCGGCCAGACCCGCCACGGCGGCCTCGTCGGTGCGCGGGGTCAGTCCGCACGCCGCCCGCAGCGCCCGGTACGTCTCGGGAGAAGGCCGGCCGGTCTCGACCCGGTAGCCGCCGGGCGCGGCGGGGAGGGGACGCTCCTCGGTGGCGGCTGCCCTCAGCAGGTCCTCGATCCGCGCCTCGGCCTCGTCCACCCGCACCTTCCGGGCCCCCTTGGCGGTGAGGTCGGCGATCATCGCGGGCTCGTTGCGGTACAGGCTCAGCCCGCGCCGCACCAGTGTGATCGGGGGCTTGCGGGACTCGCCGAGGTCGCGCAGGAGCCGGAACCAGAAGGTCTGGGCGCGGGGCCGCCAGATGCACAGGGCGTCGGCGAGGATGTCCTCCTCGCGGCACGCCTCGACGATCTCCGCGGCGAAGATACCCTCGGCGATGAACACCGGGAAGCCGTCCAGGGAGAGCTGGGTGGTGCCGGTGCGCCGGTTGGTGGGGATGTCGTAGACGGGCAGCTCCGCCTGCCCGGTGCTGGACAGGCGCAGCAGCGCGTCCATGGCGCCGGCCCGGTCCCAGGTGGCCGGGGAGTCCCAGTCGACGACGCCGTAGCGCCGGGGCAGGGCGGGGTGGTCGCCGTCGAGGTAGAAGTCGTCGAGGGAGACCACCGGCAGGCCCATGCGGCGGGTCAGCGACGTCTTGCCCGCGCCGGACGGGCCGGTGAGGAGCACGACCCGGGCGGTGGGCCGCCGGCTGCCCGGGGGCAGGTCGAACAGGCCCTCCTGGGGCCCGCCGGCGGGCCGGGAGGTGACGGCGTCGTCGGTGGTGGACGGCGCGCCGTCGGGCATGGTGGCTCCTGAGGTCGGGGGCTGCGCCGTCAAGGATAGGCGGTGCTCAGCCGAGGATGACGACGTCGAGGGTGCGGGGGCCGTGGACGCCCTCGACCCGGACGAGCTCGATGTCCGACGTCGCGGACGGTCCCGCGATCCAGGTCTGGGGGCGTTCGGGGTGCCGGCCGAGGACGGCGACGGCCTCGGGCACGGTGGCGACCACCTGGTCGCGGCGCAGGACGCACACGTGGTGGTCGGGCACGAGGCTGAGCGCGCGCCGGCCCTGGTCGGGCTGACCGTCGAGGACGATCGTGCCCGTCTCGGCGATCGCGACGCGGGCCGCCGTGACGACGGCGCCGGCCCGGTCGAGCTCGGCGTTGCCCAGCGGCGGGGTGTCGCCGAGGACCTCGAGGTCCAGGTGCTCCAGCAGCCCGGTCCACGGCAGGCCCGGGGGGACGACGACGGAGCCCGCCGCCGCGAGGAGCTCGGCCAGCACCTGCGGGAGGCCGGCCTCGTCGGCCGTGTGCACCCGGGCGCGGTAGTCGACGAGGCGGTCAATGAGCAGCTCCAGCGCCTCGGGTGAGCCGGGGGCGACGTCGGAGGAGGCCCGGTACGCACGGACCACCTCGGGCGCCGGGCCCTGCTGGGACCGTGCCAGCGCCTCGTGGACCCGGGCCAGGATCGCCTCGCGTGCCTCCATCACCGCTCCTCGCTCTCGTGCCGGGACCACCACTGCCGGAAGCTCTCGCGCGGGGGCGCCGGGACGTCGCGCACGGAGGTCCAGCCGGCCAGCGGCCCGGGGAGCCGGGCGATGCGCTCACCCCGGGCGACGACCCGGCCCAGGCCCGCCGCGCGGGCGGCCACGGCGAACCGCGAGCCGGACGTCATCACGGCGGCCGCGCCGCGCATCGCCGTGGCCCAGCCGGTGGGCAGCGGGCGGCGCTGCTCCGCCTCGACCATGCGGCCGCGCAGGTGCACCAGCGCCGTCGGGATGTCGATCTTGACCGGGCAGGCCTCGTAGCAGGCGCCGCACAGGGAGGAGGCGAACGGCAGGGAGGCGGTGGCGTCGTGGTGGGGCAGCGCCCCCTTGGTGCCGGTGCCCATGAGCTGGGGGGTGAGGATCGCCCCGATGGGGCCGGGGTAGACCGACCCGTACGCGTGGCCACCGGTGTGCTCGTACACCGGGCAGACGTTCATGCACGCCGAGCAGCGGATGCAGTGCAGCGCCTGGCGGCCCACCTCGTCGGCGAGGGCCTTCGTACGGCCGTTGTCGAGCAGGACGAGGTGGAACTCCTGTGGGCCGTCGCCCGGCGTGACCCCCGTCCACAGGGTCGTGTAGGGGTTCATCCGCTCGCCGGTGGACGAGCGCGGCAGGAGCTGGGCGAAGACCTCCACGTCGCGGAACGTGGGCACGAGCTTCTCGATGCCCATGACCGTCACGAGGGTCTCGGGCAGGGTCAGGCACATCCGCCCGTTGCCCTCGGACTCGAAGACGGCCACCGTCCCGGTCTCGGCGACGGCGAGGTTGGCGCCGGAGATGGCGACCTTGGCGGTGAGGAACTTCGCGCGCAGGTGCGCGCGGGCGGCCATCGCCAGCTCGCGCGGCTCGCTCGTCAGGCCCGCCGGTGCGTCGGCCATGCGGCCGGCGAAGATCTCGCGGATCTCCTCGCGGTTGCGGTGGATCGCCGGGACGAGGACGTGGGAGGGCATGTCGCCGGCGAGCTGGACGATGAGCTCGGCGAGGTCGGTCTCGGTGGCGGTGATGCCCTCGGCCTCGAGGTGCTCGTTGAGCCCGATCTCCTGGGTGGCCATCGACTTGACCTTGACGACCTCGTCGGCGCCCTTGGCCCGCACGAGGTCGGTGACGATCCGGTTGGCCTCCTCGGCGTCGCGCGCCCAGTGCACGTGACCGCCGCGGGCGGTGACGTTGCGCTCGAGCTCGACGAGCAGCGCCGGCAGCTCCGACATCACCTGGTGCTTGATCGCCGCGCCCGCGTCGCGCAGCGCCTCCCAGTCCGGCAGCTCGGCGGTCACGCGCAGGCGCTTGTCGCGGATGGTGCGGGTGGCGTGGGCGAGGTTGCGCCGCATCTGCCCGTTGGCCAGCGTCTCGTGCGCCGCCTCGGGGAACGGCTCACCCCAGCGCAGCGGGTGGGCGGGGGCGTGCGCCGGCTGCGGTCGGACGTTCGGCATGCCGAGGTAGGTGCTCACGGCTTCACCGCCTGGGCCGAGCGGGGCAGGAAGGTCGGTTCCCACGGTTGCTCCCGGGTGCTGGCGAGGATCTCGGCCAGGTGCGCCACGGTGACGCCGGTCCCGTCGCGGGAGAGGCGCCCACCCATGTTCATGAGGCAGGAGTAGTCGCCGGCGGTGAGGACCTCGGCACCCGTGGAGACGACGTTGCGCACCTTCTCCCCGACCATCGCGGCGGAGGTCTCGGCGTTCTTCAGCGCGAACGTGCCGCCGAACCCGCAGCAGGACTCCGCCTCGGGCAGGTCGACGAGGTCGATGCCCTCGACCGCGCGCAGCAGGCGCAGCGGCCGGTCGCCCACGTGCACCATCCGCAGGGAGTGGCAGGTCGGGTGGTAGGTCACCCGGTGCGGGAAGTGGGCGCCGACGTCGGTGAGGCCGAGGACGTCCACGAGGAGCTCGGAGAGCTCGTAGGTGTGCTCCGCGACGGCGGCGGCGTCGCGGGCCAGTCCCCGGTCGCCCACCCGGTCGGCGACCATGGCCTGCTGGTGGCGCACCGAGCCCACGCAGGAGCCCGAGGGCGCGACGATCGCGTCCCACTCGCCGTCGAGGACCGGCGCGAATGCCGCGACGTGGTTGCGCACGACCGGCACCGCCTGGTCGAGGTAGCCGGTGTTGGTGTGCATCTGCCCGCAGCAGGCCTGACCGGGCGGGAAGAGGACCTCGTGCCCGAGCCGCTCGAGCAGGCGCACCGTGGCGACGGGCGCCTGGGGGAACATCGTCTCGGCGATGCACGTCGCGAACAGGGCGATGCGCATGGGGCCTCCTCGTCATCGAGCGGTGACGCGGCTCACGCCGCCGGGCCAGCCTACGGCCTGAACCGGACGGTCACGGCGGGCTGGCGCCGTGGCGCCCGGCGTGATCACCCGGCGTAGGGCAGCACCGGCCGGCCGGGGACGTCCACGCGCAGGCGGAACAGCGCCCCGGCCTGCGGCTCGGGGTCCTCGAGCTTCTCCCGCGAGGTGGTGATGAACAGGTCCTTGCCGTCCTCCCCGCCGAGGGTGCAGGCCGTGACGAGCCGGACGGGGAGCTCGACCTCCTCGAGGATCTCGGCCTCGGGGGAGTACAGGCGCACCCGTCCCACGCGGTTGAGGGCGACCCAGACGTTGCCGGCCGAGTCCACGCACAGACCGTCGGCGCGCCCGTCGTCGGCGGAGTGGAACAGCCGCCGGTTCACCAGCTCTCCGTCGGTGACGTCGAAGACGTCGGTCCCGCCGGTGGCGGTGTCGTTGTAGTAGGCGCGTGTGCCGTCGGGCGAGAAGTCGATGCCGTTGGAGGTGGTGACGGCGGGCAGGACGACCGAGACGTCGCCCGCGGGGGTGATGCGGTAGAGGCGGGCGCCGCCGGGGGTGCGGTCGTAGGGCATGGAGCCGGCGTAGAGGTTCCCGGCCGGGTCGCAGCCGCCCTCGTTCATGCGGACGCCGGGGTCGGACCACATCTCCGGCAGCGGGGTCGCGGGCTCGTCGGCCGCGTCGGCGAGGCCGAGGCCGCGCTCGAGCCCGACGACGTACCCGCCGCGGCTGCGCGGGCGGACGAACGCGGCGACGTCCCCGACGTGGAGGCGGTCGACACCGCCGTCGGCGCGCAGGGTGAGCAGGTCCCCGGCGAGCATGTCGACCCAGCGCAGCCCTCCCCACGTCTCGGACCAGCAGGGCCCCTCCCCGTGGTAGGCGACGGCGTCGGTGATCTGCTCAGGAGTGCTCATGGCCCCAGTCTGTCGGCTCCGGGCGGGCCGCGCGCGGGAGCCGCGGCGCGCGGGACGAGCGCGAGCCCACGCATGCACGAGCCCGGCACGTACGAGGGCACGTACGACCCCGGGCACGTACGACCCCGGGCACGCACGACCCCGGGCACGCACGAGCCCCGGCACGCCAGGCGTGCCGGGGCTCGTGGTGCGGCGACTACTTCACGTCGTCGTCGACCCAGTCGAAGGTCCGCGTGACGGCCTTCTTCCACAGGCGGTAGGTGCGCTCGCGGTCACCCTCGTCCATCGAGGGCGTCCAGCGCTTGTCCTCGGCCCAGTTGTCGATGACGTCCTGCTCGCCCTGCCAGAAGCCGACGGCGATGCCGGCCGCGTAGGCCGCGCCCAGCGCGGTGGTCTCGGCGACCTTGGGACGCACGACGTCCACACCGAGGATGTCGGCCTGGAACTGCATGAGCGTCTCGTTGGCGATCATGCCGCCGTCGACCTTGAGCTCGGTCAGGGCGACGCCGGAGTCGGCGGTCATCGCGTCGTTGACCTCGCGGGTCTGGAACGCGGTGGCCTCCAGGACGGCCCGGGCGATGTGGCCCTTGTTGACGTACCGGGTCAGGCCCACGAGCGCACCGCGGGCGTCGGACTTCCAGTACGGCGCGAAGAGGCCGGAGAACGCCGGGACGAAGTAGGCCCCGCCGTTGTCGTCGACCGTCTTGGCGAGGTCCTCGATCTCGGCGGCGTTGGAGATGATGCCGATGTTGTCGCGCAGCCACTGCACGAGCGAGCCCGTGACGGCGATCGAGCCCTCGAGGGCGTACACGGCCGGCGCGTCGCCGATCTTGTACGCGACCGTGGTGAGCAGGCCGTTCTTCGACGGGACCGGCTCGGTGCCGGTGTTGAGCAGCATGAAGTTGCCCGTGCCGTAGGTGTTCTTGGCCATGCCGACCTCGAAGCAGGCCTGGCCGAAGGTGGCGGCCTGCTGGTCGCCGAGGATGCCCGCGATCGGGATCCCGGGCACCATGCCGCCCTGGCGACCCTCGCCGTAGACCTCGGAGGAGGAGCGGATCTCGGGGAGCATCGACATGGGGATCCCCATGTCCTTCGCGATCTCCTCGTCCCAGCTGAGGGTGGCGAGGTCCATGAGCATGGTGCGCGAGGCGTTGGTGACGTCGGTGACGTGGACGCCGCCGTCCTTGCCGCCGGTCATGTTCCACACGACCCAGCTGTCGGTGTTGCCGAAGAGGAGGTCCCCGGCCTCGGCGCGCTCGCGGGCGCCCTCGACGTTGTCGAGGATCCACTTGACCTTCGGGCCGGAGAAGTACGTGGCGAGCGGCAGACCGACCTTGGCCTTGTACTTGTCCTGGCCCTCCGAGCCGCCGAGCTCGTCGACGATCTTGTCGGTGCGGGTGTCCTGCCACACGATGGCGTTGTAGACCGGCTCGCCGGTGGTCTTGTCCCACACCACCGTGGTCTCGCGCTGGTTCGTGATGCCCACGGCGGCGATGTCGTGGTAGGTCAGGTTGGCGCGGGTCAGGGCGAGGCCGACGACCTCGCGGACGTTCTTCCAGATCTCCAGCGGGTCGTGCTCGACCCAGCCCGCCTTGGGGAAGATCTGCTCGTGCTCGAGCTGGCCCGTCTCGACGATCTGACCGCTGTGGTCGAAGACGATCGCGCGGGAGGACGTGGTGCCCTGGTCGATGGCGAGGACGTACTTCTTCTCGTCAGCCATGGTGTTCCTTTCACCTCGTTGTGATGTGCGTGTGGATCGCGGGCCGGGCGGCAGGTGGTCACCCACCGCCCGGCCGGGTGGCACCGGTCAGGGCGCGGGGTGCTGTCAGACGACCGCTGCGCCGAGCAGGCCGCCGAGGATGCCGCCGACGGCGGGGCCGGCGACCGGCACCCAGGAGTAGCCCCAGTCGGAGGAGCCCTTGCCCCGGATGGGCAGGACGGCGTGGGCGATGCGCGGGCCGAGGTCACGGGCCGGGTTGATCGCGTAGCCGGTGGGGCCACCGAGGCTCAGGCCGATGCCGACGACCAGGAGGGCGACGGCGAGCGGGCCGAGACCCGAGGGCGACGGGCCGAACAGCAGGATGACGAAGACGAGGACGAAGGTGCCGATGACCTCGGTGATGAAGTTCCAGCTGTAGCTGCGGATGGCCGGTCCGGTGGAGAACACGGCGAGCTTCGTGCCGGGGTCGGCGTCCTCGTCGAAGTGCTGCTTGTAGGCGAGGTACATGATGACGGCGCCGAGGAAGGCGCCGACCATCTCGGCGCCGATGTAGATCATGACGTTGCCGATGGTGGCCGGGATCGCGGCGATGCCGAGGTCCTCGTTGCCGCCGAAGAGGTCGCCGCCGCTGGCCCACAGGCCCAGGGTGACGGCGGGGTTGAGGTGGGCCCCGGACTTGTAGGCCACGTAGACGCCGGCGAAGACGGCGAGACCCCATCCCCAGGTGATGACGATCCAGCCGCCGTTGAACCCCTTGTTCTTGGGCAGGATGGCGTTCGCGACGACACCACAGCCGAGCAGGGTGAGCATGCCGGTGCCCATCACCTCTGACCAGAAGATGTCCAGCGCTGACAGTTCTTCCACTGTGCACTCTCTTTCCGGCGACATCGGCGTCGCCATCGATGCGTCTTGCGACGCGGAGGACGGAACACACACAACCGGGCAGGACGATCAAACACCCGGTGCGTGCTCCTGACCAGGAACGGCACCGGTCCTGGTCAGGCGTGTCGTGGGTGGCGGGCCTTTCCCCCCGCCGGTTTCACTCGGTGGCGAGGGGGCGGAGGGGGACGAGGTCGGGGGCCGCCAGGCGGGCCCGCTCGGCCTCCACGTCGGTGTGGGTGCGCAGGGCGGCGGCCTCGGCCTCCGCCAGGGCGGTGTAGGACGCCTTCTCCTCGAGCGCCCGGGCCTCGTCCCAGCCGAGCAGGGGCCGGACGATCTCCGCCATCTCGTCCAGGGCGGACAGGCCCCGGTCGGCGCTCTCGTAGAACAGGCGGATGCGGCGCGCGAGGATGTCCTCGAGGTGCAGGGCGCCCTCGTGGGTGACGGCCATGGCGACCTCGGCCCGGAGGTACTCGGGCGCGGCGGCGAGCGGACGGCCGAGGTCGGGGTCGTCGTCGATCATGGCCAGCAGCGTCGGCAGGTCGGTGCCGTAGCGGCCGAGGAGGTGCTCGAGCCGGTCCGCGGTCCAGCCGTACTGCTGGGCGATCCGGGGCGCCTGGCTCTCGTAGGCGGCCAGCCCGGCGGCCCCGACCAGCGGGGTCGTCGGCGTCACCGAGGGCTTCGCCTTCGCCTCGTGCTTGCCGAGGGCATGGTCCACGGCGTGCTCGGCCATGAGCCGGTAGGACGTGAGCTTGCCGCCGGAGATGACCGTCAGGCCCGGCGCCGCCTCGACGACGGTGTGGTCGCGCGAGACCTTGGTCGACGCCGCGCCGTCCTTGGTGCCGGGCTGGAGCAGGGGGCGCAGGCCGGCGTAGACGCCGATGAGGTCCGCGCGGGTCAGGTTCGAGCGGAGCACCGAGTTCGCGTGCTCGAGCAGGTAGTCCACGTCCTCCGCGGTGGCCACCGGGTGCTGGCGTCCCTCGACCTCCCACGGGGTGTCCGTGGTGCCGATGATCCAGTACCGCTGCCACGGGATGATGAAGAGGACGGACTTCTCGGTGCGCAGGAAGATGCCGGTGCTGCCCTTGATGCGCTCCTTCGGCACGACGATGTGGATGCCCTTGGAGGCCAGCACCTGCAGGCCCCCGCCCGTCCCGCCGAGCGCCTCGGTCTTCTCGGTCCAGACGCCGGTGGCGTTGATGACGTTCTTCGCGCGGATCTCGTGCTCGGTGCCCGTCTCCAGGTCGACCACCTTCGCGCCGGTGACCCGTCCGCCGGGTCCCTTGAGCATGTCCACGACCTGCGTGCGGGAGGCAGCCATCGCCCCGTAGGACTGGGCGGTGCGCACGAGGGTCATGACGAGGCGGGCGTCGTCGACGCGGGCGTCGTAGAACCGGATCGCGCCGATGAGCGCGTCCTCGCGGATGTCGGGGAAGACCTCCAGCGCACGCCTGCGGGTGTAGTGCTTCTGCACCGGGACCGCCATGCCCCGGTGGCCGGCGACCGCCATCGCGTCGTACATGCCCACCCCGACGGCGGAGTAGGCCCGCTCGATGAAGCGCTGCTTGAGGGGCCACAGGAAGGGCTGGGCCTTGACCAGGTGCGGGGCGGTGGTGGTGAGGAGGAGACCACGTTCGCGCAGCCCCTCGGCGACCAGCTTGAAGTCGAGGTTGTAGAGGTAGCGCAGGCCGCCGTGGATGAGCTTGGAGGACCACTGGGAGGTGCCCCCGGCCCAGTCCTGCATCTCCACGATGCCGGTGCGCAGCCCGCGGGTGACCGCGTCCAGCGCGATGCCGGCCCCGGTCACGCCCCCGCCGACGACGAGGACGTCGAGCTCCTCGCCCCCGGTCATCCGCTCGAGGGCCTCGGCCCGGCTCTCCTGCGTCAGCGCTGAAGACGTCACATCTGCTCCCCGCAACTCGGTCCCGAACGGCGACGTCCCAGGTGAGCGCCGCTGCGATTCCTCATCCTTGGGCGATTCGCACCATCGCGCAATTAGGATGCACGTATGTGCACCCCGGTGAGCGGAGCGTGAGCGAGCGTGAGGACGCCGTCTACGAGGCGGCGTCGATGTACTACCTGCAGGACGTCACGATGGAGGTGATCGCCCGGCGGATGGGCGTCTCGCGCTCGACCGTGTCCCGGATGATCAAGGAGGCGCGCTCCTCCGGGCTGGTCCGGGTGAGCATCGAGCCGCGCGGCGACGGCGCGAGCTCCCTCTCGCGCCACCTCCACCAGCGCTTCGGCGTCCGGGCCCGGGTGGTGCCGGTGCGGGCGGGCGCCACGGACGTCCAGCGGCTGGACCAGGTGGCCCGCGTGGCCGGGCGGCTCATCACCGAGTGGGTTCAGCCCGGCACCGTGCTCGGCCTGGCGTGGGGGACGACCCTGTCCGCCGTCGTCGAGCACCTCGTGCCGAAGCACGCGCCGGGCAGCGCGGTCGTCCAGCTCAACGGGGCCGCCAACCCGGTCACCTCGGGGATCCCGCACGCGGGGTCGATCATCACCGCCGCCGCGGAGGCGTTCGACGCCTCCGTCCACCACTTCCCGGTGCCGGCGTTCTTCGACTACGCCGGGACGAAGCAGGCGATGTGGCGCGAGCGCTCCATCCGCAGCGTCCTGACCGTCCAGGCCCGGGCGGACATGGCGGTCTTCGGGGTGGGCGCCTTCACCGGGGCGCTCGCATCCCACGTGTACGCCGGTGGCTACATGTCCGAGGAGGACCAGCAGCTCCTCCGGGCCGAGGGGGTGGTGGGTGACGTGTGCACCGTGCTGCTGCGCGAGGACGGCTCCTACGCCGACATCGAGCTCAACGCGCGCGCGACCGGACCGACCCCCGCCGAGCTCGCCCGCGTCGCGCGCCGGGTGTGCGTCGTCGCCGGCAACGCCAAGGTCCCGCCGCTGCTGGGGGCGCTGCGGGCGCGGGTCGCCACGGACCTCATCATCGACGAGGGGACGGCCCGGACCCTGCTGGACCGTGCGCGCCTGCCGATCCCGGCCGTGCCAGGATCGGGCCGTGGGGAACGCTGATGGCCGCTGAGCCGGTGGTGCGGCAGGCGCTGCCGGCCGACGTCCGCCAGATCTACGACCTCGTCCAGCCGTACGCCGACGAGCGCATCCTCATCGCCAAGGAGCTCATCGACTACTTCGAGGCGGTGCAGGAGTTCGTGGTCGCCGAGGAGCCGGGGTCGCCGGCCCTGCTCGGGTGCGGTGCGCTGCACGTCCTGTGGGACGACATCGCCGAGGTCCGTACCCTCGCCGTCGACGCCGCCGCCCGCGGCCGCGGGATCGGGCACCTGCTGCTCGACGCCCTCGTCGAGCGGGCCCGGTCCCTCGGCCTGCGGCGAGTCTTCTGCCTGACGTTCGAGGTGGACTTCTTCACCCGGCACGGCTTCCACGCGATCGAGGGCACGCCCGTGGGGATGGACGTCTACGCCCAGATGCTGCGCTCGCACGACGACGGCGTGGCGGAGTTCCTCGACCTCGCCAGGGTCAAGCCCAACACCCTGGGGAACACGCGGATGCTGCTCGAGCTCTGACAGCCAAGACTCAGTGGCCCGTCCGCGCGTGGTGACGGTCGGGCAGCAGCGGTGGCGCAGCAGCCGGTTGGGGGAGCAGCCGGTTGGGGGAGCAGCCGGGCGGGGGAGCGGTCGGTCAGGCGCGCCGGGCGGCGTCGGGCGCGTCGGCCTCGCCCGTCAGCCGGGCCGACCCGTCATGGGCGATGGTGCGCTGGGCTCAGCGGCGCAGCACGTGGAGCAGCGCGGCCAGCTGCGCGCTCACGAGGACGCACGCGACGACGGCGACGACCGCCTCGGGGCGCAGCAGCAGCCACGCCCCGGCGACGACCGCGAGGAGGACGAGCTCGGCGACGGCGAGGCGGCCGAGCCAGGACCGCACCGCCGTCGTCACCGTTCGGGGCGCCGCGCCGGCCACCACCCGGCGCAGCCCCCGCCAGGTCAGCGCGGCGGCGGTCAGGGCCACCAGCTGTCCGACGGCGAAGAGGCTCACCCCGGGCCACATGGTCGATGAGCCGGAGGTCAGCACCGCGACGAGCAGCCCCAGGACGCCGAGGGCGACGCTCGCCCCGGCGGTGGCGAGCAGCGTCGTGCGCAGAGCGCGGGTCGCCCGCACGGCCGGCTCCGCCGGATCCTGTTGGGCCGCCTGGTCCTGCTGGTCCGGCTGGTCCCGCTGGGCCGTCTGGTCCGGCTGGTCCGCTGTGCTCACCGGGCGAGGCTACCGGCCGGTGCGGCCGAGGGACGGAACGGGCGAAAGAGCGGGGAACGAACGACCGATCGGGTCACATCCGACGGCCAGTCCCCGCTGGACCATCCCCGATGAGCGCCACACCGATGAGCGCATCCCCGATGAGCGCGACACCGATGAGCGCGACACCGGTGAGGAAACAGCCGCGCTGGTCGGTCGAATCCTCACCGCAGGTGGCGACCACCGGCTGCCCGGTCACGGCAGGCGGTACCAGCCGGCACGGTCGTCCACCCCGGCGACGACCAGCCCGTCGGCGACGAGGGAGGCCAGCGCCCGTCCGGGCTGGGAGCGGTCGGGCAGGGCCGCCGGGTCGGCGCCGCCCGCCGCGGCCCGCAGGAGCTCGTCGTGACCGGTCCAGCCGTCGGCGCCCCGCAGCGCCGCCATGACCCGGCCGCGGGCCTGGCGGTCGGTGCCGTGCCAGGTCTGGGTCCGGCGGCGGTGCGCGTGCTCGTCCGCCGGCCGCCCGGCGCGCACCCACGCGCAGGTCGCGGCCAGCGGGCACGCCGGGCACCGGGGCGTGCGCGCCGTGCACACGAGCGCGCCGAGCTCCATGAGGCCGATGTTCCAGCGGACCGAGAGCGCCGCGTCGTCCGGCAGGTAGGTCCGCGCCCTCTCCTGCTCGGCCCGTGAGAGCGACGGCGCGGGCAGCGCCCGGCCCTCGAGGGCGCGGCCCAGGACCCGCCGGACGTTGGTGTCGAGCACGACGGCTCGCCGCCCGTGCGCGAACGCGGCGACCGCCGCCGCGGTGTAGGCGCCCACGCCGGGCAGCGCGAGGAGCGACTCCTCGTCCGTCGGCACGGTGCCGCCGTGGCGCTCGACGACCGCCCGTGCGCACTGCTGAAGCCGCAGCGCCCGGCGCGGGTAGCCCAGCCGGTCCCACGCACGCAGGACCTCGGCGGTCGGTGCGGCGGCGAGGTCGGCCGGGGTGGGCCAGCGACTCGACCAGGCCCGCCAGGCCGGCTCGACCCGCACCACCGGGGTCTGCTGCAGCATGACCTCGCTCACGAGGACGGCCCACGCCGTCGTGCCGGGGCGGCGCCACGGCAGGTCACGGGCGTTGGCGTCGTACCAGGAGACGACCGCCTCCTGGGTCGCGGCGAGGACGTCGGGCTCGGCGGGGTCCACGAAGGCAGTGTGCCGGTCCGGCGTGGGTGCCGCCGACCCGCGTGGAGCCGACGTACCGTCGCCCTGTGGCGACCACACGATCCCGACGGCCGGGGGAGCGGACCCCCACGGGCCGCACCGACGCTCCGGGCCGACCCGCCGCTCCGGCCGGCCGGGCCGCTCGCCCCGGGGCGGGCGCCGCGCCCGGCCGCACCCCGCCCCGGCGCCGTCCCAGCCGCGCGGTGATCCGGCGTCGACGGATCGTCGCGGTCCTCGTCCTGCTCGCCGTCCTGGCGCTCCTCGCCTGGGGGGTCGTCGCCGTCGTCGGCGCGGTGCGGGCGGGGGCGAAGGACGTCGCTGCGCCGGAGCCGACCACCTCCGCGGCCCCGCTCGACCCGACCGCGTGCGCGCCCGCCGACCTCGACGTCGACCTCGCCGCGCTGCCGGCGGGCGGGGGCGCACCGGTGGACCTGGACGTCACGGTGACCAACGACGGCGAGTCGCCGTGTCTCCTCGACGCCGGAGCCGGCTCGCTCGTCCTGACCGTCGTCTCGGGGGAGGACCGGGTGTGGTCCTCCGGGGACTGCGCGGGCGACGCCTCGCGGCGGCTGCTGCTGGACGCGGGGGACTCGGCCGACGCGTCCGTGTCGTGGTCCGGCGCCCGCTCTGCGCCGGGCTGCGCGGACGGGCAGGGCAGCTCGGGGGCAGGCACCTACCGCGTCGAGGCGACCCTGGGCGGGGTACCGCTGGACGTGCGCGAGGTCTTCACCCTCGGCTGACCGGGTCGCAGGCCGGACGGGCGGAACGACCGCCCCACCCGGTCAGGCGAAGCGCTCGAGGATCGAGGACTCGGCCAGGCGGGAGAGCCCCTCGCGCACGGCGCGGGCGCGGTGCGGCCCGACCCCCTCGACGGCCTGCAGGTCCTCGGTCGTGGCGGAGAGCATCGTCTGCAGGCTTCCGCAGTGCGCCGCGATGGACTCGGCCACCGAGCTCGGGAGGCGGGGGATCTTCGAGAGCACGCGGTACCCGCGGGGGCTGAGGGCCGAGTCGAGGGCCTCGCCGTCGGCGCCGCCGACGCCGAGGATGCGCGCGATGGTGGGCATGTCGATGAGCTCGGCGGAGGTCAGGCGGCCCAGCGCGGTCAGGACGTCCTCGGCGGGTCCGCCCGCGGAGGGGCCGAGGTAGTCGCGCACCACGAGGTTGCGGTCGGGGTCGAGACCGATGACGAGCTCCTCCAGCTGGAGGGAGAGGAGGCGGCCGTCCGTACCGAGCTCGATGACGTAGCCGGCGATCTCCTCGGAGATGCGCGAGACCATCTCCATGCGCTGGATGACCGTGATGACGTCGCGGACCGTGACGAGGTCCTCGATCTCCAGCGCGGACAGCGTGCCGGAGACCTCGTCGAGGCGGGACTTGTAGCGCTCGAGGGTCGCCAGCGCCTGGTTGGCCCGCGAGAGGATGACGTCGGAGTCCTCGACGACGTGGCGGTGCTCGTCGACGTAGAGCGCGACCGTCCGCATGGACTGGCTGACCGAGATGACCGGGTAGCCGGACTGCTTCGCCGCGCGCTCGGCGGTGCGGTGGCGCATGCCCGACTCGGAGGTCTCGATGCGAGCGTCGGGGAGCAGCTGGACGTTGGCCCGGCGGATCCGCCGGTGGGTGTAGTCCACGACGACGGCGCCGTCCATCTTGGCCAGCTCGCGCAGCCTGGTCGCGGAGAACTCCACGTCGAGGTGGAACCCGCCCGAGCACATCTCCTCGACCGCGTCGTCGTACCCGAGGACGACGATGGCGCCCGTCCGGCCGCGCAGGATGCGCTCGAGACCGTCCCGCAGCTCGGTGCCCGGCGCGATGGCCCGGAGCATGGCGCGGAGCTTCATCTCGGGCACTGTTCCTCACTGCGGGCGGACGGTATGGGCCACGTTCATCCTAGGGGCGACACCGACCGGGCCAGAGGTGTTCTCCGTCACTCGGTGCGCCGGTCAGTCGCGGACGGAGCCCACCGACCCGGGGTTCGTCAGGAGCATGGCCACCTCGACGGCCTGGCGCAGGTGGCGCACGGGGTGCACCTCCAGACCGGGCACGACCTTGAGGTCCTCGGCGCCGTGGTGGGGGACCACCGCGTGCCGGAAGCCCAGCCGCGCGGCCTCGGCGAGGCGGCGCTGCACACCGACGGTGGCCCGGACCTCGCCGGTGAGCCCGACCTCACCCACCGCGACGATGTGCGGCGCCAGCTCCCGTCGGTCCGCGGCCGAGGAGACGGCCATCGCCACCGCGAGGTCCACGGCCGGCTCCACCGCCCTGGCGCCGCCCACGGTGGAGACGTAGACGTCGCTGCCCCCCAGGACCGTGCCGAGCCTGGCCTGCAGGACGGCGAGGGTCATCGCGACCCGCGAGGAGTCCAGGCCCGAGGTGGTCCGGCGCGGGGAGGACAGGGGGGAGAGGGCGACCAGCGCCTGGATCTCGGTGGGCATGGGCCGGCGGCCCTCCAGCGAGATGGTCACGCAGGTACCGGGCACCGCGCTGCGGTCGCCGGAGAGGAACAGCCCGGAGGGGTCGGCCAGTCCGGTGATGCCGGTGTCGTGGAGGTCGAAGCAGCCGACCTCGTCGGTGGGCCCGTAGCGGTTCTTCACCGCCCGGACCATCCGCAGCCGCGAGTGCCGGTCGCCCTCGAACTGGCACACGACGTCGACGAGGTGCTCCAGCACCCGGGGACCGGCGATGCTGCCGTCCTTGGTCACGTGCCCCACGAGGAGGACGGGGATGCCGCGGGTCTTGGCGACGTGGATGAGGGCCTGCGCGACGGCGCGCACCTGGCTCACGCCGCCGGCGCTGCCGTCGACCGAACCGTCGGCGATGGTCTGGACGGAGTCGACGACCAGCAGCGAGGGGTCGGCGGCGTCGACGTGCCCGAGCAGCGTGGCGAGGTCGGTCTCGGCGGCGAGGAGCAGCGCCGGGGTGAGGGCGCCGATGCGCTCGGCGCGCAGGCGCACCTGGCTCGCCGACTCCTCACCGGTCACGTACAGGACGGGGTGGCCCGGCGGTGCACCGGCGGCGGCCTTCGCCGCGACGTCGAGCAGGAGGGTCGACTTGCCCACGCCGGGCTCGCCCGCGAGCAGCACGACCGCGCCGGGCACGATCCCCCCGCCGAGGACGCGGTCGAGCTCGCCGACCCCGGTGCTGCGGGCCTGGGCCGCCCGGGCGTCGACCTGGTCGATGGGCCGGGCGGGCGACGAGGGGGTGGTCGCCGTCGTCGACGAACGGGTCGCCGGGGCCGCCCCGGCCTCCTCGACCGTGCCCCAGGCCTGGCACTCGGCGCAGCGCCCGACCCACTTCGACGCGGTCCAGCCGCACTCGCTGCAGCGGAAGGCGGGTCGGGCTGTCCTCGGGCTCATGGGCACGAACGCTACCCACGCCCACCGACACCGTCCCCCGCGCCCCACGGGGTCGCCCGGCACCGTGCCCCGCGCCCCACGCGGCCGCCGGCAACTCGCCCGGCGCCCCCCGCGCCCACCCGACGGCCCGACACCGTGCGGCGGCAGGCCGCTGACGCCCTGCCGTGGCTAGCATGGACCGCACGGCCGGATGAGGGGTGAGCCATGCGCAGGTCCTTTCGGACGCGCGCCTCGGCGCCCTCCATGGCCGACGTCGCCGCCGTCGCGGGCGTCTCCCACCAGACGGTCTCGCGCGTGCTGAACTCCCCCTCTGCCGTCCGTCCCGAGACGCGCGAGCGGGTCGAGGCCGCGATCCGTGAGCTCGGGTACCGGCGCAACCCCGCCGCCCGGGCGCTGGTGACGCGCCGGACCGGGCTCATCGGCGTCGTCAACCCCGGCGAGGCGCGGTTCGGGCCGGCGAACACCACGATGGCGATCGAGGAGGCCGCGCGCGAGGCCGGCTACGCCACGACGCTGGCCGTCATGCGCGACGCCCAGGCCACGACGGTGGACGCCGCCCTGGAGTTCTTCCTGGGGCTGGGGGTGGACGGGATCGTCGTCATCGCCCCGGTGACCCAGGTCGCCGCCGCGGCCAACGAGCTCGCCAGCCAGCTCCCGGTGGTGCTCGTCGCGGCCGGGCTGCGGCCGACCTCCGAGCTGCGGGTGGTGGGCGTCGACCAGGAGGCCGGCGCCCGGCTCGCGACGCGACACCTCATCGACCTCGGCCACCGCGACATCGTCCACGTCTCCGGGCCTAACGACTGGTTCGACGCACGCTCACGCATCGTGGGCTGGCGGCGGGAGATGCACGAGGCGGGCCTGGAGGTGCCACCCCTCGTGCCCGCCGGGTGGGACGCCGTCGACGGCTACGACGTGGCCCGCACGCTCGTGCGCGAGCACCGCCTGCCGACCGCGATCTTCGCCGCGAACGACCTCCTCGCGCTGGGCATCCTCCGGGCGTTCCACGAGGCCGGCGTGCGCGTGCCCGAGGACGTCTCGGTCGTGGGCTTCGACGACACCGAGGGGGCCGGTTACTACGAGCCGCCCCTGACCACCGTGCGCCAGCCCTTCGCCGAGGTGGGCCGCCGCGCCATCGAGGTCCTCCTCGAGGCGCTCGCGGGGCACCGGTCGGAGTCGCGGATGATCCCGCCGGAGCTGGTCGTGCGGGCCTCGACGGGCGCCCCCCGCACCTGACCGGGCGTCGGGACCGCTGGCCCGCTCGCCGTCTGGGACCTCGGTCCCGCGCGCGACGGCGGCCGCCGTGGTCCGCTTTCCTGCGGCCCTTCTCGCGCCCGAAAGCGAACAGTCCAGTCCCGATCACAGTTGGATCACCTCGCTTGACAGGCCGGATGAGAGCGCTAACATCTCGTGTTAGCGCTCACATCGAGATGTGGCCGAACCGAACCGGACAACACCGCACAAGCAGGCAAGGGAGCCGTAGGCCCGTGGTCGATGTGGATCGCCAGGACGCCGTCGTCGTCGGCGTCGACTTCGGCACCCGCTCGGGCCGCGCCGTCGTGGTTCGCGTGGCCGACGGCGCCGAGCTCGGCAGCGCGGTGCACGAGTACCGCCACGGCGTGATGGACCGGACCCTGACCGCCCACGAGAACGAGCTCCTCCCACCGGACTGGGCGCTGCAGGCGCCCGGGGACTACCTCGAGGTGCTCAGGGTCGCGGTGCCGGCGGCGGTCCGGGCGGCCGGGGTCCGACCCGGCGACGTGGTCGGCGTCGGCACCGACTTCACCGCGTGCACGATGGTGCCGGTGCGGGCCGACGGCACGCCGCTCTCGGAGCTGCCCGGGCTGGCGGGCCGGCCGCACGCCTACGTCAAGCTGTGGAAGCACCACGCCGCGCAGGGTCAGGCGGACCGCATCAACGACCTGGCCGCGGACCGGGGCGAGGCGTGGATCGACCGCTACGGCGGGTCCATCTCCTCGGAGTGGGAGTTCGCCAAGGGCCTGCAGCTCCTGGAGGAGGACCCCGAGGTCTACGCGGCGATGGACCGCTGGGTCGAGGCCGCGGACTGGATCGTCTGGCAGTTCACCGGACGGTACGTGCGCAACGCCTGCACGGCCGGCTACAAGGGCATCTACCAGGACGGCGCGTACCCCGACCGCTCCTTCCTCGCCGCGCTGAACCCCGACTTCGCCGACTTCGTCACCGACAAGCTCGCGCAGGAGATCGGCCAGCTCGGGCACGCCGCGGGCGGGCTGACCGCCGAGGCGGCGGGCTGGACCGGGCTGCCGGAGGGCATCGCGGTGGCGGTGGGCAACGTCGACGCGCACGTGACGGCGCCGGCGGCCAACGCCGTCGAGCCTGGCCAGATGGTCGCGATCATGGGCACCTCCACGTGCCACGTGGTCAACGGGGCCAGGGTCGCCGAGGTCCCGGGGATGTGCGGGGTGGTCCGGGGCGGCATCGTCGAGGGCTACTGGGGCTACGAGGCCGGCCAGTCCGGCGTGGGCGACATCTTCGGCTGGTACGTGGACAACCAGGTTCCCGAGGCCTACGCGGTGGAGGCCCGGGCCCGCGGGATCGGCGTGCACGAGCTGCTCACCGAGAAGGCCGCGGCGCAGCCGGTGGGTGGCCACGGCCTCGTGGCGCTCGACTGGCACTCCGGCAACCGCTCGGTCCTCGTCGACCACGAGCTGTCCGGCCTGGTCGTCGGGCTGACGCTGACCACGCGCCCGGAGGACGTCTACCGGGCATTGCTGGAGGCGACGGCGTTCGGCACCCGCACGATCGTCGAGACCTTCGCCGCCGCCGGCGTGCCGGTCTCGGAACTGGTCGTGGCGGGAGGGCTGCTGAAGAACACCTTCCTCATGCAGATGTACGCCGACGTCACCCGCCTGCCGCTGTCGACGATCGTCTCCGAGCAGGGCCCGGCACTGGGCTCGGCCATCCACGCCGCCGTCGCGGCGGGGTACTACCCCGACGTGCGCACGGCGGCGAGGTCGATGGGCAGGCGTGTCGTGGCCGCCTACACCCCCGACGAGGACGCCGCCCTGGCCTACGACGCGCTCTATGCCGAGTACACCGCCCTGCACGACCACTTCGGCCGAGGAGGCAACGACGTCATGCACCGTCTGAAGAAGATCCGCCGCGAGGCCCTCGCCGCCCGCCCGCCCGAGCTGCGCACCGCCCGCGAGGAGAGCGCGCCGGGCGCGGGGCGCGGCGCCCGCACCGCGGGAGCCCACGCATGATCCGCCTCGACGACCTCGCCGAGGACGTGCGCACGGCGGTGGCGGCGGCCCGTGAGCGGGTGGCCGCGCTGCACGCGGAGCTCCCGCGCAACGAGCTCGTGGTGTGGACCGCGGGGAACGTCTCGGAGCGGGTCGCGGGCGCCGACCTGTTCGTCATCAAGCCGTCGGGGGTCTCCTACGACGAGCTCGCGCCCGAGGTCATGGTCGTCTGCGACCTCGACGGGACCAAGATCGACGACGGCACCGACGAGCGGCTCCAGCCCTCCTCGGACACCGCCGCCCACGCCTACGTCTACCGCAACATGCCCGACGTCGGCGGGGTCGTGCACACCCACTCCACCTACGCCACGGCGTGGGCGGCCCGGCGCGAGCCGGTCCCGTGCGTCCTGACGATGATGGCCGACGAGTTCGGCGGGGAGATCCCCGTGGGGCCGTTCGCGCTCATCGGTGACGACTCGATCGGCCGCGGCATCGTCGAGACCCTGTCGGGTTCGCGGTCCCCGGCGGTCCTCATGGCCAACCACGGCCCGTTCACCATCGGCAAGGACGCCCGCGCGGCGGTCAAGGCGGCGGTGATGTGTGAGGAGGTGGCCCGCACGGTCCACATCTCCCGCCAGCTGGGCGAGCCCACGCCCATCCCCCAGAGCGACATCGACTCCCTGTACGAGCGGTACCAGAACGTCTACGGCCAGCACGGCCCCAGCGAGGAGCAGCAGCGATGAAGAACCCCTTCGAGGGCAAGGAGATCTGGTTCCTCACCGGATCCCAGGACCTCTACGGCGAGGAGACCCTCGCCCAGGTGGCCGAGCAGTCCCAGGCCGTCGCGGCCGCGCTCGACGGCGCCGCCGACGTCCCGGTCCGCATCGTGTGGAAGCCGGTCCTCAAGGACCGTGACGCCATCCGCCGCGCCGCGCTGGAGGCCAACGCCGACGAGTCCTGCCTCGGCGTCGTCGTGTGGATGCACACCTTCTCCCCGGCGAAGATGTGGATCCTCGGGCTGGACGCGCTGACCAAGCCGATGCTCCACCTGCACACCCAGGCCAACGTCGAGCTGCCGTGGGCGGACATCGACATGGACTTCATGAACCTCAACCAGGCCGCCCACGGCGACCGCGAGTTCGGCTACATCGCCACCCGGCTCGGCGCGCGCCGCAAGACCGTCGTCGGGCACGCCACCAACCCGGCCGTCCAGGCCAAGGTCGGGACGTGGGCCCGGGCCGCGGCCGGCTGGGACGCCATGCAGCACCTGAGCCTGGCCCGGTTCGGCGACAACATGCGCAACGTCGCGGTCACCGAGGGCGACAAGACCGAGGCCGAGCTGCGCCTGGGCGTCTCGGTCAACACCTGGGCCGTGAACGACCTCGTGGCAGCCGTGGACGCGGCCACCGAGGCCGACGTCGACGCCCTCGTCGCCGAGTACGACGAGCTCTACGACGTCGCCCCCGAGCTCGGCCCCGACGGCGAGCGGCGCGACTCGCTGCGCTACGGCGCCCGCATCGAGCTGGGCATGCGCTCCTTCCTCGAGGCCGGCGGCTTCGAGGCGTTCACCACGAACTTCGAGGACCTCGGCGGGCTGCGGCAGCTCCCGGGCCTGGCCGTCCAGCGGCTCATGGCCGACGGGTACGGCTTCGGCGCCGAGGGCGACTGGAAGACGGCGATCCTCGTGCGGGCCGCGAAGGTCATGGGCCACGGCCTGCCCGGCGGTGCCTCGCTCATGGAGGACTACACCTACGAGCTGACCCCGGGGAAGGAGAAGATCCTCGGCGCCCACATGCTCGAGATCTGCCCCTCCCTCACCACCTCCCGCCCGCGCCTGGAGATCCACCCCCTGGGCATCGGCGGGCGCGAGGACCCGGTCCGGCTGGTGTTCGACACCGACCCGGGCGAGGGCGTCGTCGTGGCCATGTCCGACCTGCGCGAGCGGTTCCGGCTGGTCGCCAACGTCGTCGACGTCGTCCCCGGCGACGCCGAGCTGCCCAACCTTCCCGTCGCACGAGCCGTGTGGGTCCCCCGCCCGGATTTCGCGACCTCCGCGGAGTGCTGGCTCACCGCCGGCGCCGCGCACCACACGGTGCTCACCACCGCCCTCGGCCTGGAGGTCTTCGAGGACCTCGCCGAGATCGCCGCGGTCGAGCTGGCCGTCATCGACGCCGCCACCACCAGCCGCGGGTTCGCCCGCGAGCTGCGCTGGAACGCGGCGTACCACCGACTCGCCCAGGGCCTCTGACCACGGGCGTCACACCGACCCCACCCGTCCGGGTGGGGGGAAGACCTGGCCGGTCGAAGCCTGCTCGACCCGGCGGAGCCCGAGGGGCTCGACCAGCGCAGGTACCTTCAAGGAGGAAGAAAGATGCGTAACACCAAGATCGCGGCTCTCGCCGCGGGCCTGTCGCTGAGCCTGACCCTCGCCGCATGCAGCGGCGGCGGTGCGGGCAGCGGCGACGGAGACACCGACGCGACCGCCGGAGGTGGCGACACCGCTGCCGCCGAGGGTGGCCTCATCGGCGTCTCGATGCCGACGGAGACCTCCGAGCGGTGGATCGCCGACGGCGCCGCCGTGGAGGACGGGCTCACCGAGGCCGGGTACGAGGTGTCGCTCCAGTTCGCCGGCGACGACATCCCCACCCAGTCCCAGCAGATCGACCAGATGATCACCCAGGGCGTGGACCTGCTGATCATCGCGGCCATCGACGGCACGGCCCTGTCGGGCCAGCTCCAGGCGGCCGCCGACGCGGGGATCCCGGTCATCTCCTACGACCGGCTCATCCGTGACAGCGAGAACGTCGACTTCTACGTCACGTTCGACAACGAGGAGGTCGGCGTCCAGCAGGCCACCTCCCTCCTCGTCGGCCTGGGCATCCTCAACGAGGACGGCTCCGAGGGCGACGCCACCGGTCCGTTCAACATCGAGCTGTTCGCCGGCTCGCTGGACGACAACAACGCGCACTTCTTCTGGAAGGGCGCGATCGACACCCTGCAGCCGTACATCGACGAGGGCACCCTCGTGGTGAAGTCCGGGCAGACCGACATCGAGCAGGCCGCCACCCTGCGCTGGAGCCAGGAGACGGCCCAGAAGCGCATGGAGGACCTCCTCACCGCCGCCTACGGCGACGGCAGCAAGGTCGACGGCGTCCTCTCGCCGTTCGACGGCATCTCCCGCGGCATCATCACCGCGCTGCAGAACGCCGGCTACGGCCCGGGCATCGACGCCGGCATGCCGATCGTCTCCGGTCAGGACGCCGAGATCGCCTCCGTCAAGCTCATCGCCGACGGCGTGCAGTTCGCGACGATCTTCAAGGACACCCGCAAGCTCGCCGACCAGGCCGTCGTCACCGCCGAGGCCTACCTCGCCGGCGAGGAGCCGGAGGCCAACGACACCGAGACGTACGACAACGGTGTCAAGGTCGTCCCGTCCTTCCTGCTGGAGTCGGACATCGTCTACGCCGACAACATCCAGCCGCTGCTCGTCGACTCGGGGTACTACACCGCCGAGCAGGTCGAGAGCGGCCAGGCCTGAGCCTGATCGTCCCGGTGCGGGCGGCGCCACGGCGCCGCCCGCACCACCCGAGTCCTTAAGGAGGAGGACGCATGAGCGATCACATCCTCGAGATGCGCTCCATCACCAAGACATTCCCCGGCGTGAAGGCGCTGCAGGACGTGTCGCTCGAGGTCGAGCGCGGTGAGATCCACGCCATCTGCGGCGAGAACGGCGCCGGCAAGTCCACCCTCATGAAGGTGCTCTCCGGGGTCTACCCCGCCGGCACCTACGAGGGGGAGATCTACTTCGAGGGCGAGCCCGTGCGGTTCGGCTCGATCAACGACTCCGAGGCCAAGGGCATCGTCATCATCCACCAGGAGCTGGCGCTCGTCCCCTTCCTCTCGGTGGCCGAGAACATCTTCCTCGGCAACGAGCAGGCGAAGAACGGCCTCATCGACTGGCACGCCACCAACGCCAAGGCGGCGGAGCTCCTCGACCAGGTGGGTCTGCGCGAGAACCCCGTCACCCACGTCGGCACGCTCGGTGTGGGCAAGCAGCAGCTCATCGAGATCGCGAAGGCGCTGTCCAAGGACGTCAAGCTCCTCATCCTCGACGAGCCCACGGCGGCCCTGAACGACCAGGACTCCGAGCACCTCCTCGGCCTGCTGCGTCAGCTCAAGGAGCGGGGGATCACCTGCATCATGATCTCCCACAAGCTGGGCGAGATCGCCGCGATCGCCGACTCCACCACGATCATCCGCGACGGCAAGACCATCGAGACGCTGGACATGTCCCAGCCGGACGCGACCCAGAACCGCATCATCCGCGGCATGGTCGGCCGCGACCTCGACCACATGTACCCCGAGCACACCTCCCACCCCGGCGAGGAGGTCTTCCGCATCGAGGACTGGACGGTCATGCACCCCACGCAGGTGGGTCGCGTCGTCGTCGACGGGGCCGCGCTGAACGTCCGCGCCGGTGAGATCGTCGGCATCGCGGGCCTCATGGGCGCCGGGCGCACCGAGCTCGCCATGAGCGTCTTCGGCCAGGCCTACGGCCGGGACATCAAGGGCAAGGTCTTCATGCACGGCAAGGAGATCAAGGTCCGCACCGTGGCCGAGGCCATCGACAACGGCATCGCCTACGCCACGGAGGACCGCAAGCGCTACGGCCTCAACCTCATCGAGGACATCAAGCGCAACATCTCGGCCTCCTCCCTGGGCAAGCTCGCCCCGCGAGGGTGGGTCAACGCCAACGAGGAGATCGCCGTCGCCGAGCGCTACCGCGGCGACCTCAACATCAAGGCACCGTCCGTGATGTCGGTCGTCGGCAAGCTCTCCGGCGGCAACCAGCAGAAGGTCGTGCTGAGCAAGTGGCTCTACACCGAGCCCGACCTGCTCATCCTCGACGAGCCCACCCGCGGCATCGACGTCGGCGCGAAGTTCGAGATCTACACGATCATCAACCGCTTGGCCGACGCCGGGAAGGCCGTCCTGGTCATCTCCTCCGAGCTCCCGGAGCTCCTGGGGATCTGCGACCGCATCTACACCCTGTCCGCCGGCCGCATCACCGGCGTGGTGGACGTCGAGGAGGCCACCCAGGAGCGCCTCATGGAACTCATGACGAAGGAAAAGGACCAGGTCTCATGACCGGAACATCGAGCCTCAAGGACCTGCTGACGAGGAACCTGCGGCAGAGCGGCATCTACATCGCGTTCGTGTTCATCATCGCGCTCTTCGCGATCCTCACGGACGGCGTTCTCCTCAGCCCGGGGAACATCACCAACATCGTCCTGCAGTACTCCTACATCCTCATCCTGGCCATCGGCATGGTCATCGTCATCATCGCCGGCCACATCGACCTCTCGGTCGGCTCGGTGGTGGCGCTGACCGGCGCGATCTCGGCCGTGCTGGTCATCCAGCAGGGCATGCCGTGGTGGGTCGGGATGCTGGCCGCGATCGCCACCGGCCTCCTGGTCGGAGCCTGGCAGGGCTTCTGGGTGGCGTACGTCGGCATCCCGGCCTTCATCGTCACCCTGGCCGGCATGCTCATCTTCCGCGGCCTGACGCTCCAGGTGCTGGGCAACATCTCGCTGTCGCCGTTCCCGCGGGAGTACCAGCAGGTCGCCAGCGGCTTCCTCAACGGCCTGCTCGGTGGGCAGGGCTTCGACGCCTTCACCCTCATCATCGCGGCCATCGCGGTGGTGGGCTACGCGGTGAACTCCTACCGCACCCGCCGCCGGCAGATCGAGTACAAGCAGCCCGTCGAGTCGATGCCGCTGTTCGTGGCCAAGATCCTCGTCGTCGCGGCGATCGTCATGGCGTTCGCCTACCAGCTCTCGCGCAGCCGCGGCCTGCCGATCGTGCTCATCCTGCTGGCCTTCCTCATCCTCACCTACAGCGCGGTGACCAAGCGCAGCGTCTTCGGCCGCCACGTCTACGCCATCGGCGGCAACCTCAACGCCGCCCAGCTCTCCGGCGTGAAGGTCAAGAAGGTCAACTTCTGGATCTTCGTCAACATGGGCTTCCTCGCCGCTGTCGCGGGCATCGTGTACTCCTCGCGGTCCAACGGCGCGCAGCCGGCGGCCGGCAACATGTTCGAGCTCGACGCCATCGCCGCGGCCTTCATCGGTGGTGCGGCGGTCACCGGTGGTGTGGGCACCGTGGTCGGGGCCATGGTCGGTGGTCTGATCATGGGTGTCATGAGCAACGGCATGCAGCTCATGGGCATCGACCAGTCCATCCAGGCCGTCGTCCGCGGCCTGGTGCTCCTCCTGGCCGTCGCCTTCGACGTCTACAACAAGCGGCGCGCGTCCGGCGCCCGCTGATCGCGCGAGGAAGGGGCGGTGCCTGCGGGCGCCGCCCCTTCGTCGTCCTCGCCGCCCCTTCGTCGCCTCGGTCGCCTCGAGGTCCGGCCTGTGCTCCCTCGTCCTGGCCGCCGTGTCGTCGCGGTCGCCTTGATGTCGCTCCCCGCGTCCGGCCGGGCCGTCGCCCGACGCGCGAGCCCGCGTAGGGTCGAGGAGGACCACCGACCGCGAGAAGGAGCACGATGAGCCGTCAGATCCTGTCCGAGGACCTCCTCGAGCGCATCCGCGCCCGCGCCGCCCACTACGACGAGACGAACGGGTTCTTCGACGAGGACCTCGCCGAGCTGCGTGACGCCGGCTACCTCACCGCGTTCGTCCCGGAGGCGTTCGGCGGCGCGGGCCTCACCCTGGCGGAGATGGCCGCCGAGCAGATGCGCCTGGCCGGCGCCGCACCCGCGACGGCCCTGGCGGTCAACATGCACCACGTCTGGGTCGGCGTCGCCCGGGGCCTCAACGCCCGCGGCGACTCCTCCGCCGACTTCGTCCTGACGGAGGCCGCGGCGGGGGAGATCTTCGGGTTCGGCGTGTCCGAGCCCGGCAACGACCTGGTGCTCTTCGGCTCGCAGAGCCAGGCGCGGCCCGACGGCGAGGGCGGGTACACCTTCCACGGCACGAAGATCTTCACCTCGCTCTCCCCGGCCTGGACCCGGCTGGGGACGTTCGGGGCCGACACGGCCGGTCCGGACGGTCCGCGCAACGTGTGGGGATTCGTGCGCCGCGACGGCGGCGGCGTGAGCGTCAAGGACGACTGGGACGTCATGGGGATGCGGGCGTCGCAGTCCTGCACGACCGTGCTCGACGGCGCCCACGCACCCGCCGACCGCATCGTGCGTCGGATCCCGCCGGGGCCGACGACGGACCCGTTCGTGTTCGGCATCTTCGCGAACTTCGAGATCCTGCTCGCGGCGGTATACACGGGGATCGCGCGGAGGGCGATCGACGTCGCCGTCGCCGGGGTGCGGCGGCGGACCTCGCTCAAGAACGGTGGGGCGCCGTACTCCAACGACCCCGACATCCGGTGGCGTCTCGCGGACGCGGCGATCCAGCTCGACGGCGTGCTCCCGCAGATCGAGGTGCTCGCCCGCGACGTCGACGCCGGGGCGGACCGCGGCACCCTGTGGATGCCTCAGCTCTCGGCCCTGAAGTCCCGTGCCACCGAGGTGGCGTTGGACGTGGTGACCAAGACGGTGCGCGCGTCGGGCGGCTCGTCGTACTCCAACGGCCACGAGCTGTCGCGGCTCTACCGCGACGTCCTCGCGGGCCTGTTCCACCCCAGCGACGACGAGTCCGTCCACGGCGCGTGGGCGAACGCCCTGCTCGGACCGGTCGTGCCCTGGCCGCCGGAGGGCGAGGGGTAGCCGGCCGTCAGGCGGGCAGGGCCGCCGGGACCCAGCGCGCGGGGGCCTCGACGACCGTGGCCAGCGCGGTGAGGGCGGCGCCCCGGGCCGCGAGCGCCGGGTCGTGCCCGGCGGCCCGCACCGAGAGGGTCGCCCAGGGGGCGGCCAGTACCCGGGCGCGCAGCTCCGCCTCGACCGCGGGGGCGAGGCGCTCGGCGAGCGGGGCGAGCTCACCACCGAGGAGGATCTGGTCGATGTCGAGCAGGTTCACGGCGCCGGCGAGCGTGATCCCCAGTGCCCAGCCGGCCCGCTCGAGGGCCGCCCGGGCGGTCGCCCCGTCCGGCCCGTCGGCCCGTGCGAGGAGGTCCGCGGCGCTCGCCGTCACCGGCAGCCCGGCGGCCACCATGAGGGCCTGCTTGCCGGCGTACTGCTCGAGGCAGCCCCGCGCGCCGCACCGGCACTGCGGACCACCGGGTTCCACGCTGAAGTGGCCGATCTCCCCGGCCCACCCGTGCGGGCCGGTCATGACCTCGCCGTCGACGACGGCGGCGGAGCCCACGCCCACCTGGGCCGAGACGTAGAGGAACGTCCGGTCCGGCCCGAGGCGGCCCGGCGCCTCGGTCGCCGTGGCGAGGGCCGCGAGCTTGGCCTCGTTGGCGATGGTCACCTCGCCCAGGTCCGCCCCGAGGAGCGGCGCCGGCCGCAGCTCGCGCCAGCCGAGGTTGGGGGCGAGCAGGAGGCGGCCGGCGGGGGAGTCCACGAGGCCCGGCAGGGCGAGGACCGTACCCACGAGCCGGGCCGCCGGGCCGGCCTCGGTCACGAGCTCGCGGCCGAGGTCACCGAGGGCGGGGAGCACCACGGCCGGGTCGGAGCCGCGCATGTCCGACGGGACGAGGCGCTCGGCCACGGTCGCGCCGCGCAGGTCGAGGAGACGGCCCGCGACGTAGTCGACGTTGACCTCCAGCCCCAGGCCGAGCAACGTCCCGGGCGCGGCGCTCAGCGGCACCGCCGGCCGGCCGCGCCGGCCCGCCGGAGCAGGGTTCTCGGCGACGATCCCGGCGGCGAGCAGGTCCTCGACGAGCCGGGAGACGGTGGAGCGGGTCATCCCCGTGCGGGCGGAGAGGTCCGCGCGCGAGCGCGCCGTGGAGGACCCGAAGAGCTCCTGGACGAGCACCGCGAGGTTGTACTCGCGCAGGGCGCCCTGGCGGGCGCCGGCCGGGCCGGCAGCCGGGTCCGTGCCCGGGCCGGCACTCGGGTCCGAGGGGCCCGGCCGATCGTCGCCGGGTCCGTCCGGGCGGTGCGCGGGTTGCCCGGACCGCTCGGCGGCGGGCGTGCCCGCGCCGTCGCGGGTCGTGACAGGCGGAGTCGGCATGGGTTGACGATAGCCGTTCCCCCGTATAAGTTGCACCCAGAAACAAAACACACTCGACGAGGAGTCATGCCATGCGTACCCCCACCCCCCAGGACCGCTTCTCCTTCGGCCTCTGGACCGTCGGCTGGACCGCCCGCGACCAGTTCGGTGACGCCACCCGGCCCGCCCTGCACCCGTGGGAGTACGCCACGAAGCTGGCTGAGCTCGGCGCCTGGGGCGTGACCTTCCACGACGACGACGTCGTCCCCTTCGGCTCCGACGACGCCGAGCGCGACCGCATCTACAGCACCTTCAAGAAGGCCGTCGACGACGCCGGGCTGGTCGTGGAGATGGTCACCACCAACACCTTCTCCCACCCCGTGTTCAAGGACGGCGCGTTCACCTCCAACGACCGCTCCGTGCGCCGGTTCGCGCTGCGCAAGATCCTGCGCAACGTCGACGTCGCGGCCGAGATGGGCGCCGAGACCTTCGTCATGTGGGGCGGGCGCGAGGGCAGCGAGTACGACGGGGTCAAGGACGTCAACGCCGCCCTCGACCGCTACCGCGAGGGCATCGACACCGTCGCGGGCTACATCAAGGACAAGGGCTACGGCCTCCGGATCGCCCTCGAGCCCAAGCCCAACGAGCCCCGCGGCGACATCCTCCTGCCCACCGTCGGCCACGCGCTGGGCTTCATCGCCCAGCTCGAGAACGGCGACATCGTCGGCCTCAACCCCGAGACCGGGCACGAGCAGATGGCCGGCCTGAACTACACCCACGGCCTCGCGCAGGCCCTGTGGTCGGACAAGCTCTTCCACATCGACCTCAACGGCCAGCGGTCCATCAAGTTCGACCAGGACCTCGTCTTCGGCCACGGCGACCTGCTCTCGGCGTTCTTCACCGTCGACCTCATCGAGAACGGCTTCCCCGGTGGCGGCCCCACCTACACCGGTCCGCGCCACTTCGACTACAAGCCCTCCCGCACCGAGGGCATGGAGGGCGTCTGGGACTCCGCCCGCGCGAACATGGCCATGTACCTGGGCCTGGCGGAGAAGGCCAAGGCCTACCGGGCCGACCCGGAGGTCCAGGCCGCGTTCGAGCAGGCCGGCGTCCTCGAGCTGTCCAGGCCCACCCTCGCCGAGGGGGAGACCCTCGCCGACCTCCTCGCCGACCGCACCGCGTTCGAGGACTTCGACGCCGACGCCGCCGGTGAGCGCGAGTTCGGCTTCGTCCGGCTCAACCAGCTCGCGATCAACCACCTCATCGGCTGAGCGCACCCATGGCCGAGACGCTGGTCGCCGGGATCGACTCCTCGACGCAGTCCTGCAAGGTCGTCGTCCGCGACGCCGCGACCGGGGCGCTGCGGCGCTTCGGCCAGGCGCCGCACCCGGACGGCACCGAGGTCGACCCAGCCGCCTGGTGGGACGCCCTCCAGGCGGCCGTCGCCGCGGCCGGGGGGCTCGACGACGTCGCCGCCCTCGCGGTCGGCGGCCAGCAGCACGGCATGGTCGCGCTCGACGGCGACGGCGAGGTCATCCGCCCGGCGCTGCTGTGGAACGACACCCGCAGCGCCGGGGCGGCGGACGACCTCGTCGCCGACCTCGGCGGCGCCGCCGCGTGGGCGGAGGCCACCGGGTCCGTCCCGGTCGCGTCGCTCACCGTGACGAAGCTGCGGTGGCTCGCCGACCACGAGCCCGAGAACGCTGCGCGCATCGCCGCCGTCGCCCTTCCCCACGACTGGCTCACGTGGAGGCTCTCCGGCGCGGCGAGCTTCGACACCCTCGTCACCGACCGGTCCGACGCCTCGGGGACCGGCTACTTCGACACCGCTCGCGGTGCCTACCGCCGGGACCTGCTCGCCCTGGCCCTGCGGCGCGACGACGTCGAGGGCATCGTCCTGCCGCGGGTCCTCGGCCCCGGGGCCGTGGCCGGTCACGGCGACGGCGGCGCCGGTCTCGGCCACCTCGTCCTCGGGCCGGGGGCGGGCGACAACGCCGGTGCCGCCCTGGGCCTGGGCATGGTGCCCGGTGACGTCGTCATCTCCATCGGGACCTCCGGCGTCGTCTCGGCGATCTCGCGCGAGCCCGTGCAGGACCCCAGCGGTCTGGTCACCGGCTTCGCCGACGCCACGGGGCAGTTCCTTCCCCTCGCCGTCACGCTCAACGGCTCGCGAGTCCTCGACGCCGCGGCCCGGCTGCTCGGGGTCGACCACGCCGAGCTGGCGCGGCTCGCGCTCGCTGCCGATCCCGGCGCCGCCGGGCTCACGCTCGTGCCCTACCTCGAGGGTGAGCGCACACCGAACCTGCCCTGGGCGACCGGGTCGCTCCTGGGCCTGTCGCTCGCCGGCATGACGCGGGAGAACCTCGCCCGCGCCGCCGTCGAGGGACTCCTCAGCGGCCTGTCCGACGGCCTCGCCGCCATGCGCGACCAGGGCGTGCCGGTCGAGCGCGTGCGACTCATCGGCGGCTCCGCCCGCTCCGAGGCGGTCCGTCGCATCGCCCCGGCGGTCCTCGGCACCCCTGTCGAGGTCCCCGAGCCGGGGGAGTACGTCGCCGACGGCGCCGCCCGCCAGGCTGCGTGGGTGCTCGCGGGCACCGAGGAGCCGCCCGCCTGGACGACGTCGACGGTCACCACCTTCGACGCCGACCCGACGCCCGTCGTCCTCGAGCGCTACGCCGAGCGGCGCCACCTCGTCGTCGAGCGACCGGAGCCCGGCAACGGCTGAGCCGGGGTGCTTCCGCACGGCCGAGCGGGGTGCTTCCGCACGGCCGAGCCCGCGTGCTGACACCCGGCGGGGACGCGCCCCGTGACGCCGACGAGCGGATGGTCAGTGGATGACGGTGAGTGGCCCCTCGTCGGGCGTGGGGGCCTCGAAGTGGTCGAAGTAGTGCGCCACCGTGGACTCGTCGAGCGCGTAGTCGTCCGAGTGGTCGCCCCGTCGCTCCCGCATGCGCCGGAGCACCGTGTCTCGGTCCGTGGCGAGGTAGATGGTCTCAGGGACGACTCCCGTGGGGCGCAACAGCCTTCTCCACTCCTCGCGCATCTGACGTGACCAGAATGAGAAGTCCAGGACGACGTCTCGTCCCTCTGCGACCAGGGTGAGCAGTCGTTGTTGCAGGGTCGCTTCGATGTCTGCTCGCTCCTCAGGTCGGAGCACCGCCGTCGAGATGCCGCGATGCCACATCTCGACGTCGAAGGACAGGCGCGTCATGCCGCCGTTCTCCAGCTGCTTGGCGTACGTCGTCTTGCCCGCTCCGGCGGGACCACACATCAGCACGACGCGACTCATGCAGAGAACGTACCGAGCATTGTGGCGCGATGAGACGACCCCACGAGGTCCGCCCACGCCGATGAGCGGTAGGCGGCTCGTCGTCAGGACGAGGATCGATACCGGCGCTCAGCAGCGGTCCGGTGAGCCGCCGGTGTACGGCGTCCTGCGGTCCGATCACCGATCTGAGCGGGCCGCTGGCTCTACTCGGTGAGCTGGTTCCCACTGCGTGCCGACGACACGACGTCCACGATCGCCTGGGTGGTGGCAGCCGCCCCGCCCTCGGCCGCGACGAGCGACTGGTGGGTCTCGCCCTCGACGACCCTGTGCACACCGTTCGTCGACAAGGTGGCCAGGTGGGCGTGAGCCGCAGCGTCGCTCGGATCACTTCCGACGCCGGCAGTGAGCACGACCAGGGGCTTGTCGGCGAAGTCGACGAAGGATGCGGCTTGCTGCGCTGAGGCGTTCCCCCGCGCGAACTCCTCGACGAAGCTGCCGAAGTTGGCCGCCGTCGAGGTGGCGGCGCGAACCTCGCCCTCCGCCTGGGAGGGAAGGTTGCCCGACGTGAACTGGCTCTGCAGGCGGGCCACGCCGAGGCGGGCTGTGGCCGAGGCGAGAGCCGCCACGCGACCGACGGCGTTGTAGGAGTCGCGCCGGTCGGAAGAAGCGACCGCGGGCCCTGGCCCCGATGCCGGTGGTGTGGTGTCGATCAGGACCATTCCGGCGACCTCGTCGGGGTAACGCGCGGCGTAGGTGAGGACGTACCGGCCACCGAAGGAGTGGCCAGCCAGGACGTAGGGCCCGTCGACGTCTGCGCGTTGCAGCAGGGTGTGCAGGTCGGTGGCGATCTGTTCGGCGTCCTGGGCGGTGTCGGCGGCCTCGCTCCACCCGCGACCGGCCCGGTCGTAGACGCACACGCGTGTGCCCCGCGCCACGGCCGGCGCGATCAGCGCCATGTTGGAGGACATCTCACCCATGCCCGGCTGAAGAATCACCGTCGGGGCGCCGGAACCCGAGCAGCTCAGGTGGAGGCGGTGTCCGCCGACGTCGAACACCTGGCCGGGCATCGGGTACGCCCGGCCATCGGCCGCTGTGGCCACTGTCTGGTAGCCGCCGCCCACGGAGGCCAGCGCGAGCGTTGCGATCACCGGATAGAGCACCAGCCGCCTGCTGCGGCTGCGCAGTCGTCGGTGAGCCCGAACGACCATCCAGATGGCGAGCGCCAAGGCGACGGGGGGCCAGGCCCAGTCGAGCACGTCACGGACCGTGGGTCCGAACTCCAGCAGGAGAAGACCTCCCAGGCCCATGAGGAGCGCCGGGGCTGCGGCCCACCGCTGCGGCTGGTCGGTCAACCGCACCGAGAGCACAGCCAACAGCGCCCAGCCCAACGCCAAGCCGCACAGCACCGCCCCGGTGACGGCGTCCTCGTTCGCCGGGATGAATGGAGCGGCGACCAGCAGCACGGCGCAGAGGAGCCCCACGGCCAGCGAGCCGGCAACTATCCAGCCGATGTGTCCCTGCGGACGAGCATGCGGATCAGCGCCTGAGTCACGGTCCCGGCCGCTGTGCTCGGAGGTGGGAAGGGAGGTGGGCGTCCGGCTGGCGGTCACGATGGCTCGATTCGGCACGCACTGCTGGCGTCGCGTGAGTGCAGGGAACTGCACCTTGGACACGTGCCGTCATCTCAACGGTAGCCCCGCCCGGGCCATGTGGACCCGAGCCGACGGGGTGAGCTTGCGGGGCGTGGTCGTGGCAATGCCGAGACCCGAGCGTCAGGACGACGAGTGCGACTCGTGAGGAAGAGGGAGGTCGACAAGCAGGTGGTGGGCCACGGTGATCGGAAGTTCTGAGGTCGGTGTCAGCGGTGGTCCGGTGACACCGACCCGTCGGCCCGGATCAGCCCCGCCAACACCCCGTTGAGGGCGTGCCGGAGCTCCTCGGGGTCGAGGCCGTCAGTCGCGAGCACCGCCACGTCGTGGTCCTCGAACACGACGGCACGCACGCCCGGCACGGCGGCGAACCGCTCCTCCAGGCTCGCGTGGGCCTCACCGCCGAGCAGATCCTCGACCTCCTCCGGCAGGCTCACCTGCACGTCCCACATGCCACCCTTCAGCGCCGTCACCTCGACCGTGAGGGGTGCGGTCGCCGGCGTGGGTGCCTCGGCACGGACGACGTCGGCATCGCCCAGGGTCGGCGCACCTGCGAGCCGGCCGGCGGGGGCGTGCTGATCGATCATCCTGCGCACCAGCGCCGACAGTGGCCGACCGGTCCGGCCCGACAGCACGTCGGCCACCGCCAGCGATGCCAGCCGCTGCGGAGTGTTGACGATGCCCTGCAGAACCGGCTGGTGCCCCGTGACGAAGCGAGGATCGGTGTCGAAGACCCACTCGGCGCCTGTGCCCATGGTGATCACCTCGGCCACCGCGGCGGCGAGACCCTCGACCCACTCCGCGCCGACCTCGGTCCAGTCAGGCCGGTGCGCGGGCGCCTCGAACCAGTACGGCTCGACGGTCACCGGACCGGGGTCGTGCGCCCTCGCCGCGACGAACGCAGCCAGGGCGTCGAGCGACTCCACCGACCGGTCCACCCGGGGACCGTCCGCGGCGGCCACCCGGTCCCTGAACCAAGGCAACCGCCAGCAGAGCTGCTCGACGTAGGCACGCGCCATCGGGAGTGCGACCTCGCGTGAGGCTGGGGAGCCACTGTCGAAGTGAGGGGTCATGGCAGACAGATCCTGACCTTGATGCCGCACAATCTCAACAGCGTCCGGGGGCCGAGGTCGCCGACCGGATCTCCCGCTGTCCGCGCGAGCGGCGGTACAAGGGCCGTGGAGCCCACACCGGTGGCACCTGAGCCTCGACCGGCCACCCGAGGACCCGATCTGGAACGATCACCCCATGAGTGACCTCCCGAACCCCGGCGGGACCGCCGTGCGCCTGTCCGCGGGCCGCTACGAAGCCGTGGTCCACACCGTCGGCGCCGCGCTGGCGCGGCTGACCCTCGACGGCACCGACCTCGTGCTCCCCGTGGCCGACGACGAGCTCGCCCCGTCCTACGCCGGCAAGACCCTCGTCCCGTGGCCCAACCGGATCGTCGGGGGCACCTACTCCTTCGCCGGCCAGGACCACGAGGTCCCGGTCAACGAGCACGCCACCGGCTGCGCCCTGCACGGCCTCATGTGCTTCACCGACTACGCTGTGGTCTCGTCCTCCGGCGAGGAGGTGGTGCTCGCGGCCGACGTCCTCCCCCGCTACGGCTACCCGTTCCACCCGCGTTCGGAGGTCACCTACCGGCTGAGCGCCGGCGGCCTGGAGGTCACCATCGCCGCCACGAACGTCGGCGGCGCGGCGGCTCCGTACGGCGCCTCGTCGCACCCCTACCTCACGTGCGGTCTGGAGCCGGTAGACGGGTGCACGCTGGACGTGCCCGCGACCCGGGTCCTCACGGTCGACGATCGGCTGCACCCGGTGGCGCTCGCCCGCGTGGAGGACGAGGGGCTCGACTACCGCGGCGGCCGCGTGCTCGGCGCCGCGCAGGTCGACCACGCCTACACCGGCCTGCCCGCGGGGGAGTGGGAGGTCAGCCTCACCAGCTCCGACGGCACGGTCGTCAGCCGGTTGCGCGCCGACGCGCGGTGGCTGCAGGTCTACTCCGGTGACCTCGTGGGCCGGGTGGCAGCCGCCGTCGAGCCCATGACGTGCCCGCCGGACGCGTTCAGCTCAGGGACCGACGTCGTCGTCCTCGAACCCGGCGGGAGCCACCGGATCACGTTCACCATCGACGGCGAGGTCACCCCGCGCTGAGTTCTCGGCGCGCGGATCACCGGCCTCACGGCCGGTGCGCGAACGTCTCCAGGAGGTTGGTGTCGCCGCTGACGATGAGCAGGTCGTCCCCACCGATCCGGGTGGCCGGGGTGGCGTACTCGAACGGCTCCCCGGGCGGCTTGACCCCGATGACCGTCACGCCGTACTTCTCCCGGATGCGCGACTCGGCCAGCGTGAACCCGTGGGTCTCCCGGGGCGGGCGCATCTTGACGATGGTGAACCCGTCCTCCATCTCGATGTAGTCGAGCATCCGCCCGGAGACCATGTGCGCCACGCGCTGGCCGGCGTCGTACTCGGGGTAGACCACGTGGTGCGCGCCGATGCGCCGCAGGATCCGGCCGTGCTCGGCGCTGACCGCCTTGGCCCAGATCTGCGGCATCTTGAGGTCTACGAGGTTGGCGGTGATGAGCACCGAGGCCTCGAGCGAGGTCCCCACGCCGACGACGGCGACCGGGAACTCCTCCGCCCCGAGCTGCTGCAGGGCCTCGGGGTTGGAGGCGTCGGCCTCGACCAGGGGCAGGCGGCTGGACCACTGCTGGACCAGGGCGGCGTCCTTCTCGACGGCGAGGACCTCGCGGCCGAGCCGGTCGAGGGTGGCGGCGAGCGCGGCACCGAACCGGCCGAGCCCGATGACGAGCACGCCGGAGTCCCGGGACTGCTCCTTGGCCATGGCTTCCTTCTTCCTTGTGCTGCGGGCCGCCCTGCTCGTGCTGCGGGCGGCCGGACCGCCGGGGGGCTCAGCCGATGATCGGCCGCTCGTTGGGCATGCGGATGACGCGGCGGCGCTCCCGCAGGGCGAGCGCCGCGGCCACGGTCATGGTGCCGGTTCGGCCGGCGAACATCAGCGCGGAGAGCAGGTACTTCCCGCTGTCGGGCAGGTTCGGGGTGATGCCGGTGCTCAGCCCCACGGTCGCGAAGGCGGAGATCACCTCGAAGAGGATGACGTCCAGGCGCATGTTCGTCAGCATGAGCAGGGCAAGCGTGGAGATCCCCACCAGGCTCGAGCCGATGAACGCCACCGACACGGCCAGACGCACGGTGGACGAGCCCACCCGGCGCCCGAAGGCCTCGATGTCACGGTCGCCGCGCGCCTCGGCGACGATCGCGAGGACCAGCACGGCGAACGTGGAGACCTTGATCCCACCGGCCGTCGACGCCGAGCCGCCACCGACGAACATCAGCGCGTCCAGCATGAACCACGTCGCCTCGCGCATCTCCCCGACGTCGACCGTGGACAGCCCCGACGAGCGGGGGGTGATCCCGTGCACCAGGCTGGCGAGGATCTTCTCGCTGAGCGAGAGCGGCCCGAAGGTCTTCTCGTTGGTCCACTCGAACACCGCGACGGCCAGGACGGCGCCGACGAACAGGGCCGCGTAGGTGACGAGGGTGAGCTTGGTGTGCAGGCTCCACCGTCGCGGCGTGCGCCGGACCCGCCAGACGTTGAGGATCACGGGGAAGCCGACGGCGCCCACGAACGTGCCGACGACGATGGGCAGGCCGATCCACCAGTCGCCGACGAAGGGGGCGAGCCCGCCCTCGAGGACGACGAAGCCGGCGTTGTTGAAGATGCTCAGGGCCATGAACAGCCCGTGCCACAGGGCCGACGGGACGGACTCGCCGAGGGTCAGGAACCGGGGCACCAGGATGACCGTGAGGATGGCCTCGACGACGAGGGAGGCGACGACGACGGCCCGGACGAGGGAACCGACCTCGCCGAGCCGGGCGGTCTTGGTCTCCGACGCCGCGAGCATCCGCTGGGTCAGGCCGATCCGCCTCGAGACCGCCAGGCCGAGGATCGAGGCCAGGGTCATGACGCCGAGGCCACCGATCTTGATGCCCACCAGCAGCACGGCCTGGCCGAAGCCCGACCAGTACGTCGCGGTGTCCACGGTGACGAGGCCGGTGACGCACACCGCGGAGGTGGCGTTGAACAGCGCGTCGGCGAACGGCGCGCGCTCGCCCGAGGCCGTGGCGATCGGCAGCGAGAGCAGCGCGGTCTCGATGGCGATGATCGAGGCGAAGACGAGCAGCGCCAGCCGGGCGGGGGAGGAGCGGGCGATGTGGTCGACCCAGTCCCGGCCGGTCGCGAGGAAGCCCGGGATCGCCGAATCGCGCACCGAACCCGCCCTGCGCACCAGCCCTCCCTCACCGTGGTGGAGCCACCTTGGCACATCGGCGCCCGGTGCACCTGCCGCACCCGCCGGGCCTGCGACCTGCCCGCTACGGTGTGGCCATGCCCACCGACGCGCTGCTGGTCTGGTCCGACGACCTCGTCAGCTACGACTTCGGCGTCGGCCACCCCATGACCCCCGTGCGCCTGCAGCTGACCCACGACCTCCTCGCCGACCTCGGCGTCCTCGCGTGGCCCGGGCTGCGCGTCCTCCCCGCGCCCGTCGCCGGCGACGAGGACCTGCGGCTGGTCCACACCGAGGACTACGTCGCGGACGTCCGCGCGGCGGAGGCCGACGGCCTGCCGCGACCCGAGCGGGGCATCGGCGACGGCGACACCCCGGTCTTCGGGCACCTCCACTCCGCCTCGGCCCGGATCGTGGGCTCGACCGTGACCGCCGCGCGCGAGGTGTGGGAGGGCCGCGCGGCCCGGGCGGTGAGCATCGCCGGGGGCATGCACCACGCCATGCCCGGGCGCGCGTCCGGCTTCTGCGTGTACAACGACGTGGCGGTGGCGATCGCGTGGCTGCTCGACCACGGCGCACGGAAGGTCGCCTACGTCGACCTCGACGCGCACCACGGCGACGGCGTCGAGCGGACGTTCTGGGACGACCCGCGGGTCCTGACGATCTCGGTCCACCAGCACCCCGGCTCGCTCTTCCCCGGCACCGGTTACGCGCAGGACACCGGCTCACCCCAGGCGCGGGGCACCGCCGTCAACGTCGCGCTGCCCGAGGGGACCGCCGGACCGGCGTGGCTGCGTGCCGTCGAGGCCGTCGCCGAGCCGCTGGTGCGCGAGTTCGAGCCCGACGTCCTGGTCAGCCAGCACGGGTGCGACTGCCACGGGTCGGACCCGCTCGCCGGGCTCGACGTCTCCGTCGACGCCCAGCGCTCGGCGGCCCTCCTCCTCGCCGAGCTCGCCGAGCGGCACGCCGGCGGTCGGTGGGTCGCCACCGGCGGCGGCGGGTACGAGGTGGTCGGCGTCGTGCCCCGGGCGTGGAGCCACCTGGTCGCCATCGTGGCGGGGCGGCCGCTCGACCCGGGAACGAAGGTTCCCCCCGCGTGGCGCGACCGGGTGGAGGACCTCACCGGCGAGGGCTCACCGGACACGATGTCCGACGGCGAGGAGGTCGCGCTGCGTCCGTTCGCCGAGGGGTACAACCCCGACGACCCCGTCGACCGCGCGATCATGGCCACCCGTCAGGCGGTCTTCCCCTGGCACGGGCTCGACCCGATCACCTCCTGACGCCGCTCGTCGACGGCGCCCGCCGCCCGTCGTCGACGACGACCCCCAGGCGAGGACCGCACGCCGACGACGACACTTCTGCCCCTCGTCGGCGACACCGTTGGCCCCCGCCGGCGACACCGCTGGCCCCCGCCGGCGACACCGCTGCCGCGCTCCGATACCGACCCGGTCGTCCTGCCGGCTGCCGTGTCACCTGTGTGGCCGCTGTGACGGCAGTGAAAACGGGGGCGAGACGTCCCGCCCGCCCCTGGCGTGCGGGGCACGCGCGTCGCAGGTGCGGCGATTCGTTTCCGTACGGCGCGATCTGGCCCTATATTTCGTCGGTAGGCAGCCGCCGTGGGCGGCCCAGACGACGGACGGGTGAGCATGGGCGAGCAGATGGGGGCGCCGCGGTTCCTCACCGTCGCCGAGGTGGCCGAGCTCATGCGCGTGTCCAAGATGACCGTGTACCGCATGGTCCACGCGGGCGAGCTGCCGGCCGTGCGGATGGGCCGTTCCTTCCGCGTCCCGCAGGCGGCGGTCGAGAACATCATCGCCGAGGGTCTGGGCGACTGGGGCCAGGAGAGCGCCCAGAGCCGCTGAGCCACCGGTTCAGGCGCCGGTCCCGCCGGTGCAAGAGCCCCTCAGCCGCCGGTAGCGGCGCCGGCCCGCGTTGCGGGTAGACTCGCCCTGTTCTGCGCGCGGCCGGTCCGGCCGCGCGCGCCCGTGTCCCGCTCGATCAGCACCTGCGAGGTCCCCTATGGGTTCTGTCATCAAGAAGCGCCGCAAGCGCATGTCGAAGAAGAAGCACCGCAAGCTGCTTCGCAAGACCCGTCACCAGCGTCGCAACAAGAAGTGACGTCCCGGCGCTGACGCGCCCGCGATCCCAGGCCCGACCGTCCACGGTCGGGCCTGCGTCGTCCCTGGACGTGTCCACGTCCCCCCAGGTCCGGCGGGTCTGACGCCCCGGCCCGGCCCGTCACCTGCCCGACGGGCGTGCGCAGCGGGTCCGGGTCAGCCCCGCACGCGCCGTAGGCCGGCCCGGACGACGGCGGTGACCGCCCAGACCGTCCCCGTCCAGCTCGCCGACCTGGCGCCGGTGCGCAGGTCCTGCTTCATCGACCGTCGGCGACGAGCGAAGTCGCGGACCGGCCAGCCCTCCTCGGCGGCGCGCAGCCGCAGCCGCGGCTCGGGGTTGATCGCCACCGGGTGCCCGACCGCCGAGAGCAGCGCGGCGTCGTTGATGGAGTCCCCGTAGGCGTAGCAGCGCGCGAGGTCCAGGCCCCGTTCGGCGACCAGGGCCCGCACGGCCACCTCCTTGCCGGCGCCGTGGAGCATCGTGCCGTCGAGCTCGCCGGTGTAGAAGCCGTCCTTGCTCGCCGCGCGGGTGCCGAGCGCACCGGTGGCGCCGAGCCGTCGGGCGATGAGGTCGGAGATCTCCGTCGGGGTGGCCGTGATGAGCCAGACCTCGTGACCGGCACCGAGGTGCCCGTCGATGAGCGCCCGGGTCGCCGGGAACACCCGGGAGTCGAGCACCTCGTCGTAGACCTCCTCGCCGATCGAGATGATCTCGGCGACGGAGTGCCCGCGCATGATCCGCAGCGCGCGGGCCTTGATCCGGGCGATCCGGGTGAGGCTCTCGCCGCGCACCATGAACGCGACGGACTGCCGGGCGAAGAAGAAGATGTCGCGCACACCGAAGAACCCGCGCCGGTGGAGCTCACGGGCGAGGTGGTAGGCGCTGGCCCCGCGGATGACGGTGTTGTCGACGTCGAAGAACGCCGCCGCGCCGGTGTGAGGGGGCTGGGACACGTCGGCAGCCTACGACGTAGGGTCGCGGGCATGGACGACGTCAGAAATCCGCAACCGCGCGTGGTGCTCTACGGGCGGGTGGGCTGCCACCTCTGCCACGACGCCCGCTCGGCGCTCGAGCAGGTGGCAGAGCAGACCGGCGAGCGCTTCGCCGAGGTGGACATCGACACCGACCCCGCTATGCGCGAGCGCTACAGCGACCTCGTGCCGGTCGTCACCGTCGACGGCACCGAGCAGGGGCACTGGCACATCGACCCGGCGAGGGTCCTGGCGGCGCTGAACCGCTGAACCGCCGGGACGACGACGACGGCGGCGCCGAGGCGCCGCCGTCGCGGTGGTGTGCGGTCCGGTCGGACCGGTGCCGTCCCGGCAGCGGGCTGCCGGGACGGCGAGGGGGTCAGGCGTTGGCGTCGATCTGGGCGGGCACGGCCGCGACCTCGAGGCCGATCTTGACCTTGTCGCCGACGAGGAAGCCGCCGGTCTCCATGGCCGCGTTCCAGGTGAGGCCGAAGTCCTTGCGGGAGATCTCGGTCTCGGCGGAGAAGCCGATCCGGGGGGTGCCGAAGGCGTCCACGACGGAGCCGTTGAACTCGGTGGCGAGCTCGACGGGCTTGGTCACGCCGTTGATGGTGAGGTCGCCCTTGATGACGAAGTCCTCGCCCGAGCCCTCGACCGCGGTGGAGACGAAGGTCCAGGTGGGCTTGCTCTCGGCGTCCCAGAAGTCGGCGGAGCGGAGGTGGCCGTCGCGGTTGGCGTCGCCGGTGTTGATGGAGGCGGCGTCGATCGTGACGGTCACGGTCGAGGCGGTGAAGGGCTCCGCCACGACGACCTGGCCCTCGAACCGCTCGAACTTGCCGCGCACCTTGGAGATGCCGGCGTGACGGACGGTGAAGGCGACGTCGCTGTGGGACTGGTCGATCGTGTAGGTGCCGCTGGGAACCGTGCTCATGGTGCTCTCCTCAGGTGGGACGAAGTAGTTGACATTTGAACTATATACTGAGGGGGTCGGGACGGCGCAAGGGCTGTCCCGACGCGTGGACGGTGAGTGCGGCCACAGCCGCCGGTGACCCGGCTCAGCGCGCGGCCACCGTGTACCGACGGCACCGCCCCTGCCGTCCCGCTGCGCCCCGTGCCAGACTTGACCAGGCACTCGCCGTGCCGAGGAGGACGACCCATGCCAGCCCTGACCGAGCCCCGCTGGCTCGACGCCGACCAGCAGCGCAGCTGGCGTGCCCTGCTCCGCGGCTCCGCGAAGCTCTTCGAGGACCTCAACCACGACCTCGAGCGCGACTCCGGGCTGTCTCTCAACGAGTACGAGGTGCTGGTGCGCCTGTCCGAGGCCGAGGGGCGGACCATGCGCATGTCGGCCCTGGCGGCGGACCTGGTGCACTCGCGCTCGCGGCTCACCCACACCATCCGCCGCATGGAGTCGGACGGGCTGGTCGAGCGCACCACGTGCGCCATGGACCGCCGGGGCGTGAACTGCACGATGACCCCGGCGGGCTTCGCACGCCTCGAGGCGGCCGCCCCGCACCACGTCGAGTCCGTGCGTGAGCGGCTGGTCGACCGGATCACCCCGGCGCAGATGCGTGAGCTCGGCGAGATCATGGCCGTGCTCGCCGAGGACGCCGGCTCCGGCGAGGACGCACGGGACGGCCGCGACGCCGACGAGAGTGCACCGGAAGGCGTCGACGCCGGCGAGCGGTCACCGGACGGCACCGACGCCGGCGAGCGGTCGGAGCGCATCGCCTCCTGAGCGCCCGGTGCACGGACCGCGCCCAGGGTTTGCGACACTGGGGGGATGCAGCGAACGACCGTCCACCTCATGCGCCACGGCGAGGTGCACAACCCGCACGGGATCCTCTACGGACGCCAGCCGGGCTACCGGCTCTCCGACCGTGGCCAGGAGATGGTCCGGCGGGTCGCGGACGTCCTGCGCGAGGGCGGCAGCGACGTGCGGGCCGTCGTCGCCTCGCCGCTCCAGCGGGCCCAGGAGAGCGCGCGCCCGACCGCCGAGGCCTACGGCCTCGACCTGGGCACCGACGACCGGCTCATCGAGGCCGGGAACCACTTCGAGGGCCTCGCGGTCAACCGCAACCGCGCGATGCTGGCGCACCCGCGTCACTGGCGCTACTACGTCAACCCGTTGCTTCCGAGCTGGGGCGAGCCGTACACCGAGATCATCACGCGCATGAGCGCCGCGGTCTCCGGCGCCCTGACCACCGCGGTCGGCGGCGAGGCCGTCCTGGTCAGCCACCAGCTGCCCATCTGGACCATGCGGCGGTTCGTCGAGCGCCTCCCCCTCGTGCACGACCCGCGCCGTCGCCAGTGCGCCCTCGCCTCGCTCACCTCCCTGGACTTCGACGGGCGACGGCTCGTCGGTGTGCGCTACAGCGAGCCCGCCGGCGAGCTCCTCGTCGGTGCCACCGACATGGTCCCGGGGACCTCGGCGGCGGCGGAGAACGAGGGCGACGAGTGACGGTACGGGTCCTCACCCGGCGTGCCCTGCTCGGCGTGCTCGCTGCCGGGGTGCTCACGGCGTGCGCGCCGGGCGGCTCGACGGGGGCGCCCGGTGGCGCGGCCGACGCCGGCTACGTCGCGGGCGACGGCTCGTTCGCCACGTGGACGCCCGACGAGCGCGGTGACGCCGTCGAGCACACGGGGACCAGCTACTCCGGCGAGGAGATCGACCTCGCCACCTGGCGCGGCGACGTCGTCGTCATGAACTTCTGGTACGCCGCCTGCCCGCCGTGCCGGAAGGAGGCGCCGGACCTCGTGGCGCTGCACGAGGACTACGCGGGCGAGGGGGTGCGGCTGCTCGGGGTCAACCCGCGCGACGACGTCGGCACCGCGCAGGCCTTCGAGCGCACCTTCGCCATCCCCTACCCCTCCCTCCACGACGAGGGCGCCCGCGCCGTCGCCGCCTTCGAGGGGGTGGTGCCTCTGCAGGCGATGCCCACCACGGTCGTCCTCGACCGCGCCGGACGGGTCGCCGCACGCGTCCTCGGTCAGGTCGACCCCGTGGTGCTGCGCGGGCTCGTCGACGACGTCCTCGCCGAGGAGGCCTGAGCCGGCCGTGTGGGAGCAGATCGCTGAGCTCTTCCAGCGGACGGTCGTGGACGGGTCGATGCTGGCGGCTCTGCCCGTCGCCGTGCTCGCCGGCCTGGTCTCCTTCGCGTCCCCGTGCGTGCTGCCGCTGCTGCCGGGCTACGTCGGCTACCTCGGCGGCATGGCCGGGGCCTCGACGCCCGGCGCCCGGCCGGGGCGCGGCAACGGCCGGCTCCTCGCGGGGGTGCTGCTCTTCGTCGCCGGCTTCACCGCCGTCTTCGTCCTGCTCTCCCTCGTCTTCTCGGTGGTGGGGCTGGCGCTCGCGGCGCGGATGGACACGATCCTGCAGGTCATGGGCGTCGTCGTCATCGTCATGGGGCTGGCGTTCATGGGCTACCTCCCGTTGCTGCAGAACGAGCGCCGCCCCCACGTCGCGCCCCGGGCGGGTCTGCTCGGCGCGCCCGTCCTCGGCGCCGTCTTCGGGCTGGGCTGGGCCCCGTGCATCGGCCCGACCCTCGCGGCCGTCCTGACCCTGTCCCTCGGCGGCGCGGACCCCGCGCGCGGCGTGGCCCTGGCCGTCGCGTACTGCCTGGGCCTGGGCATCCCCTTCGTCGCCCTCGCCATGGCGTTCTCACGCTCGGCGCGGCTCCTCGGCTTCCTCCGGCGCCACCGCCGGACCATCCAGCGCCTGGGCGGCGGCCTCCTGGTCCTGCTCGGCATCGCCCTGGTCACCGGCCTGTGGGGCGAGCTCACGGCCTACCTCCAGGGGCTGGTCGCCGACTTCGAGACGGTGGTGTGATGGTTCGCCAGCTCGACACGGACCCGACGAACCTCAGCTCCAAGGCGGGGCAGGGCCAGGAGCCCGCGCCCACCGCCGGGGGGTCCGGCGGAGAGTCCGGCCGGCCTGCCGGCGGGCCCACGCAGACGGCGATCGGCGTGCGCGGCTGGCTGCGCTGGACGTGGCGTCAGCTCACGAGCATGCGGGTGGCGTTGCTGCTCCTGCTCCTCCTGGCGGTCGCGGCGGTGCCGGGCTCCCTCTTCCCGCAGGCCCCTCAGGACGCGGCGGCGGTGACCGAGTACTACCTCGAGCACCCCGACCTCGCCCCCTGGCTGGACCGGATGGGGTTCTTCGACGTCTACGCCTCACCGTGGTTCGCGGCGGTGTACCTGCTGCTGTTCACGTCCCTCATCGGCTGCATCCTCCCCAGGGTCGCCGTGCACTGGCGGGCGCTGCGCTCGGCGCCCCCGCGGGTGCCGCGCAGCTTCTCGCGTTTCGACGTGCGGGCCGAGCGTGCCCTCGGCGAGACGCCCGCCGTCGTCGAGGGCAAGGTTCTCGCGGCGCTGAGGGGCCGCTACCGGGCGGTGGTGACCCCGGACGGGATCACCGCCGAACGCGGCTACCTGCGCGAGAGCGGCAACCTGCTGTTCCACCTCTCCCTCGTCGGCATCCTCGTCTCGCTCGCCGCCGGGCAGCTCTACAGCTTCCGCGGGCAGGCGATCGTCGTCGAGGGGGAGTCCTTCGCCAACTCGGTCCTGGCCTACGACTCCTTCGAGCCCGGCACCTTCTTCGACACCGACAGCCTCGACCCGTTCACCCTCACCCTCGAGGACTTCAGCTCGACGTTCACCGTGGACGCCCAGGCCCGGGACTTCAACGCCCGGGTGCGTGTCGCGGAGCCCGACGGCACCGAGCGGACCGAGGACATCCGGGTCAACCGCCCCCTCGACGTCAACGGTGCGAACGTCTACCTCTCGGGCAACGGCTACGCCCCACGCATCACGGTCCGTGACGGCGCGGGCGAGCTCGCGTTCGACGGCACCGTGCCGTTCCTGCCGCAGGACGGGGTCTACACCTCCAAGGGGGTCATCAAGGTCCCGGACGTCACCGGCGGGCAGGAGCAGCTGGGCCTGACCGGGATGTTCCTGCCGACGGCGGTCCTGGACGACGGCGGGGCGGGCGTGCGCTCGGTGCACCCCGACCCGAGCGCGCCGCTCATGGTGCTGACGCTGTGGGCGGGCGACCTCGGTCTGGACGACGGCGCCCCGCAGAACGTCTACGTCCTCGACACCGACGCGATGCGGCAGGTGTACGAGCCCGCGGAGGACGGTTCTGCCGGGTCCGCGGACGGCGGGCAGCGACCCGTGACCCTCTTCCTCGCGCCCGGGGAGACGGTGGAGCTGCCCGAGGGGCTCGGGACGGTGACGTTCGAGTCGCTGCCGCGCTTCGCGGCGCTCGACCTGCGCTACGACCCCTCCCTCACCGCGCTGCTGGTGTCCTCGGTGCTGGCGATGGTCGGCCTGTTCGGGTCGCTGTTCGTCCCCCGTCGTCGCCTGTGGGTGCGGCTGGCTCCCGGGCCGGACGGCGGCACGCGGCTCTCGGCCGCGGCGCTCGCCCGTGGCGACGACCCAGGTCTGGCGGCCGATCTCGACCGGGTGCTCGGCGCCGTCGGGCCGCCCGCCACCGTGCCGACCGGCGGACCGGCAGGGCACAATGACGACGACGCCGCTCCCGGCGTCCCGGGTGGCACGGGTCCCCGTGCCGAGGAAGGACACTGATGCCGGAGAGCGACCTCGGGCAGCTCAGCACGCTGCTCGTCTACGGCGCGATGGCCGCCTACACGGTGGCCCTGGTGGGCTTCGCCGTCGACCTGTCGGGGCTGCGTGACCGCGGCCCGGCCGGCCGGCGCCGCCGCGCCGTCGGGATCGCGATGTCGACCACCTGGGTGGCGGCGGGTCTGCACCTGGCCGGCCTGCTCGTGCGGGCGGTGGCAGCGGGCCGGGTGCCGTGGGCGAACATGTACGAGTTCTCGCTCCTGTCGACCTTCATCGCCGTCGCGGTGTTCCTCGGCCTCCAGCGCGGCCGGGACCTGCGCGTGCTCGGCACCTTCGTCACCGGGCCCGTCCTGCTCTCCCTCGGCGTCGCGGTGTCGGTGCTCTACGTCAAGGCCGACGGCGTCCAGCCCGCACTCGCCAGCTACTGGCTGGTCATCCACGTCTCCATCGCCACAATCGCCTCCGGGGTCCTGGCCGTCGCCGCGGTGCTCTCGCTGCTCCAGCTCGTCCAGGAGCGCGCGGAGCTGCGGCGGGCGTCCGGCGACGCCGGCACCGGGACCCGCCTCGACGCCGTCCCCGGCGAAGCCGCCGGGCCGGGTGACGACGGCACGCCCCTCACCGGCACGCCTCTCCCCGGCACGGCGACGGCCGGTGGGGTGGACACGGTGGAGGCGCCTGCCGCCACGCGGACGGGCCTGTGGGGCCGGCTGCTGGAGTCCCTGCCGGTGTCCGGCGAGCTCGAGCGGCTCTCCTTCCGCCTCAACGCGGTCGGGTTCATGCTGTGGACCTTCACCATCATCGCCGGCGCGATCTGGGCCGAGCACGCCTGGGGCCGGCCGTGGGGCTGGGACCCCAAGGAGGTGTGGTCGTTCGTCGTGTGGGTGATCTACGCCGCGTACCTCCACGCACGCGCCACCCGTGGCTGGGAGGGCCGTCGCTCCGCGTACCTCTCGCTGGCCGGGTTCGCGGCGATCCTCGTGAACTACTTCGTCGTCAACCTCGTCTTCACCGGCCTGCACTCCTACAGCGGACTCGGCTGAGCTGCGGGGCGGCACTCACTCGGGATCATCTGAACGGACCCCGCCGAGCACCGGGACGGGCGTCAGGGTCAGGCCTGACGGGGCGGCTGCGCCCCGGCGTCGCCGTCCTCGACGTCGCGGCCCGGGTGCGGCTCGGCGCCGCCGTGGGCGGCCTCGTCGGGGGAGTGGGGCGCGTCGTCCGGCGAGACCTCATCGGGGGACCGGGGCGGGCGGCCGTCGTCCGTGACCGGTCCACCCGCGGGGTCCGCGGCCTCCTTCGCCCGGCGCTCACGCTCGCGGCGACGCCGCTCCGTCTCGAGCCGGGCGAGGAACTCCGGGTCGTCGTCGGGCGCGACCGGCCCGCGCGGACCGCGGGGGCCGCGCGGCGACGGGCGACCGGGTCCGCGTCCGGGCGACGGCGGGGAGGTGCGTCCGCCGCGGGCGAACCTGCTCACGGCCAGCCACGCCAGGGCGCCGAGGCCCGGGAAGACGAGGATCAGGGCGGCCCACAGGACCTTCGGGATGCCCACGGGCATGGAGTCCTCGGGCGTGCGCACGCAGTCGATGAAGGCGTACACCACCAGCGCCACGAGAAGGACGACGGGAACGATCCGGGCCATCCACCAAGGGTAGTCGGCGCGGCGTCCCGGCGCCGGACCGGGCATCGAGCCGGCACGGACCCGGCGGTCCCGTCGGCGTCCGGGGCTCCGCCGCCGCCGTACCCTGGGTGGGTGCGTCTGGTCGTCTACTCCCTGTTGCGCCTGCTCATGGTTCTCGCTGCCGCCGGCGTGCTCTACCTCGTCGGGCTGCGGTCGTGGGCCCTGTGGGCCGCTGCGATCGTGGTCGCCGCCCTGGTGTCCTACGTGGTCCTCGGGCGTCAGCGCGCCGCGGCAGCAGCGGTCCTGGCTGCGCACGACCCCACGCGGGGTGCTACCGACCGCCTCGCCAGGGCCGGTGACGCCGACGCCGCGTACGAGGACGCCGTGCTCGACGCCGACCCGCCCGCCGGCCAGAACCCTGAGCGTCAGGCCGGCGCGGACGGGCAGCTCGGCGACGGTGCGCTCAGCCCTGACCGCTGAGCGCCAGGCCGACGCCGAGCAGCACCCCGTAGGCGAGCTCGAGCAGCCCGGTGTCGCGCAGGATCACGATGAGGTCGCGGCCCGCGGCGCCGCCGAGGACGATCCGGGACAGGCGAACCACCCACGGCACCAGGACGAGGACGAGCAGCGCCCAGGGCGAGACCGTCGCGGCGAGGACGCCGAGCACGACGGGTAGGGCGATCATCGCCACGTAGGTCAGACGGGCCCGGCGGTCCCCGAGCAGCACCGCGAGCGTGGTCTTGCCGACCTGGGAGTCCGTGGGGATGTCGCGGATGTTGTTGACCATGAGCAGCGCGCACGCGACGAGGCCGACGCCCGCGGCGCCCGCCCACGCCGTCCAGGGCAGGCTGCCCGCCTGGGTCCACAGCGTGCCCAGGGTCGCCATGAGCCCGAAGAAGAGGAACACCCCCACCTCGCCGAGGCCGAGGTAGCCGTACGGACGGCTCCCCCCGGTGTACCCCCACGCCGCGGCGATCGCCAGCACGCCCAGGGCGAGCAGCCACCACGCCGCCGAGACGGCCACCAGCACCAGACCGAGGAGCGCGCCGACGGCGAGGGCGAGGATCGCCGCCCGCTTGACGGTGGCGGGGCCGGCCTTGCCGCCGCCGGTCAGGCGCGGCGGGCCGGTGCGGACGTCGTCGGTCCCGCGCACGCCGTCGGAGTAGTCGTTCGCGAAGTTCACGCCCACCTGGAGTGCCAGGGCCACGCCGGCCGCGAGGAGCGCCCGCACCGGCGACGCGGCACCCAGGCCGACGGCCGCGCCGGTCCCCAGCACGACGGGTGCGACGGCGGCGGGCAGCGTGCGCAGCCGCGCGCCCTCGAGCCAGTCGGAGAGGGTGGCCATGGGGCTCCGTCATCGTGAGGCTCGCGCGGGTCGCGAGCGGACGGCTCAGGATATCGGTCGGCCCGCGCTGCCCGTCTCGTGCGCCTGCCGGTCGATGCCGTGCCGCTCGACGCCGGGCCCTCCAGGGTCGGCCAACGCCTCGCGGGCCAGCCGGGCGACCGCCAGCCGGTCGACCTTGCCCGGACCGCGCAGCGGAAGCGCGTCGACGCGCACCAGGGCCCGCGGCGCGTGGGCGGCGCCGAGCTCCGCGGACACCGCCGCCCGCAGCTCGGCGAGGGTGCCGCCGGCGGTGGTGACGGCGGTGACCAGCTCGCCCCACTCGTCGTCCGGCACGCCGACGACGACCACGCCTGGTCCGGCCACCCGCTCGACGGCCGTCGGCGCGACCTTCACACCGCCCGTGTTGATGAGGTCGTCGACCCTGCCGAGCACGGTGAGGCGCACGCCCTGCGGGCCGTGGTCCAGCCGGCCGCGGTCGGACGTGCGCAGCCACCGCTCCCCGGCCTCGACGGCGAACGGACCGCCGTCGGGTTCGTCGAGGTAACCGCTCGCGAGCATGGCGCCGGCGATCTCCACCCGCCCGTCCGTCGTGGTACGCAACCGGACGCCCGGCAGCGGTACGCCGTCGTACACGCACCCGCCGCCGGTCTCGGTCATGCCGTACGTGGTCACCACCCTCAGGCCGGCCGCCCGGGCCTGAGCGAGCGTGGCCGGTGGGGTCGCGGCGCCGCCCACGAGGATGGCGGCGACACGACGCAGCGGCACCACGGCACCCGGACCTGCATCCAGTACCCGCACCAGCTGAGTCGGAACCAGCGAGAGGTAGCCGGGCGCGTCGTCGGGCATGGCGGTGACCGCCTCGGCCAGGGCGGCGGGGTCGAAACCGGCGGAGGTGTCGAGCAGGACGGGCGTCGTGCCGGCGACGACGGAGCGCACGAGGACCTGGAGGCCGGCGACGTGGTGGGCCGGGACCGCGAGCACCCAGCGCCCCGGCCCGCCGAGCCGCGCGTGGGTCGCTCGGGCCGATGCGACGAGCGCCGCGGCGCCGAGTGCCACGAGGTGGCCGGTGCCGGTCGTCGACCCGGACGTCCGCAGGATCACCGCCGTGTCCGCAGGGACCTCGGTCCGGAGGCGGGCGGCGACGGCGGCGAGAGGGTCGTTCTCGTCCGGGTCGTGCGGCACCAGCACACTCGGCCCGTCGATCCCGTCGATCCCGTCGATCCCGTCGATCCCGTCCGGGCCCCCGGCGCCGTCGACCCGTCCGCCGTGGCTCCCCGCCGCGACCGGGACCTCGCCGTCGTCCAGGGTGCCGCGGAGCCGAAGCTCGAGTGCACGTCGCAGCCCGGAGACGACGACGGGATCCCGCCCGCCGGGGACGGCGACGAGCCGCGCTCCGCTGCGTACGGCCGACGCGCCAGGCTCCGAGGTCACCCTGCCAGCCTAGGTCCGACGACTAGCCTGGAGCCGGACCTGGCGGGAGCGGGATCCGACCAGGCGGAGGAGCAGCACATGTGGGGCACGACGCGCGGGCGGGCAGTGCGCCGATCCCGGTTGCTCGTCGTCGCGGCGCTCGTCACGTCCGTGGCGGCATGCACGACCTCGACCCCGCCGACGGCACCGGAGCCGGCTCCGACGACAGCATCGCCCACACCGCTGCCCAGCTGGTCGGCCGGTTCGAAGGACCGGCTGCCGCCCGTCCCGCCCTCCTGGCCGCTGACCGGCCGGGCCGACGAGATCGAGCCCCGCCCCGCGCTGAGCATCAAGGTCGAGAACCACGCCGCGGCTCGGCCGCAGTCCGGCCTCGAGGACGCGGACGTCGTCTGGGAGGAGCTCGTCGAGGGCGGCCTCACCCGGTTCAACGCGGTCTACCACTCGGTGGTCCCCGACGTCGTCGGACCGATCCGGTCGGTCCGCCCCATGGATGCCGCCATCTCGGGTCCCTACGGCGGGCTGCTGGTGTTCTCCGGCGGTCAGGAGCAGTACATCGAGATGGTGCGCGACGTGGGCCTGCAGCTCGTCATCGACGACGATGACGACCCGGGCTTCTTCCGGAGCACCGACCGCGTCATCCCGCACAACCTCTACGGCAGCGGCGCGGACTTCCTCGACCAGGCCGACGGCGACCACTCGGAGCCGCCCGACCGCCAGCTCCGCTTCGCCGACGACCTGGCCACCGCGAGCGCCGTTGCCGACGGGGCGGCGGCGAGCCGTCTGGACCTGTCCTTCCCCAGCACCTCACCCGGCTGGGAGTGGGCTCCGGCCGGCGACGGGGCGTGGCGGCGGGAGGAGTTCGGACTCCCGCAGTCCTCCGCCGACGGCGATCCCTTGCTCGCCGTCAACGTCGTCGTGCTCCGCGTCCAGGTCGTGATGACGGGGGCGCGCGACGCGGCCGGGGCGCCCGTGCCGGAGACCATCCTGGAGGGCGAGGGGCCCGCGCTGCTCGCGACCGGAGGGAAGGTGGTGGAGGGCTCCTGGGCCAAGGATGGCGCTCTGGAGTCGCTCCGCCTGCTGAGCGAGGACGGTGAGGACCTCCTCCTCGCGCCGGGCAACACCTGGATCGAGCTGGTGCCGGTCGACGACGGCGCGGTCAGCTACGGCTGATCCGCCGACGTCGTGGGGGACGGGTCGAGCTCCGGCGTCGTGAACCAGGGTTGGGAGCCGGCGTCCTGAACCAGGGTTGGGAGCCGGCGTCGTGACGCGGCTTCCTCAGGGACGGCCGTGGTCCCAGTCGCTCCGGGTGCCGAGGGTGCGTCCCCGCGCCTTGTCGGCCGCGAGGATGCCGTGCTTCACGGCCGTGCGGATGACCCAGTAGCTGATCAGCAGGCCCAGCAACGCCGGGATGACGATCACGAGGAGGGACGCTAGCCCGAGCCAGTCGGTCGCGGCGGGCAGGAGCGGGTCCGAGGAACCCAGCAGAACCATTGACGCTGCCCTTCGGCCGAGAACGAGGAACGAGGAACGAGGAACGAGCGTGAGCCTAGTTGTCGGCGGATCGTTCGTCCGGGAGTTCGGGGTATCCCGGTCCCGGTCCCGACGTGGTCGCGATCCGGGCCCCGTCGTGGCGGCGATCCCGGGAGTCAGGGCGTGTACCGGTGTCAGTAGTAGTACGGGAACGCTGACCAGTCGGGCTCGCGCCGCTCGAGGAACGCGTCGCGGCCCTCCACCGCCTCGTCGGTCATGTAGGCCATGCGGGTGGCCTCCCCGGCGAAGACCTGCTGACCCGCCAGGCCGTCGTCGGCGAGGTTGAAGGCGAACTTCAGCATCCGGATCGCCTGGGGCGACTTCGTCGCCACGACTCGTGCGTACTCCAGCGCGAGCCCCTCGAGATCCTCGTGATCGGCAACCTCGTTGACCACGCCCCACCGCTCGGCGTCCTCGGCGGAGTACTCGCGGGCGAGGAAGAAGATCTCGCGGGCGCGCTTGTCGCCGATCTGGCGCGCGAGGAGGGCCGAGCCGTAGCCGGCGTCGAAGGACCCGACGTTGGCGTCGGTCTGCTTGAACCGCGCGTGCTGACGGGAGGCGATGGAGAGGTCGGCGACGACGTTGAGGCTGTGGCCCCCGCCGGCCGCCCAGCCGTTGACGGCTGCGATCACGACCTTCGGCATGGTCCGGATGAGCCGCTGGACCTCGAGGATGTGCAGGCGACCCGCCCGAGCCGGGTCGATCTGCTCGCGGCGCCGCTCCGTCGGGGCCTCGTCGTCGGCGCCCTCGGTCTCGTAGCGGTACCCGTCCCGGCCCCGGATGCGCTGGTCCCCGCCCGAGCAGAAGGACCACACCGCGTCCTTCGGGCTCGGTCCGTTCCCGGTGAGGATGACGGCCGCGACGTCAGAAGTCATCCGGGCGTGGTCGAGGGCGCGGTAGAGCTCGTCGACGGTGTGCGGGCGGAAGGCGTTGCGCACCTCGGGGCGGTCGAACGCGATCCGCACGGCGGGCAGGTCCCGCTCGGTGGTCAACCCGTCCGGCGTCGTCGTCCGCTCCACCGCCCGGTGGTACGTGATGTCGGTGAGGTCGAAGCCCTCGACGTCGCGCCACAGGGTGGGGTCGAACGTCTCGGACACTCGCTGGGGAAGATCGCTCACGCCGTCACCCTAATCCGGGCCCGACCAGCACCTCGGCACCGGGCCACCGACACCTCGGTCGTCGGTACGAGCGGGCGGGTCGGTGGGTGGGTGGGATTGTGAGCTCGGCCGGGCGGTCGTCAGTACGGCGGGGGGTCGTCGTAGCGCACTCGTCCGGGCGGGACGGGGACCGCGTCGCGGTCGGAGGTGTCCGTCACCCAGCCCAGGTAGGTGGTGGTCCCGTCCACCTCCCGCCGGTACGTGTGACCGGTGGTGCGGGAGATCCACTCGAAGATCCCGCCTGGTAGCTGCCGGACCCAGAAGTACCCCAGCGTCTTGAGCTCGTGGTCGATCTCGCAGCCGGGACCGAGGTTGGTGAGCGCGGTCGACCCTCCCTGGGAGAAGGGCCTGTTGTGGTCGAGCTGGCAGCCGCCGGCCCGGGCGGAGCAGCCCGGTCGGAAGCACGTCCGGTCCCTGGCACGAACGATCCGCGCGAGATCGGCGGGCACCCGGTACCGGCTCTGCCCCACGTCCAGCACCACCCCGCTGAGCGGGTCGGTGACGAGGCGTCGCCACGTCCCTCCGAGGGCGAGCGCCCGGGCGGTGACGGCGTCGATCGGCCCGTGACCGTCGAGATCGGCCGGCTCGTCACCCCCGAGGAGGGTGCTCAGCGGGACGGTCACGTTGATCTGCACAGGCACGCCGCCCACCGCGGCGAGCCGCACGCCCGGAGGCAGGGACGCACCGCCGTCGAGAGCGCCGAGGTCGTCCTCCCTCGCACCGTCGTCGTCCGCCATCGCCGACGGATCGGCAGATCGTCCGGGCTCCGGTAGCGGGAGGGCAGGCTGGACCGGGATCTGGCCGAACCAGCCGGTCCGCAGGGCATCGGTCCCGACACCGGTCAGCAGGTCGGCCCGCAGCTGGTCGATGGTGCGCTTGTCCCCGGCGGCGCGCAGCGAGCGCGCGGCGGAGTCGAGCGCGAGATCGAGGGCGACTCCGTCCGCCGCCGGCGCCACGAGGTAGGTTGCCCACCATGCCGTCCGGCAGTGGGCGGGGGTGGGTGATGCAGCGGCGGGCCCTCGCCGCCTGGTGCCGTTGCTGGGCGCCGTGGGGGTCGAGGCGCAGGAGGGCGTCGGTGAGGTCGTTCTGGAGCTGCCGGTGCGTGCGACGTCCGGCCCGGGGTAGCACCTCGTCCTCGACCGCAGCGGTGAGCGGGAACGCCTTGCCGTCCAGGGCCGTGGCGATGATCTCCGCCTTGCGCTGGTCGATCTGCCCACGTTCGAGCGCCTGCCCGGTCGCGCACAGCTGTCCCTCGAGCAGCACTCCGGTGCGGACGATGACCCCGGCCGCCGGGCGCGACATGCCCAGACGCATGCAGAGCTCCGTCGCGGCCACGGGAAGCCGGTTGCCCTTGCTGTCGCGGTGCAGGTTGCCCGCCGCGCCGTACTTCTCCTCGATCTTGCGCTCGAGAGAGGCCGCCGCGCGACCACGGCGTGCTTCGGCGAAGGACACCACCGCGGACCACAGCTCGACAGCGTCGACGAGGGCCGCCTCACCGAGCTCATCGGGATCGATCAGCTCGAGGGCCAACGCAAGGCTGAGTCCTCTCAGCTCGCGCGCGTGCCTGAGCGGATCGGAGCTGGGGTCGGCCGTCACGTCGCCTGTGGCGACGGCGGGGTCGGTCGTGGCGACCACGGCGGGATCGGCGCCGACCTCGTCGGAGGTCGTCCGAGGTTCCGGTCCGGGCGCCGGTGCCTCGTCCGACTCGGCGATCCCCTCAGGCATCAACAGTGCCCAGAGAGCCGACTCGAGGTTGCTGAACAGCTTGGGGTCCCGTAGGGGGAACACCACCTCCATCCGGAGGTCGGCCGTCGCCGGATGGAGCGTGTAGCTGCTCCGGAACGGCGGTGCTGCGGCGTCGTCGAACATGGGTGCGACTCTAGGGTGGGGGTCTGACATCGGACGGGGCCACGACCGCGGGTGCGGCGGATGGTCGGCCCGGGCCCTCCTATTGTGGCCACCATGCGTGCCCTGCTCACCGCCGACCCCGTGGTGTGGTCGACCCCGCTCCGAACCCGCTTCCGCGGTCTCGACGTCCGCGACGGCGTGCTGGTCCGGGGGGACGCGGGCTGGGGCGAGATCTCCCCGTTCTGGGACTACGGCGCCGAGGAGTCCGCCGTGTGGCTGCGGGCCGGGCTCGAGGCGGCCGAGGAGGGGTGGCCCGCCCCCGTGCGGACGAGCATTCCCGTCAATGTGACGGTGCCGGCCGTCGGGCCCGAGGCGGCAGCCCGGATCGTCCGTCACTCCGGCGGGTGCACGACGGCGAAGGTCAAGGTCGCCGAGCCCGGTCAGACCGTGGCGCAGGAGGAGGCCCGGCTGGAGGCGGTCCGCGACGCCCTCGGACCCGGCGGCCGGATCCGGATCGACGCCAACGGGGCGTGGGACGTCGAGACGGCCCTGGACCGTCTCGGCCGTCTCGACCGCGCCGCGGGCGGCCTGGAGTACGTCGAGCAGCCGTGCCCGACCGTCGACGAGCTGGCCGCCGTCCGGCGCCGCACGGACGTCCCGGTGGCGGCGGACGAGTCGATCCGCCGCGCCGAGGACCCCCTCGAGGTGCGAAGGCTGGCGGCGGCGGACATCGTCGTCCTCAAGGTCCAGCCCCTCGGCGGGGTTCGTGCGTGCCTCCGGCTCGCCGAGCAGGTCGGACTGCCCGTGGTGGTCAGCTCCGCGCTGGAGAGCTCGGTCGGCATCGCGGCGGGTCTCGCGCTCGCGGCGGCCCTGCCCGAGCTGCCCTACGCCTGCGGGCTGGCCACGGTCCACCTCCTCGAGCGGGACACGGTCGAGGAGCCGCTGCTGCCTGTCGACGGCGCGATCACCGTCCGTCGCCCCGAGCCGACGGAGCGGTCCCTCGCAGCGGTCCGCGCCTCCGACGCGACGTCAGCCCGGTGGTCCGAGCGCCTCGACGCCATGGTGACGGCGGGGGAGCGGGCTTGAGCGCCGTGGAGCCCTCGACCGGGACGGCACGCGAGCTCGTCACCGCACTCGTGGCCGGCGGCGTGCACGACGTCGTCCTGTCCCCGGGCTCGCGGAGCGCGCCGCTCGCCTACGCCCTGCAGTCGGCGGCCCGCGCCGGCTGGCTGACCCTGCACGTGCGGATCGACGAGCGCTCCGCCGGGTTCGTCGCTCTCGGGCTGGCACGTTCGGGCCCCGCGGCGCGGGACGGCCGGCGAGGCGCGAGCGGCCCCGGCCGGACGGGCACAGATGTTGCGGCGCAGGACGGCGGCTCAGATCCGGGGTTGCGCCCGGTCGCCGTCGTCACGACGTCGGGCACGGCGGTGGCCAACCTCCATCCCGCGGTCCTCGAGGCCGCGCACGCGCACGTGCCGCTCGTCGTCGTGAGCGCCGACCGCCCCCACGAGATGCGCGGGACGGGAGCGAACCAGACCACCGACCAGGTGGGGATCTTCGCCGGTGCCCCCCGGTACTCGGCCGACATCCCTGCCGGGACGCCCGGCGGGTCCCTGCTGACGCAGGTGGTCACCCGTGCTCTCGCCGCAGCCACCGGCGCCCGGAGCAACGACCCCGGACCCGTCCACCTCAACGTCGCGCTGCGGGACCCGCTCGCACCCGCGGCCCCGTGGGTGCCGGGCCCGGCGCCGGCAGCGCGCCGTGTCGTGGCCCCGGTCGGACCGCCCCCCGCCACCGAGCTCTCCGCCGGGCCGCGGACGGTCGTCCTCGCCGGGGACGGCGCGGGACCCGGCGCCCGGGTCCTCGCCGAGGAGGCCGGCTGGCCGCTGCTGGCCGAGCCCAGCTCCGGTGCCCGCTCGGGGCGCAACGCGGTCGGTCCCTACCGGCTCCTCCTGGACGAGGCGCGGCTGGGCCGAGCGATCGAGCGGGTGGTCGTCATGGGCCACCCCACGCTCTCCCGGCCCGTGAGCAGGCTCCTGGCCAGGGACGACGTGGAGGTCGTCGTCGTCGCACCCGCCGGGGCCTGGACCGACGTCGCAGGCACGGCGACGACGGTCGTCGGCGGCGTGCGCACACGCGCGGAGCTCGCGGGCACGTCCGGGGCGCTCGCGGGAACGACGGGCGCCCCCGCCGCGGCCGAGGAGTGGCTCGGTCGGTGGCAGCGCGCGGGTGAGCTCGCGCAGGCCGCCGTCGACGCCCTGCTCGACGACACCCGCCAGGTCGACGGACTGGTGCTGGCGCAGGCGGTGGCCGTGGCCTCGGACGCTCCCGGAGCCCCGCTGCTCGTCCTCGGCTCGTCCAACACCATCCGCGACGTCGACCTGGTCGCCCGCCCCTGGGACGGTCCGGTCGTGCCGCTCGCGAACCGCGGACTCGCCGGCATCGACGGGACCGTCTCGACGGCGACCGGCCTCGCGCTCGGCACCGGACGGCCCGTGCGTGCGGTGATGGGTGACCTCACCTTCCTCCACGACGCCGGGGGCCTCCTGCGCGGCACCCTCGAGGCCGAGGTGGATCTCCAGGTCGTCGTGCTCAACGACGGCGGAGGCGGGATCTTCAGCACGCTCGAGCACGGCGCGCCGGGGCGGGCGGGGGAGTTCGAGCGGATCTTCGGCACGCCGCAGCACGCCGACCTCGCCGCGCTCGCCGCCGGGTACGGCGCTGCCCACTCCCTCGTCGGGAGCACGCGGGAGCTGGGCCAGGTGCTGCGTGCGCCGGTCCGTGGTCGTTCGGTGGTGGAGGTCCGGACCTCGCGCGCCCACCTGCGTGACCGGCGTGCGGCGGTCGCCGAGGCGGTCCGGGCGGCGATCGCGACGCTCTGACACGGACCGCGTCGGTCTCATCCGGTCGCGACGGTCTGACCAGACCGCGTCGGTCTGATCCGGTCGCGACGGCCCGATCCCGCCGCGGCCGCGGCCCGGCGGTGCATGCAGGGAACTCCCAGGTTCTGCCAAGGCACCGGCAAGGTCGAGGCGTTCTCATGGTCCCGGACGAAACGAGACGGAGGAACCATGAGCAACGACGAGCGCACCCCGGCCCGACCGGAGGACCAGCCCCGATGGACCGCACCGAACCGCGAGAACGGCTGGACCGCCGAGCGCCCGCCCGCGCCCGCCGACGGCGCCGAGGCGCCCTTCGGGTACGAGCGCGCGGCGCGCCCCTGGCGTGACGGCCCGGACACCGTCGACGGCTCCACCACGCAGTACGGCGGCCAGGCCCACGCCCCGGGTGACACGCACCAGGGCGCCGCGCCGTACGGCGCCCCGCAGTACGGCGGGCACCCGTACGGGACGCCGCAGCGCGGCGGCCAGCCGTACGGGGGAACCCCCCCGTACACCGGCCAGCCCTACGGCGCCAGCCACGGGATCCCGGCTGCCTTCGGCGGCGGCGGGAACGCCGCACGGCCGGGCGACCCGGCCCGGCCGGGTGACCCCGGACGGCGCGGCGCCCGCCGGCCCGGCTGGGGCGCCCTCGTCGGCACCGCGGCCGCTACCGCGCTCGTGGTCAGCCTCGGCACGGCGGGGATCACCGGTGCGTTCGACGAGGAGGCGGCCCCGGCCGCGAGCACCTCCGTGACTGACAGCGCCGCCCGGGGGGAGCCGGTCGTGACGTCGACGACGGACGACCCGGACTGGGCGAACGTGGCAGCCGCCGTCCGTCCCAGCGTGGTCGCCATCGACGTGCGGACGGTCTCCGGGGAGGGTGCGGGCTCCGGCGTCGTGCTGGACGAGGAGGGGCACATCCTCACCAACGACCACGTCGTCGGGGACGCCGTCGACGGCGGCATCGTCGTCACCCTCGCCGACGGGCGCATGTACGAGGCGGAGATCGCGGGCCTCGACGAGTCCACGGACCTCGCCGTCATCACCCTCACCGACCCGCCGGACGACCTGGCGCCGGCCACCCTGGGCGACTCCGACGAGGTCGTCGTCGGTGACCCGGTCGTCGCGGTCGGCAACCCGCTCGGGCTCAGCTCCACGGTCACGACCGGCATCGTCTCGGCCCTGGACCGGCCCGTGACGACGAGCGAGCAGTCCCAGCAGCCCGGTCAGCAGGGCACGACCGTGGTGACGAACGCCATCCAGGTCGACGCCGCGATCAACCCCGGCAACTCCGGCGGCCCGCTCTTCGACGCCACGGGTCGGGTCATCGGGATCAACAGCTCGATCGCCGCGATGTCCGGCGCCGCCGGCGGCTCCTCCGGCAGCATCGGGCTCGGCTTCGCCATCCCGGTCAACCTGGCCCGGCAGGTCTCCGACCAGCTCATCGCCAACGGCGTGGCCGAGCACGCCTACCTCGGCGTGTCGATGTCGGACGGCACGGCAAGCGCCGGCGAGGTGACCCGCACGGGCGCACGGGTCGAGACCGTCCAGCCGAGCACGCCGGCCGAGTCGGCCGGACTGCAGGTCGGGGACGTCATCACCGCGATCGACGGCGACCCCGTCGGTGGCGCCGAGTCCCTCACCGGTTACATCCGTCAGTACGCCAGCGGCGACGACGTCACGCTCACCGTCGTCCGCGACGGCGAGGAGACCGAGGTCAGCGCCACGCTCGCCACCCGCGAGGACCAGCTCTGATCCGAGGGGCCCGGCGCGCGACGCGTCGGGCCCCCCAGCCCAGGGGGCGAGGGTGCGCGCGTGTCACGGGCGGGGTGCGCCGGTCTGGGCGAGCGCCTCGCGCATGGGCTGGAGCTTCGCCTCGGACTCGGCCAGCTCGGCGGCCGGGTCGGAGGCCGCCACCACCCCGCAGCCGGCGAACAGGCGGATCCGGCGGGGATCGTCGGCGGCGATCTCGCCCGAGCGCAGCCCGATGCCCCACTCGCCGTCGCCGTCGGCCCCGATCCAGCCCACGGGCCCCGCGTAGCGCCCACGGTCCATCTGCTCCGCCTCGGCGAGGACGGCCAGCGCCGCGGGTGTCGGTGTCCCGCCCACCGCGGCGGTGGGGTGGAGCGCCGCGGCGAGCGCGAGCGAGGACGGCCCCGACCCGCCCGGGGTGTGGGTCCGGTAGGTGCTCGGATGGCCGAGGGCCCCGTCGACGACGCCGGTGACGTCGCTGGCCAGGTGCATGACGTTGGGCAGGTGGAGGACGAACGGCGCCTCGGGCACGTTGATGCTCGCGCAGTACGGCCGCAGCGCCCGCACCAACGAGGCGACGGCGAGCTCGTGCTCCTCGAGGTCCTTCGACGACCGGGCGAGCTCGGCGGCGCGCCGCAGGTCGTCGGCGTCGTCCCCCGTGCGCCGGATCGTGCCGGCGAGCACCCGGCAGGCGGCCAGGCCCTTCTCCCGCCGCACGAGCAGCTCCGGCGTCGCCCCGACGAGCCGGTCGACGCTGAACGTCCAGCAGCCGGGATACCCCTCGGCGAGCCTCGTGAGCAGGTGGCGCACGTCGAGCGGCCGCTCGGTGGTGGCGACGACGTCGCGCGCCATGACGACCTTGACGACCTCACCGGCCCTGATCCGTGCGATGACGCCGGCGACGGCGGCCGACCACTCCCGTGCGCTCAGCGCACCGTCGGCGTAGCGCACCTCGCCGGGGGACGTGACGGGCGCGGGCGACGGCGTGCGCGCGGTGGCGGCGACGGAGGCGGGACCGAGACCGAGGTCGTCGAGGCCGAGGTCGTCCACGCCGGAGTGCTCGACGCCGAGGTGCTCGACGCCGGGCTGCTCGACGCCGGGCTGCTCGACGCCGAGCTCGTCGGCGCCCGGCTCGTCGCCCGCGGCACCCCGGACCGTCGTCAGCCAGCTCCGGCCCTCGCGGCGACCGAGCACGACCTCGGGCACCACGAGCACCCCGCCGGCCGGGGACCCTGCCGAGAAGGCGAAGGAGCCGAAGGCGACCGGGCCCGTGCCGGGCAGCCGGACGCCGTCCTCGACGGTCATCGCCGAGACGGCTGCGACCCACGCCCGGTCGGCCGCGGCGATGCGGTCCGCGCCGGACGTCTCGATCCGCAGCGCCTCGCCCCAGCCCACCACTCCCTCGCCGCGCCGGACCCAGGAGAAGGTGAGCGCGGGGTCGGCGTGGGGCAGGGCGGCCAGGAGGTCCCCGACGTCGTCGATCTCGACGGTCCGCACGAACAGCTCGCGCGCCGCGGGGACGGCGCCGGGCTCGGGCGGGAGGGGGCGGGGGTCGGTCGTGATCATCGCCCGCAACTCTAGGCTCCGGCGTGCGGGCGTGCCGATGGGATGATGTGCGCATGAGCCGAGCCAGCTTGGAGAAGAAGCCCCGTGAGGTCGCGGGCATGTTCGACGGCGTCGCCGCGCGCTACGACCTCACCAACGACGTCCTCTCCCTCGGGCAGGACCGGATCTGGCGGGTCGCGACGCGCAAGGCGGTCGGCGCGCGCCCGGGGGACCGGGTGCTGGACCTGGCCGCCGGCACGGGCACCTCGTCGGAGGAGTACGCCGACCGCGGGATCGACGTCGTCCCCTGCGACTTCTCGACCGGGATGATGGCCGTGGGCAAGCGCCGGCGCCCGGACCTGCCCTTCGTCGCCGGCGACGCGACGGCGCTGCCCTTCGCCGACGAGAGCTTCGACGCCGTCACCATCTCCTTCGGGCTGCGCAACGTCGTCGACACCGACCGTGCGCTGCGCGAGATGCTCCGCGTCACCCGGCCGGGCGGGCGCCTGGTCATCTGCGAGTTCTCCCGGCCGACCTTCACGCCCTTCCGGGCGGTGTACCACGGGTACCTCACCCAGGCGCTGCCGCGGGTGGCGTCCCTGGTGTCCTCCAACGCCGACGCCTACACCTACCTGGCCGAGTCGATCGTCAGCTGGCCGGACCAGGTGGAGCTCGGCGGCATCATGCGGCGCGCCGGCTGGCACGACGTCGCCTACCGCAACCTCTCCGGCGGGATCGTCGCGCTGCACCGGGCGACGAGGCCGGCCTGACGGGAGGTCGCCCTACCGAGCGGCCCGTGACACCGAAGACTTCGTCAGGGACAGCCGGACAGAATCTTCGGCCAGCACGAGACCGGCGGCCACGCGGGCCCGCCGACCGGGCCCGAACTAAGGACGACCTAACAAGACGGGTGCCGACGTGATTTGTAGACTCGAGCAGTACGGGCCGCTCTGGCCCCCGAAGCTTTTCCTGGAGCGATGACGGTGGGATCTGGCATGTCCGAGGCGGACGCCGACGTCATCGTCGTAGGCGCCGGCCCCGGTGGGTCGGCCACCGCGCACTACCTCGCCCAGACCGGGCTCGAGGTGCTCCTGCTGGAGAAGGGCACGTTCCCGCGCGACAAGGTCTGCGGCGACGGCCTGACCCCCCGCGCGGTCGCCGAGCTCATCCGCATGGGCGTGCCGACGCCCGAGGACGAGGGCTGGATCCGGAACTGGGGCCTGCGGACCTACGGCGCCGGGTACCGCCTTGAGCTGCCCTGGCCCGAGCTCGCCGAGATGCCGGCCTACGGCCTCGCCCGCTCCCGGATGAACCTCGACGAGACCCTCGCCCGCCACGCCGTTGCCTCCGGCGCGACGCTCCGCGAGGGCATGTCCGTCACGGGCCCGGTCCGTCACGAGCGCTCCGGCCGGATCCTGGGCGTCACGGCCCGCCCGGTCGACGCCGCCGGACGGCGCAGCGGCGACGAGGTCACCCTGCGTGCCCCGCTGGTCGTCGACGCCGGCGGCGTCTCGGCCCGCCTGGCCACCTCGATGGGCGTCGAGAAGAACATGAACCGCCCCATGGGGGTGGCCGTGCGCACCTACTTCCGCTCGCCGCGGCACGACGACCCGATGATGGAGTCGCACCTGGAGCTGTGGGACGGCAAGCCGGGCGAGTCCAACCTCATGCCCGGGTACGGGTGGGTCTTCGCCCTCGGCGACGGCACCGTCAACGTCGGCCTGGGCTCCCTCTCCTCGACGGCGCGGCCCACCGGGCTGGACTACAAGACGATGTTCCGCACGTGGATGGAGAACGCGCCGGCCGAGTGGGAGCTGACGCCGGAGAACCAGATCGGCGACCTGCGCAGCGCCGCGCTGCCGATGGCGTTCAACCGCAAGCCGCACTACACCCAGGGGCTCCTCCTGGTGGGGGACTCCGGCGGCATGGTCTCGCCGTTCAACGGCGAGGGGATCGCCTACGCCATGCAGGCCGGGCGCATCGCGGCCGACGTCATGTCCCAGGCCCTGGCCCGGAGCTCGGGGTACGCGCTGGAGAAGACCCTGCGCACCTACCCCAAGATCCTCGCCGAGGAGCTCGGCGGCTACTACAGCCTCGGCCAGGTCTTCGCCCGGATCATCGAGCACCCCGAGATCATGCGGATCTGCGTGCGGTACGGTCTGCCCCGGCCGGTCCTCATGCGGTTCGTCATGAAGCTCCTCTCGGACGGCTTCGACCGCCGCGACGGGGACTGGATGGACCGGCTCATCACGGCGCTGACGAAGATCGCCCCCGCGTCATGACCGACCGCACCGACACCCTGGGAATGCACAGGACCAAGGTCCCAGGTTCGAACCCCTACGCTGAGAATGTCCGTTACCGGCAGGCGCCGACGGCACGCACGACCGTGGAGGCATCATGACGAACCCGTACGTCCCGCTGCTCATCATGATGGCGGTGGCGGCAGCGATGGCTCTCGGGGGCCTCGGCGCGAGCGCGGTCATCGGGCCCAAGCGGTACAACCGGGCCAAGGTGGCCAACTACGAGTGCGGCGTGGACCCCACGCCCCGGGCGCCCAGCGCCGGCCGCTTCCCGGTGAAGTACTACCTGGTCGCCATGACCTTCATCATCTTCGACATCGAGGTGGTCTTCCTCTACCCGTGGGCGGTGGCGTTCAACGAGCTCGCCACCTTCGGGCTGGTGGCCATGCTCGGCTTCATCTTCCTGATCACGGTGCCGTACGTGTACGAGTGGCGCCGCGGCGGGCTCGAGTGGGACTGAGGTAGGACTGATGGGTATCGAGGAGAAGGCACCGGCGGGCTTCATGCTCGGCTCGGTGGAGAAGATCGTCGGCCTCGCGCGCAAGAGCTCCATGTGGCCCGTGACGATGGGCCTGGCGTGCTGCGCGATCGAGATGATGGCCACCGGCACGCCCCGCTTCGACATCTCCCGCTTCGGCATGGAGGTCTTCCGCGCCTCCCCGCGCCACGCGGACCTCATGATCGTCTCCGGCCGCGTCAGCCAGAAGATGGCCCCGATCGTGCGCAACGTCTACGACCAGATGCCCGAGCCCAAGTGGGTCATCTCCATGGGGGTCTGCGCCTCCTCGGGCGGGATGTTCAACAACTACGCGATCGTCCAGGGCGTCGACCACATCGTCCCGGTCGACATCTACCTCCCCGGCTGCCCGCCCCGGCCCGAGATGCTGCTCAACGCCATCCTCGCGCTGCACGAGCAGGTCCGGAACTCCCCGCTCGGCGTCAACCGCGTGGAGGCGGCCCGCAAGGCCGAGGAGGCCGCCCTGGCCGCCTCCCCGACCCACCGGATGAAGGGACTGCTGGCGTGAGCGAGCGCAACGACGACAAGCAGTCGGCCGCCGACGCCGCCAAGCCCGGCAACGCCACCGCCGGCATCGGGCAGTCCTCGACCGCGGCCGCCCTCGAGGGCGGGGCGCAGAACATCCCGGCCGGCCCGCTCGGCGGGCGCACCCAGCTCGAGGTCGTCGCCACCCGGCACGGCATGTTCGGCGCGGGGGAGATGGGGGACACCTCCGGCTTCGGCGGGCTCGTCACCACCGTCGCCCTGCCGCCCGCGTCCGAGCGGCCCTACGGCGGCTGGTTCGACGAGGCCGTCGATGTCCTCGTCGAGCTCCTCGCCGAGCAGGGTCTCGACCCCGACGCCGTCATCGAGCGGGTCGTCGTCGACCGCGGCGAGCTCACCCTCTTCATCGCCCGCGAGCACCTCGTCACGGTCTGCCGCAACCTCCGCGACGACCAGGACCTGCGCTTCGAGCTGTGCCTGGGCGTCTCGGGCGTGAACTACCCCGGCGACGTCGGCCGCGAGCTCCACGCCGTCTACCACCTCATGTCGGTGACCCACCGCCACAACCTCCGGCTCGAGGTCGCGGCCCCCGACGCCGACCCGCACGTCCCCTCCGTCATCGACGTCTACCCCGGCAACGACTGGCACGAGCGCGAGACGTGGGACCTCATGGGCATCGTCTTCGACGGGCACCCCGCCCTCGCCCGCACCGCCCTGCCCGACGACTGGGTAGGCCACCCGCAGCGCAAGGACTACCCGCTCGGCGGCATCCCCGTCGAGTACAAGGGTGCCGTCGTCCCGCCGCCCGACACCCGGAGGTCGTACAGCTGATGTCCGCGTCCACCACCCGCCCCACCGCCGCCGGCCCCGCCGGCGAGGCGCCGGGCGCGCCGGAGTTCGTCGCCGAGGGCGGCGACTGGGCCGAGATCGCCGCCGAGGCCGAGCGCCTGGGCGAGGAGCGCATCGTCGTCAACATGGGCCCGGTGCACCCGTCCACCCACGGCGTGCTCCGGCTCATCCTCGAGCTCGACGGCGAGACGGTCCGCGAGCTGCGCGTCGGCACCGGGTACCTGCACACCGGTATCGAGAAGAACATGGAGTACCGCACCTGGACCCAGGGCGTGACGTTCTGCACCCGCATGGACTACGTCGCCCCGTTCTACCAGGAGGTCGCCTACTGCCTCGGGGTCGAGAAGCTCCTGGGCATCACCGACCAGGTCCCCGCCCGCGCCACCCTCATCCGGGTCCTGCTCATGGAGCTCAACCGGATCGCCTCGCACCTCGTGGCCATCGGCACCGGCGGCAACGAGCTCGGCGCGACGACGATGATGACCGTGGCCTTCCGCGGCCGCGAGGACATCCTGCGCATCTTCGAGCGCATCACCGGCCTGCGGATGAACCACGCCTACATCCGGCCGGCCGGCGTCGCCCAGGACCTGCCCCCGGGTACCACCGACTACGTCCGCGAGCTGCTGCCGAACATCCGCCTCTCCGTCAAGGAGCTGCAGGACCTGACGGTGGAGAACCCGCTGTTCAAGCTGCGCCAGCAGAAGATCGGCTACATCTCCCTGGCGGGGTCCATGGCCCTGGGCCTGACCGGGCCCTGCCTGCGCGCCGCCGGCCTGCCGCTCGACCTGCGCAAGGACCAGCCGTACTGCGGCTACGAGACCTTCGACTTCGACGTCCCGGTCCGCGACTACTCCGACCCGTACAACCGCACGATGGTCCGGTTCGAGGAGTGCTACGAGTCCATCAAGATCGTCGTCCAGGCGCTCGACCGCCTCGACGCCACGCCGGGCCCGGTCATGGTGGCCGACAAGAAGGTCGCCTGGCCCGCCCAGCTCTCCATCGGCAGCGACGGCCAGGGCAACTCCCCGGAGCACATCAAGGAGATCATGGGGACCTCCATGGAGTCCCTCATCCACCACTTCAAGCTCGTGACCGAGGGCTTCCGGGTCCCGGCCGGGCAGGTGTTCCAGCAGGTCGAGCACGCCAAGGGCATCCTGGGCGTCCACCTCGTCTCCGACGGCGGCACCCGCCCGTGGCGGGCGCACTTCCGGGACCCCTCCTTCGCCAACCTCCAGTCCACGGCGATGATGTGCGAGGGCGGCCAGCTGGCCGACGTCGTCGTCACCCTCGCCTCCATCGACCCCGTCCTGGGAGGGGTGGACCGCTGATGAGCGAGTCGTTCGCACCCGAGGCCGACGCGCGCCTGCGCTCCGAGGCCGCCGAGCTGATCTCGCGCTACCCGGACTCCCGGTCGGCGCTGCTGCCCCTGCTGCACCTCGTGCAGTCCGAGGACGGCTACGTCTCCCCGCGCGGCATCGCGCTGTGCGCGGAGCTGCTCGACCTCTCCCGCGCCGAGGTCTCGGCCGTGGCGACGTTCTACAGCCAGTACAAGCGTCACCCCAACGGTGAGTACACCGTGGGGGTGTGCACCAACGCGCTGTGCGCCGTCATGGGCGGCGACATCATCTGGGAGCGGCTCTCCGAGCACCTCGGCGTGGGCCACGACGAGACCACGGCGGACGGCCGGATCACCCTCGAGCAGGTCGAGTGCAACGCGGCCTGCGACTACGCCCCGGTGGTCATGGTCAACTGGGAGTTCTTCGACAACCAGACGCCGACGTCGGCGGTCGACCTCGTCGACCAGATCGCGGCCGGCCGGCCCGTGCGCCCCACCCGCGGGGCGGACACGGTCGCCACCTTCAAGGAGGTCGAGCACGTCCTCGCCGGGTTCGAGGACGGCCGCGCCGACGAGGGCGTGGGCGCCGGGGAGGCCAGCCTCCTCGGGCTGCGCATCGCGCGCGACAACGGCTGGACCGCACCGCGCGTCGTCGCCGACGGCGAGGCCGGGGCCGGCGGGGACTCGCAGGTGCCCACGGAGTCGGCGCAGGCCGCGGACGACATCACCTCGCCGCCCGTCGGCGAGGAGGGCTCCAGCGCCGACCGGCAGCCGGTCACCGAGCGCGACGTCTCCCCCGAGACGGTCCGCGACGAGCACAAGGGGAATGTCGAATGAGCCTCACCGAGCCGGGCCGGCTCACCCCGGTCCTCACCGACATCTGGGACGCCGAGCGGTCCTGGAAGCTCGACACCTACCGTGACCGCGGCGGCTACGAGGGCTGGCGCACGGCCCTGACGATGGCCCCCGAGGACGTCGTCGGCGTCGTCAAGGACTCGGGCCTGCGCGGCCGCGGCGGCGCCGGGTTCCCCACGGGGCTGAAGTGGTCGTTCCTGCCCAAGCCCGACGGCGGTCCCCGCTACCTCGTGGTCAACGCCGACGAGTCCGAGCCGGGCACCTGCAAGGACGTCCCGCTCATGATGGCCAACCCCCACTCGCTCATCGAGGGCATGGCCATCACCTCCTACGCCATCGGCGGCAACGTCGCCTTCATCTACCTGCGCGGCGAGGTCGTCCACGTCTACCGCCGGCTCATGGCCGCGGTGCGCGAGGCCCGCGAGGCGGGCCTCATCGGCAAGGGCCTGGGCCCGAACGGCGACTACGACCTCGAGATCGTCGTCCACGCCGGTGCCGGGGCCTACATCTGCGGCGAGGAGACCGCCCTGCTCGACTCCCTCGAGGGTCGGCGCGGCCAGCCCCGCCTCAAGCCCCCGTTCCCGGCCGTCGCGGGCCTGTACGCCCGCCCGACCGTGGTGAACAACGTCGAGTCCATCGCCTCCGTGCCAGGAATCCTCGCCCACGGCAAGGACTGGTTCAGCTCGATGGGCACGCCCAAGAGCACCGGCCACGGCATCTTCTCCGTCTCCGGGCACGTGAAGAACCCCGGCCAGTTCGAGGTCCCGTTCGGCATCACGATGCGCGAGCTCATCGAGCTCGCGGGCGGCATGCGTGAGGGCCGGACGCTGAAGTTCTGGACCCCGGGCGGGTCCTCGACCCCGATCTTCACCGAGGCCGAGCTCGACGTCCCCCTCGACTACGAGGCCGTCGGGGCGGCGGGCTCCATGCTCGGGACCCGGGCGCTCATGGTCTTCGACGACACCACCTCCGTGGTGCGCGTCATCGCCCGGTGGACCGACTTCTACCAGCACGAGTCCTGCGGGAAGTGCACGCCCTGCCGCGAGGGCACCTACTGGATGAAGCAGGTCATGCACCGGCTCGAGGCCGGCAAGGGCCTGCCGAGCGACGTCGACCTCCTCCTCGACGTGGCGGGCAACATCGCGGGGCGCTCCTTCTGCGCCCTCGGCGACGCCTCCGCGACCCCCATCCAGAGCGGGATCAAGCACTTCCGCGCCGAGTTCGAGGCCGGGACGCACACGCCCGCCTGGGAGCTCTTCCCCTACGAGGCCTCCGCCCTCTTCAGCGAAGCAGGTGTCCGATGACAGCCACGACCGACCGCCCCACGACCGAGGCCGTGGAGCTGCTGACGGTCACGATCGACGGCGTGGAGGTCCAGGTGCCCAAGGGCACCCTCATCATCCGCGCCGCCGAGCGCGCCGGGATCCAGATCCCGCGCTTCTGCGACCACCCGCTGCTCAAGCCTGCCGGGGCGTGCCGCCAGTGCCTCGTCGACGTGGCGATGCCCGACCGCGAGGGCAACGTCAAGCCGATGCCCAAGCCCCAGACCTCCTGCACGATGGAGGTCGCCCCCGGGATGGTGGTGGCCACCCAGCACACCTCCGAGGTCGCCGACAAGGCCCAGCACGGGATCATGGAGTTCCTCCTGATCAACCACCCGCTGGACTGCCCGGTCTGCGACAAGGGAGGCGAGTGCCCCCTGCAGAACCAGGCGATGAGCAACGGCCGCTCCGCGACCCGGTTCGTCGACATCAAGCGGACCTTCCCCAAGCCGCTGAAGATCTCGACCCAGGTCCTCCTCGACCGGGACCGCTGCATCCTGTGCCAGCGGTGCACCCGCTTCTCCGCCGAGATCGCCGGCGACCCCTTCATCGCCCTCCAGGGCCGCGGCGGCGGCGCCCCCGGCCGGGAGCGGCACGCCATCAACGGCTCGCAGATCGGCACCTTCGACTCCAAGGTCCTGGGCATCGCCGACGACGAGGACGTCCCCGTGGTCCGCGCGGCGGACCTCACCGGTCCCGACGGCGAGGCCGGCGTGGTCGGCTCGCTGTCCTCCGGGCCGCTCGGCGTGGCGGAGGCCGACAGCTCGGGCCGCCCGTTCGCCTCGTACTTCTCCGGCAACACCATCCAGATCTGCCCCGTCGGGGCGCTGACCTCGGCGAGCTACCGCTTCCGGGCCCGCCCCTTCGACCTCGTCTCGATCGCCTCCGTGGCCGAGCACGACGCCGGCGGCTCCGACATCCGCGTCGACCACCGCCGCGGCACGGTCGTGCGCCGGCTCGCCGGCAACGACCCCGAGGTCAACGAGGAGTGGATCACCGACAAGGACCGCTTCGCCTACACGTGGCAGAGCGCCCCGGACCGCCTCACCCTCCCGCTCGTGCGGGAGGAGGAGACCGGTGAGCTCGTGCCCACGAGCTGGTCCGAGGCCCTGGACATCGCCGCGACCGCGCTGGCCGCGGCCCGCGCCGACGGCGGGGTGGGCCTGCTCCCGGGCGGGCGCCTCACCCTCGAGGACTCCTACGCCTGGTCGAAGTTCGCCCGGGTCGCCCTGGGCACCAACGACGTCGACCACCGCTCGCGGGTGCACTCGGCGGAGGAGGCGCAGTTCCTCGCCCAGCACGTCGCCGGACGCGGCCTGGGCGTGACGTTCGGCGACCTCGAGCGCGCCGGGCAGGTCCTCCTCGTCGGCCTCGAGCCCGAGGAGGAGTCCGGCACGATCTTCCTGCGGCTGCGCAAGGGGATGCTCGCCGGCACCGTCAAGGTCGCCACGATCGCGCCCTTCGCCACCCGCGGGGCCACCAAGATGCGCGCCCAGCTCGTCACCGCGGCCCCGGGCACCGAGCCGGAGGTCGTCGACGCCGTGCGCGCCGCCTCCTCCGAGCCCGAGCTCGCCGAGCTCGCCACCCGGCTGGCGGCCCCCGGCGCCGTCATCCTCGTCGGTGAGCGCGCCGCCGCCGTCCGCGGCACCCTCACCGCCGTCGTCGCCCTGGCCGAGCGCACCGGCGCCCGGCTCGCCTGGGTCCCGCGCCGCGCCGGTGAGGTCGGCGCCGTCGAGGCCGGCCTGCTGCCCGGGCTCCTGCCCGCCGGACGCCAGGTCGCCGACGCCGGCGCCCGGGTCGACGCCGGCGCCGTCTGGGGTGTCGAGCAGCTGCCCGGCCAGCCCGGCCGCGACGTCACCGGCATCCTGCGCGCCGCCCGCGAGGGGGCGCTCAAGGCGCTCGTCGTCGGCGGCGTCGAGCCGCTCGACCTGCCCGACCCGGCCCTGGCCCGCGAGGCCCTCGCCGCCGCCGGGTTCGTCCTCCAGCTCGAGGTGCGCCGCTCCGAGGTCACCGAGCACGCCGACGTCGTCCTGCCCGTCGCGCCGCCGGTGGAGAAGGCCGGCACGTTCGTCAGCTGGGAGGGCCGCCGCCGGCCGTTCGGCCAGGTGCTGGTCTCCCGGTCGATGTCGGACCGTCAGGTCCTGCAGAGCCTCGCCGCCGAGATGGGCGTGGACCTGCGCGTGGGCGACCTCACGGCCCTGCACGCCGAGCTCGCCGAGCTCTCCGGCTGGGAGGGCGCCCGCCCCGGCGCCCCCGAGGTGGCCCCCGCCGCCCTGCCCGCGCCCGGCACGGGCGAGGCGGTCCTGGCCACCTGGAAGCTCCAGCTCGACTCCGGACGCCTCCAGGACGGCGAGCCGCACCTCGCCGGCACCGCCCACCGGCCGGTCGCCCGGGTCTCCGCGACGACCGCCGCGGGTCTCGGCCTGGCCGAGGGCGCCCCGCTGACCGTCACCGGTCCCACGGGGAGCATCACCCTGCCCGTCTCGATCACCACGATGCCCGAGCACGTGGTGTGGCTGCCGCAGAACTCGCCCGGCTCCAGCGTCCACGCCATGCTCGGCGCGGGCGCCGGCGCGGTCGTCACGCTCTCGGCCAAGGAGGACCGATGACCACCCTGCTGCCGGCCACCGCCGCGCTGCCCTCAGCGGACTTCAGCCAGGACACCTGGTGGATCGTCCTGCTCAAGGCGGTCTTCATCCTCGTGTTCCTCCTGCTGTCGGTGCTCCTGGCCCTGTGGGTCGAGCGCCGCGGGCTGGGCCGGATGCAGACCCGCCCCGGACCGAACGTGCACGGCCCCCTCGGCCTGCTCCAGGCCGTCGGTGACGCGCTCAAGCTGGTCCTCAAGGAGGACTTCACGATCAAGGGCGCGGACAAGATCGTCTTCGTCCTGGCGCCCTTCATCGCGGCGTTCTCCTCGTTCATGGTCTACGCCGTGCTGCCGTTCGGGCCGGCGGTGTCGATCTTCGGCATCACCACCCCGCTCCAGCTCACCGACATCCCCGTCGCGGTCCTGTACATCCTGGCCATCACCTCCTTCGGGGTGTACGGCCTGGTGCTGGGCGGCTGGTCGTCGAACTCGACCTACCCGCTGCTGGGCTCGGTGCGCTCCTCGGCCCAGGTCATCTCCTACGAGCTGAGCATGGGCCTGTCGCTGGTCAGCGTCTTCCTCGTCTCCGGCTCGATGTCGACCTCGCAGATCGTCGACGCCCAGACCCAGCTGTGGTGGGTCGTCGCCCTGCTGCCCGCGTTCGTCGTCTACTACATCTCCATGGTCGGGGAGGTCAACCGCCTCCCGTTCGACCTGCCCGAGGCCGAGGGCGAGCTCGTCGCCGGCCACATGGTCGAGTACACGTCGATGAAGTTCGCGTGGTTCTTCCTCGCCGAGTACATCAACATGTTCAACGTCTCCGGCGTCGCGGTGACCCTGTTCCTCGGCGGCTGGCGCGCCCCGTGGCCCCTGTCGACCCTGGGCGACGGCGTCCTCAACACCGGCTGGTGGCCGATGCTGTGGTTCGTCGCCAAGGTCTGGGTGGTCATGTTCACGATGATCTGGATCCGCGGCACGCTCCTGCGCCTGCGCTACGACCAGTTCATGAAGCTGGGCTGGAAGGTCCTCATCCCCGTCGCGCTGGTGTGGCTCGTCCTCGTCGCCGTCGTCCAGGGCGTGCGCCAGTTCACCGACACCGACCTCACGACGATGCTGCTGTGGATCGCCGGGGTCTTCGCCGTGCTCATGGTGGTGCTGCTGGTGTGGCCCGCCCGCAAGGACGAGGAGCCCGTGGAGGTGGCGCCGGCCACGCGCGCCGACATCGTCCCCGGCTCCAGCGACTTCGACGCGTTCGCCGGCGGCTACCCCGTCCCGCCGATGCCCGGCCAGGTGCTCCCGCCCTCGCCGCGGCGCGCCCGGCGCGAGGCCGCCGCCATGGCCGCACAGACCCAGGAGAAGGAGGGCCACGATGGCTGAGGACACCACCGGCGGCGCGCTCGGTCGCCGCGACCGGCGCCGCGGCGAGGTCGCCAAGTTCGACCCGGCGGCGCTCGGACCGGCGCAGAAGGGCCCGGTGGGGCAGTTCTTCGCCCCGGTCGCGGGCTTCGGCGTGACCATCTCCTCGATGTTCCGGCCGATCGTCACGGAGCAGTACCCCTTCGAGAAGGTGCCCACCCAGCCGCGCTACCACGGTCGTCACCAGCTCAACCGCTACGCCGACGGCCTGGAGAAGTGCATCGGGTGCGAGCTGTGCGCCTGGGCGTGCCCCGCCGACGCGATCTACGTCGAGGCCGGCAACAACACCCCCGACGCCCAGTTCTCGCCGGGGGAGCGGTACGGCCGCGTCTACCAGATCAACTACCTGCGGTGCATCTTCTGCGGGCTGTGCATCGAGGCGTGCCCTACCCGGGCGCTGACGATGACCAACGAGTACGAGCTCGCCGGGCCCACCCGGGAGGGCCTCATCTACGAGAAGCAGGACCTCCTCGCCCCCATGCTCGAGGGGATGCTGGCCGCGCCGCACCCCATGGCCGAGGGCACCGACGACGACGACTACTACCGCGGCGAGATCACCGGACCGACCGAGGACCAGGTCGCCTGGGTGCGCGAGCGGCGCGCCGGCGACCCCACCCTCGGCACGGCCCGCGTCGCCTCGCCCGTGGGGGGGAGCACCAAGTGACCACCCTGCCCGCCGTCCTGCCGGCGACCCTGGCCCAGACCGGCACGGTCAGCGGCGGCGAGACCCTGCTCTTCTGGGTGCTCGCCCCCATCATGGTGCTGGCGGCCCTCGGCCTGGTGTTCGCCCACAAGGCCGTCTACGCGGCGCTCTGCGCCGTCGTGGTGATGATCTCCCTGGCGTTCCTCTACGTCGCCCAGGGCGCCCCGTTCCTCGGTGTCGCCCAGGTCGTGGTCTACACCGGCGCGATCATGATGCTGTTCCTCTTCGTGCTCATGCTCGTCGGCGTCGACGCCTCGGACTCCCTGCACGAGACGATCAAGGGCCAGCGCTGGGTCGCGGCCCTCGCCGGACTCGGGCTCGCGCTGGTGCTCGTGGGGGTCGTCGTCACGACGACGATGCCCGCCCCGGTCGGGATCGAGGCGGCCAACGCCGACTCCAACCCCGTGGGCGTCGCCCGGCTGATCTTCTCCGACCACGTGCTGACGATGGAGCTGACCGGGGCGCTGCTCATCACCGCCGCGCTCGGCGCGGTGACCCTCACCCACCGCGACCGGCTCACCGCGCGGCTGTCCCAGAAGGACGTCGCGGACGCCAAGATGCGCGCGTTCGCCGATCGGGGCGCCTCGATCGCGCAGCAGCCCGCCCCCGGCGTGTACGCGCGGTCGAACGCCGCGAGCGTGCCGGCCCTGTCGGCCGCGGGCCAGCCCATCGAGGACTCGGTCCCGCGCGTGCTGCGCATCCGCGGCCAGCAGGTCTCCATCGGTGAGGTCGCACCCCAGGTCGTCGAGGCGGTCGCGCGCCGCCGCGGCGCCACGCCCGCGGCCGACGTGCCCCAGTCCGGGCTGCCCGGCATGCCGGGCGAGCCGCCGCCGGCCCTGCCCGCGGCGCGCCAGGCCCCGGCCCTGACCGAGAACGCCGAGGACGGTAACCGATGAGCCTGCTCAACTACCTGGTGCTCTCGGGCATCCTCTTCGCCATCGGCGCCACCGCGGTGCTGCTGCGCCGCAACGCCATCGTGGCGCTGCTGGGCGTGGAGATCATGCTCAACTCCTCCAACCTCGCCCTGGTGACCTTCGCCCGCCTCCACGGCAACCTCACGGGCCAGGTGATCGCCTTCTTCGTCATGGTCGTCGCCGCCGCGGAGGTCGTGGTCGGCCTGGCGATCATCGTGTCCATCTTCCGAACCCGCAGGTCCGCGTCGGTCGACGACGTCAACCTGCTGAAGAACTGACCGGGAAGGCGTGAACACCACCATGCTGGGTTCTCTCACCGTGCCCACGGCCCTCCCGCTGGCCCTGCCGGGCGCCGTCGCCGAGCCGACGGCCGCCTCCGGCGCCGCGTCACTGGCGTGGCTCCTCGTCGCCGTGCCGCTGCTCAGCGCGGGTCTGCTGCTCGTCGCCGGACGCCGCGCGGACCGCTGGGGCCACTGGCTCGGGGTGCTCGCCTCGGCGGCGTCCTTCGTCGTCGGGCTCCTCGTCATCCTCCAGCTCCTCGGGCTCCCCGCGGAGGAGCGGGTCATGGACATCCACCTCTTCAGCTGGATCCCGGCCGGGGACCTCAGCGTCGAGGCCGGGATGCGGATCGACCCGCTGTCGATGACCTTCGTCATGCTCGTGACGTTCGTCGGCACGCTCATCCACATCTACTCCGTGGCCTACATGGAGCACGACCACGACCGGCGCCGGTTCTTCGCCTACCTCAACCTCTTCGTCGCGGCCATGCTCCTGCTCGTCCTCGCCGACAGCTACGTGCTGCTCTTCGTCGGCTGGGAGGGCGTGGGCCTGGCGTCGTACCTGCTCATCGGCTTCTGGAACTACCGCACCGACTACGCCGTGGCCGCGAAGAAGGCGTTCGTCATGAACCGGGTCGGCGACGTCGGCCTGCTCCTGGCGATGATGACGATGTTCGCCGCGTTCGGCGCCCTCGACTTCGCCACCGTCTTCAGCTCCGCCGCCGGCGCGGGGGAGGGGCTCCTCACTGCGATCGGGCTCTTCCTCCTGCTCGCCGCGACCGGCAAGTCGGCCCAGTTCCCCCTCCAGGCCTGGCTCGGCGACGCCATGGCCGGCCCGACGCCGGTCTCGGCGCTCATCCACGCCGCCACCATGGTCACCGCCGGCGTCTACCTCGTGGTGCGCTCCGGCCCGGTCTACGACGGGGCGCCGACCGCGCTTCTCGTCGTGGCGATCGTCGGCGCCATCACGCTGCTGTTCGGGGCGATCGTCGGTTCCGCCAAGGACGACATGAAGAAGGTCCTCGCGGCCTCGACCATGTCCCAGATCGGCTACATGATGCTCGGGGCGGGCCTGGGTCCCGTCGGCTACGCCTTCGCCATCTTCCACCTCGTCACCCACGGCTTCTTCAAGGCCGGGATGTTCCTCGGGGCCGGCTCGGTCATGCACGGCATGAACGACCAGGTGGACATGCGCCGGTTCGGCAACCTCTCGCGGTTCATGAAGATCACCTGGATCACCTTCATGATGGGGTGGCTCGCGATCCTCGGCGTCCCGCCGTTCTCCGGCTTCTGGAGCAAGGACAAGATCATCGAGTCCGCGTACGTGGGCGAGGGCTGGCAGCCCTGGGTTCTCGGCACCGTCGCGCTCCTCGGCGCCGGCATCACCGCGTTCTACATGTCGCGCATGTTCTTCATGACCTTCCACGGCAAGGCGCGCTGGACCACCGCGGAGGAGGGGGCCGAGCAGCACCCGCACGAGGCCCCGGCCCTCATGACGGTGCCCATGATCATCCTCGCGGTGGGCTCGGTGGGTCTGGGCTGGCTCATGGCCGCCGGCGACGGGTTCGTCACCTGGCTCGAGCCGGTCACCGGCCAGGTCGAGCACCGCGAGCCGGTGCTCCCGGTGCCGGTCATCGTGGTCGCCACCATCGTGCTCGTCCTCCTCGGCGCGTTCCTCGCCTGGCGCCGCTACGGCGCCGCCGAGGTGCCCGTGGTGGCCCCGGCGGGCTCGCCGCTCGTCGTCGCGGCCCGCAACGACCTGTACCAGGACGCCGTCAACGAGGGCGTCTTCATGCGGCCGTCCCAGTACCTCACCCGTTCGCTCGTCTACGCCGACTCTGCCGTCGTCGACGGGGCCGTCATGGGGCTGGCCCGGGGGACCTCCGGCACCGGCCGGGTCCTGGCCCGCCTCCAGAACGGTTACGTCCGCACCTACGCCGCGACGATGCTCGCCGGCGTGGTGCTCGCCCTGGTCGTCGTCCTCGCCTCGCGCGTCTAGGGCACTGAAGGAAGTAGAGGAAGTTGCAGACTATGAACGAGGCATCCTTCCCGTGGCTGACGGTCCTCATCGCGCTTCCGGCCGCGGCCGCCCTGGTGCTGTGGCTCGTGCGCCCGCTGCACCGCGTCGCGCGGCCCTACGCGCTGGTGGTGTCCCTGGTCGAGCTCGCCCTCGCCGTCGTGGCGGCCACCCTGTTCGACCTCGGCGCCGCCGGGGACGTCCAGCTCGGTGAGGTCACCCCGTGGATCCCGCAGCTCGGGGTCTCCTGGGCCCTGGGTGTCAACGGTCTGGGCCTGGTCATGGTCCTGCTCGCCGTGGCGCTCGTGCCGCTCGTCGTCCTGGCCGCGTGGCGCGACCAGGAGGTCGCGGTCCCCGGCACGGTGGTCGAGCGCCGCCAGATGGGCTACGTCGTGCTGGTGCTGCTCCTCGAGGCGCTCATGGTGGCGGTGTTCGCCGCCCGGGACGTGTTCCTCTTCTACGTCCTGTTCGAGGCGATGCTCATCCCGGTGTACTTCCTCATCGGCAACTACGGCGGCCCCCGCCGCCGCACCGCCGCCCTGAAGTTCCTCCTGTACTCGCTCGCGGGCGGGCTCATCATGCTCGTCGGCGTCGTCGCGGTGTACCTCGTGGGGCCCGGCGGCGAGCAGGGCTTCCTCGTCGACTCCCTCGCCGGGAGCATCACCACGAGCGTGTGGGGCGAACGGCTGCTGTTCCTGTCCTTCTTCATCGCGTTCGCGATCAAGGCCCCGATGTGGCCCGTGCACACCTGGCTGCCCGACACCGCCCAGCAGGCGCCGGCCGGCACGTCCGTCCTCCTCGTCGGCGTCCTGGACAAGGTCGGCACCTTCGGGATGATCACCCTGGCGATCCCGCTCTTCCCCGCGGCCGCCGAGTGGGCCGCGCCGGTCATCGTCGCCCTGGCCCTGGTCTCGATCATCTACGGCGGCCTGCTCGCGGTGGGCCAGCGCGACATCATGCGGATGATCGCCTTCACCTCGGTGAGCCACTTCGGCTTCATCGTCCTGGGCATCTTCGTCCGGGACGAGGTGGCCCTGGTCGGCGCGATGGTGTACATGGTCGCCCACGGCGTCTCGATTGCGGCGCTGTTCTTCGTGGCCGGGTTCCTCTCCGTCCGCGGCGGGACCCAGCACATCCCCGCCTACGGCGGGATGCAGCGCATCACGCCGGTCCTGGCGGGCACCTTCCTCGTCTCCGGCCTGGCCACGATCGCCCTGCCGGGCCTGAGCGGGTTCGTCCCGGAGTTCCTCGTGCTGCAGGGCACCTTCCGGGTCTCGGTCGTCGCCGGCGTCGTCGCCGTCCTCGGCGTCATCATCGCCGCCCTGTACATCCTGCTGCCCTACCAGCGGATCTTCACCGGCCCGCCGCAGGAGAGCCTGCTGGCGGTGCGCGACCTGCGCGCCCGGGAGAAGTGGGTCGTCGGCCCGCTCGTGGCCGCGATGCTCGCGCTGGGCTTCTACCCCGCCCCGGTCATCGACGCCGTGACCCCGCTGGCCGCGCAGCTCGCTCTCGACCAGCCCAGCTCCGTGGAGTCCGCCGACGCGGCCCACCTGCCGGCGTCCACCGCCGGGACGCACGAGGAGAACAAGTGAACACGTTCGTCGCACCCGCCGTCGACTGGGCGGCCCTGACCCCGATCCTCATCGTCCTGGGGGCCGCCGTCCTCGGTGTGCTCCTCGAGGCCTTCGTGCCGCGGCCGGCCCGCCGGGCCGTCCAGCTGGTGCTGAGCCTGCTCGCCACCGCCGCCGCGCTCGTGGCCGTCGTGTGGCGCTGGACGGTCGTCGAGGCCGAGGGGCCGCGTGAGATCGTCGGCGGCGCGCTCATCGAGGACGGTCCGACCCTGGCGGCCCAGGCGATCCTCGCGCTCGTGGGGTTCCTCGGGCTCCTCGTCATCGCCGACCGGACCGAGTCGGGCGAGGGGGCGTTCGTGGCCATGGCCGCCTCGCGGCCGGGCTCGCCCGAGGAGGCGGACTCCACCCGCGCCGCCTGGGTCCAGACCGAGGTCTTCCCGCTGACGATGTTCGCGCTGACCGGCATGCTGGCCTTCCCGGCCGCCGGCGACCTGCTCACCCTCTTCGTGGCGCTGGAGGTGCTGTCCCTGCCGCTGTACGTGCTCTCGGGCATGGCGCGGCGGCGGCGCCTGCTCTCGCAGGAGGCGTCCCTGAAGTACTTCCTCCTCGGGGCGTTCGCCTCGGCGTTCGTCATCTTCGGCATCGCGCTGCTCTACGGCTACTCCGGCACGGTGCGCCTGTCCGGCCTCGCGCAGGCCGTCCCGGCGACCGTGGGCATGGACTGGCTGCTCCTGGGCGGCTCCGTCCTGGTGATCATGGGCCTGCTGTTCAAGGTCGGCGCCGTGCCCTTCCACGCCTGGACCCCCGACGTCTACACCGGCGCCCCCACCCCGGTCACCGGGTTCATGGCGGCCGCGACCAAGGTGGCGGCCTTCGGGGCGCTCCTGCGCTTCGTCTACGTCGTCGTGCCCGACCTCGGCTGGGACCTCGCCCCGTTCATGTGGGCGGTGATCATCCTCACCATGCTCGTGGGCACGGTGCTCGGCATCATCCAGACCGACGTCAAGCGGATGCTCGCGTACTCCTCGATCGCCCACGCCGGCTTCGTGCTCATCGGCGTCATCTCCCTGCGGTCCCAGGGCATCTCCTCGGTGCTCTTCTACCTCCTCGCCTACGGCCTGGCCACGGTCGGCGCGTTCGCCCTGGTCACCCTCGTGCGCGAGCGTGACACCGAGGGCAACGTCACCGGCGAGGCGACGCACCTGTCCCAGTGGGCGGGGCTCGGGCGGCGCAGCCCGGCCGCGGCCGTCGCGATGGTCGTGTTCCTGCTGTCCTTCGCGGGGATCCCGCTCACCGGCGGCTTCATCGGGAAGTTCGCGGTGTTCTCCGCCGGCGTCGACGGCGGCGCGTGGGTCCTCGTCCTCCTGGCGGTGCTGGCCTCGGCCGCCACGGCGTTCTTCTACGTGCGCCTCGTCGTGCTCATGTTCTTCACCGAGCCCGACGGCGAGACCACCGCGGTGGTGGCCTCGGAGGGCCTGACCACGGTGGCGGTGGGCGTCGCCGTCGTCGGCACCGTGCTGCTCGGTGTCCTGCCCGGCCCGGTGCTCGACCTCGCCGCGCAGGCGGCGGTGTTCCTTCCTTGAGTACCGTTCCCCTCGTGACGACGACCATCCTCCCCCTGGGGGACGCCGAGCTCGAGGCCCGGCTCCAGCCCGCCATGACCGCGGTGGAGGAGCGGCTGCGCGCCGCCGTGGCCGGCGCCGACGCGCTCGTCGACGCCCCGGCGGCGCACCTGGCCGCGGCGGGCGGGAAGCGGCTGCGGCCGCTGCTCACCCTGCTGGCCGCCCAGCTGGGGGAGGGCACCGGCGACGACGTCCTCACCGCCGGGGTCGCCGTCGAGCTGACGCACCTCGCCACCCTGTACCACGACGACGTCATGGACTCGGCGCCGATGCGTCGCGGGGCGCCCGCCGCCCACGAGGTGTGGGGCAACTCCGTGGCCATCCTCACCGGGGACCTGCTCTTCGCCCGTGCGTCCCAGATGGTCGCCTCCCTCGGCCCGGACGCCGTGCGGGTCCACGCCGAGACCTTCGAGCGGCTGTGCCTGGGCCAGCTCCACGAGACCCTGGGGCCCGCCGACGGCCAGGACGCCCGCGCCCACTACATCCAGGTCCTCGCGGACAAGACCGGCTCCCTCATCGCGACCTCCGCGCGCTACGGCGCGACGTTCTCCGGCGCGGGCGCCGAGGTCGCCGAGGTCATGGCCCGCTACGGCGAGAAGGTCGGCGTGGCGTTCCAGCTCGCCGACGACGTCATCGACCTCTCGGCCGACGCCGCCACGACCGGCAAGACCCCCGGCACGGACCTGCGCGAGGGGGTCGACACCATGCCGGTGCTGCTGCTGCGCGAGCGTGCCGCCGCCGGCACCCTGGACGAGGCCGGCGCCGCCGTGCTGGCCCGGCTGGGCACCGACCTCGGCTCGGACGAGGACCTGCGTGCCGTCGTCGCCGGCCTGCGCGACCACGAGGTCGTCGCCGAGGCCAAGGCGCTGGCCACCGCGTGGGCCCACGACGCCGTCGCCGAGCTCGCGCCGCTGCCCGAGGGGCCGGTCAAGGACGCCCTCGGCGCCTTCGCCTCCCTGCTCGTGGACCGCCTGGCCTGACGCCTCAGGCGCGCACCAGGCGCCGGCGGGTCCGCTCGGCGCGCGCGCCGTCGACGCTGAGCACGACGATCGCGGCCCACACCAGCGCGAACCCCGCCCACCGCTCCGGCGGCATCGGCTCGTGGAAGACCGCCACGCCCACCGCGAGCTGGAGGGCGGGCGTGAGGTACTGGAGCATGCCGATGACGCTCAGCGGCAGCCGGCGGGCCGCCGCGCCGAACAGCAGCAGGGGCACCGCGGTGAGCGGCCCGGAGGCGACGAGGAGCGCCGTCAGGCCGGGGTCGGCACCGGCGACGCCGACCACCCCGGCGCCCGTCGCGCCCAGGACGACGAGGTAGGCGACCGCCACCGGGAAGAGCGCGGCGGTCTCGACGGTCAGGCCCGCCAGGGCGCCCACGGTCCGGCCCACGCGGTTCTTCACCAGCGAGTACAGGCCGAAGGTCGCCGCCAGGGTGAGGGAGATCCACGGCAGCTTGCCGTAGCCGACCGCGATGACGACGACGGCCGCCCCGCCGACCCCGGTCGCCACCCACTGCATCGGGCGCAGGCGCTCGCCGAGGACCACGACGGCGAGGAGGACGGTGACGAGCGGGTTGATGAAGTAGCCGAGCGCGGCGTCGACCGTGCGGCCGGTGTTGACCCCGTAGACGTAGACGAGCCAGTTCGCCGCCACCAGCGCCGCGCCGAGGGAGAGCACCGCCAGCGTCCGGCCGGAGCGCAGCACCGGGCGCAGGGTCCGCAGCGCACCGGTCACGGCCAGCAGGCCCAGGCAGAACACCAGGCTCCACGCCGCGCGGTGCGCGACGATCTCGACCGCGCCCGCCTCCTCCAGGAGGCGGAAGTACAGCGGGAAGGCGCCCCACATGAGGTAGGCGCCCAGGCCGTAGGGCAGGCCGCCGGTCGGCGTCGCGTCGGACGTCCGCCCGCCGGGTCCGGGGACGGTCCCGCCGGGGGCGCCGGGGGCGCCGGGGGCGGTGTCGGTCCCGGCGGCGGCTGCGGCCGGCGCTCCGGCTCCGGGCTCGGTGGGGGAGAGGCTCACCCACGCACTCTGGCAGATCCGCGGCCGGGGTGTGACGGACGCCGAACGACGCCGGACGCCCGCCGTCCTAGACTGGTCGCTGGACTTCCCAGGGCCGTGCCCAGCGCCGACGGCCCGGCACCCCGTACGAGAGGCACCCGTGACCAGCTCCCGCCCGTTGTCCGTCGCGCTCGTCGGCGCCGGCCCGGCCGGCATCTACGCCGCCGACATCCTGTCCAAGTCAGGGCTCGAGGTGTCCATCGACCTCTTCGAGCGGCTGCCCGCCCCGTTCGGCCTCGTGCGCTACGGCGTCGCCCCGGACCACCCGCGGATCAAGCAGATCATCGTGGCGCTGTACAAGATCCTCCAGCGCGGGGACATCCGGCTCGTCGGGAACGTCGACGTCGGCAAGGACGTCTCCCTGGCGGACCTGCAGCGGCACTACGACGCGGTGATCTTCTCCACCGGCTCCGACCGCGACGCCCCCCTGAACATCCCCGGGATCGAGCTGCCCGGCAGCTACGGCGCCGCGGACTTCGTCTCCTGGTACGACGGTCACCCCGACGTCCCGCGCACGTGGCCGCTCGAGGCCCGGGAGGTCGCGGTGCTCGGCGTCGGCAACGTCGCGCTCGACGTCGCGCGGATCCTCGCCAAGCACGCGCGCGACCTCATGGTCACCGAGATCCCCGAGAACGTCGCCCAGGCGCTGGCCGCGAGCCCCGTCACCGACGTGCACGTCTTCGGCCGCCGCGGCCCGGCGCAGGTGAAGTTCACCCCGCTGGAGCTGCGCGAGCTGGGCAAGGTGCCGGACGTCGACGTCGTCGTCTACGACGAGGACTTCCAGTTCGACGAGGGCTCCGAGGAGTCCATCCGGTCCTCGAACCAGACCAAGCAGGTCGTCAAGACCCTCATGGACTGGACGCTCAAGGACCCCGCCGAGCGGACCGCCCCGCGCCGCATCCACCTGCACTTCATGCACCGGCCCGTGGAGGTGCTCGGCTCCGACCGCGTCGAGGGCATCCGCACCGAGCGCACCGAGCTCACCGGCGACGGCAGCGTGCGGGGCACGGGGGAGTTCGTCGACACCCCCGTCCAGGCCGTCTACCGGGCGGTGGGCTACTTCGGCTCGCCCGTCCCGGGCCTGCCCTTCGACGAGCGGTCCGGCGTCATCCCCAACACCGAGGGCCGGGTCCTCGGCGACGACGGCGAGTACCTCACCGGCGTCTACGCCACCGGCTGGATCAAGCGCGGCCCGGTGGGCCTGATCGGCTCGACGAAGTCCGACGCCCAGCAGACGATCGCGCACCTCGTCGAGGACGCCCGGGCCGGCCTGCTGCGCGCGCACGGCGACGCCGTCGGGCACGAGGCGATGCTCGCCGAGCTCGACGCGGCGGGTGTGCGGTACACGACGTGGGAGGGCTGGGAGCTCCTCGACGCCTTCGAGCAACAGCTCGGCCAGGCCTACGAGGGGGTCGAGCGTGAGCGGGTCAAGGTCGTCGAGCGCGAGACGATGACGGCGATCTCCCGCGGTGAGGAGCACGACGGCCGCCTGCTCTGAGCAGGTCCCCGCGGCCGGATCGGCGCCGGAACCCCGGACGGGCGCCGATCGTTGTGGTCGGTGGTGGCACACCGGCCGAGGAGAGGATCGTGGATGAGGCACCACAACGGCCTGAAGACGACGCTGCTGTTCGGGGCGATGTGGGCCCTCATGCTCGGCATCGGCGCCCTCGTCGCCAACGGGACCGGCCGGTCGGCCTTCATCTGGGTCTTCGCGGTCATCGGCCTCGCCACTACCTTCTACGGCTACTGGAACTCCGACAAGATCGCCATCCGGGCGATGCGGGCCCGGCCGGTCAGCGAGGCCGAGGCGCCGGGCTACCACGCCATCGTCCGTGAGCTCGCGACGGCGGCCCGCCAGCCGATGCCCCGGCTCTACATCGCGCCCACGGCACAGCCCAACGCCTTCGCCACCGGGCGCAACCCGCGCAACGCCGCCGTGTGCTGCACCGAGGGCATCCTCCAGATGCTCGAGCCGCGCGAGCTGCGGGGCGTGCTCGGGCACGAGCTCATGCACGTGTACAACCGGGACATCCTCACCTCGTCGGTGGCCGCGGCGTTCGCGGGGGTCATCACCTCGGTCGCGCAGTTCATGCTCTTCTTCGGCGGCCGTGACCGCAACGCCAACCCGCTCGCCCTGCTCGCGACGGCGCTGCTCGCCCCGATCGCCGCCAGCCTCATCCAGCTGGCGATCTCCCGCACGCGCGAGTACGACGCCGACGAGGACGGCGCGCAGCTCACCGGCGACCCCCTGGCGCTGGCCTCCGCGCTGCGCAAGATCGAGGCCGGGACGAGCGCCCGGCCGCTCCAGCCGACGCAGCGGCTGGAGAACGTCAGCCACATGATGATCGCGAACCCCTTCCGGGGCGGCGGGGCCGCGCGGATGTTCGCCACCCACCCGCCCATGGCCGAGCGGATCGCACGTCTGGAGCGCATGGCCGGGTACTGAGCCGGTACCGTCCCCCCGTGCCGAGAGCGACCGGGTTCGACGACCGCCTGGCGTCCGTGCGCCCGAGCGCCCGCCAGCTCGCCTGGCAGGCGCGCGAGCTCTACGGGTTCCTCCACGTCGGGATGAACACGATGACCGACGCCGAGTGGGGGACCGGCCGGGAGGACCCGGCGCTCTTCGACCCGCCCGACGTCGACGCCGACGAGTGGGTCCGCTGCCTCGCCGGGGCCGGGATGACCGGTGTCGTCCTCACGGCCAAGCACCACGACGGCTTCTGCCTGTGGCCGACGGCGACGACCACCCACTCCGTCGCCGCATCCCCCTGGCGCGAGGGACGCGGGGACCTCGTCCGTGAGGTCGCCGACGCCGCCCAGCGGCACGGCCTCGCCCTGGGCATCTATCTCTCGCCGTGGGACCGCTCGCACCCCGCCTACGGCAGCGGTCGCGCCTACGACGACGTGTACGTCGCCCAGCTCACCGAGCTGCTGAGCGGCTACGGCCCGGTGTTCTCGGTGTGGCTCGACGGGGCGAACGGCGAGGGACCCACGGGCGCCCGGCAGGTCTACGACTGGGAGCGGTACCACGCCGTCGTCCGGGAGCTGCAGCCCGACGCCGTCCTCAGCGTGTGCGGGCCCGACGTGCGCTGGTGCGGCAACGAGGCCGGGCACACGCGCCCCGACGAGTGGAGCGTGGTCCCGCGGGCGCTCCAGGACGCCGAGCGGACCGCGAGCCAGTCCCAGCGCTCCGACGACCCGGGCTTCGCCCGGCTCGTGCGCAGCGACGATGAGGACCTCGGCTCACGCGCCGCGCTGGCCGGGCAGGACGAGCTCGTGTGGTACCCCGCCGAGGTCAACACCTCGATCCGCCCGGGCTGGTTCCACCACCCCGCCGAGGACGGCGAGGTCCGCTCCGCCGACGAGCTCTTCGCGCTCTACCGCTCCGTGGTCGGGGGCAACGCCACGCTCCTGCTCAACGTGCCCCCGGACCGGCGGGGCCGGATCGGGGCACCGGACAAAGAGGCGCTCGCCGGCCTCGGCCGGCGCGTCGCCGCGCTGCGGGCGTCGGCGCTGGACGCCGCCGTCGAGGCCTCCTCCGGGGAGGTCCTCGACCCGACCCTGCCGGCCGCCTCCCGGTGGCTCGGCGGCGTCGCCGGGACCGCCCCGTGGTGGCGGCCCGCGGCGGACGACCCCGAGCCGACGCTGACGCTCGACCTCGGCGCGGTCGAACCCGTGGACGCCGTCGTCGTCAAGGAGGCCATCCGCGAGGGGCAGCGGGTCGAGGGCCTCGTGGTCAGCGGCCGGCGCGACGGCGTGTGGCGCGAGCTCGCGCGCACCGGCTCGGTCGGTTACCAGCGCATCCTCGGCATCGGGGCCGAGGTCGACGCCCTGCGGCTGGCGGTCACCGCGGCCCGGGGGGTCCCCGTCCTGGCGGGAGCGGCTGCGCTGGCCGCCGGCGCGGTGCCGCCCGGCGCGGTGCCGCCCGGCGCTGTGCCGCCGCCCGGCGGCGGGTCCGCTCAGCGGTAGTTGACGAACTGGAGCGCCGCGTCGACGTCGTCGGCGCCCTTGAGCAGGGCGATGACGGCCTGGAGGTCGTCGCGGTTCTTCGAGCTCACCCGCACCTCGTCGCCGGTGATCTGGGCCTTGACGCCCTTCGGGCCGGCATCGCGGATCAGCTTGGTGATCTTCTTCGCGTTCTCCTGGTCCAGCCCCTCCTTGAGCGACCCGGCCAGCCGGTACTCCTTGCCCGAGGCGCGAGGCTCGCCGTCGCCGAGGTCCAGGGCCTTGAGGGAGACGCCGCGGCGGATGAGCTTGGTCTGCAGGACGTCCAGGACGGCCTTGACCCGCTCGGCGGAGTTGGCGGTCATGGTCACCACGTCGCCGGCGAGGGTCACCGAGGCGCCGACGTTCTTGAAGTCGTAGCGCTGCGCGATCTCCTTGGCGGCCTGGTTGACGGCGTTGTCCACCTCCTGGCGGTCCACCTTGCTGACGATGTCGAAGGACGAGTCGGCCATGCGTGTGCTCCTGTGGTCGGGACGGTCGGGATCTCACGGCTGTGACCATCATCGCGCACCCGCCCGGCGCGAGCACGCCGCGAACCTTGCTATCGTTGTCCGCGCACCAAGCCACGAGGCGGGTTACCCGAGTGGCCAAAGGGGGCTGACTGTAAATCAGCTGCGGAATGCTTCGGGGGTTCGAATCCCTCACCCGCCACCACAGGCGATGTCCGACATCGCCGCCGGCCCGGATCCTCCCAGGAGGGTCCGGGCCTCGTGCGTGCGGGCTTGGTGCGTCCAGGCCTTCGCGCGTCCAGGCCGGCCACCGAGGGCGCCCGTCGGCGGTCGCCGAGGGTGTTCAACCGCCTTGCCGGGGGGCCAACGGCGGTGTGAGCGGAGTCACCGGGCGGAGGCCGTCGACGGATTTCACGTTCGGCGCCGAGTCCATGTAGGCTCGTCCGCGCTGCCCCGATAGCTCAGTCGGCAGAGCGTCTCCATGGTAAGGAGAAGGTCAAGGGTTCGATTCCCTTTCGGGGCTCAGGTCTGCGGATCGTCGCACGGTCGACGGTCCGCCGACGAGGCGGGGTAGCTCAGTTGGTGAGAGCGCACGACTCATAATCGTGAGGTCGCGGGTTCGAGCCCCGCCCCCGCTACCGACAGACGAAGCAGCCAAACCCGGCCGCTCGCACGAGGCAGGAACGTGAGGAAACGCCGTGGCCAAGTCCACCGACATCCGCCCGAAGATCACTCTCGCCTGTGAGGTGTGCAAGGAGCGGAACTACATCACCAAGAAGAACCGTCGGAACAACCCCGACCGTCTCGAGCTGCAGAAGTTCTGCCCGCGCTGCAACGCCAAGACGGCGCACCGCGAGACCCGCTGACCCGCGGTCGTCCCCCTGCCCTAGGCTGGCGGGATGACCGAGAGCAGCACCCGCCCCACCGGCGTCGACCAGACGCTCGTGGGGCGTTCCTATGCCCCGCGGGAGACGTACGAGGTCTCCCGGGTCAAGATCGCCGAGATGGCCGAGGCGACGGGTGCGACCCACCCGGCCCACACCGACCCCGACGCCGCCTGGGCCCTGGGCTACGCCGACCTGGTGGCGCCCCCCACGTTCGCCGTCGTCATCGCCCAGCGCGCCGAGCAGGCCTACGTCGCCTCGCCCGAGTCCGGGATCGACTTCTCCCGCGTCGTCCACGCCGAGGAGCGGCTGACCCACCACCGGCCCATCGTGGCCGGGGACCGGCTGCGCACCACCGTCCACGTCGACCGCATCGTCGAGCGTGCGGGCATCACCCTCGTCACCACCCGGGCCGAGATCGCCGACGCCGAGGACGCCCCGGTCGCCACCGTCGTGTCCGTCCTCGCCGTGCGGGGTGAGGGGCGATGAGCGAGGTGCGCCGCCCCGTCCTGACCGAGCTCGAGCCCGGCACCGAGCTCTTCGCGCGGACCTTCACCGTCGACCGGGCCCGGCTGGTGCGCTACGCCGGCGCCAGCGGCGACTTCAACCCCATCCACTACAGCGACCGGGTCGCCCACGAGGTCGGGCTCCCCGGCGTGATCGCCCACGGGATGGCCACCATGGGACTGGCCGGGGCCGCCGTGGAGGACTGGGCCCAGGACCCCGGCGCCGTCGTCGACCTCGGGGTGCGCTTCACCCGGCCCGTCGAGGTCCCCGACCCGGGCGCCGCCGAGGTCGAGGTGGTCGGCACGGTCGGCGCCGTCGACCTCGCCGCCGGCTCCGTCAGGGTGGACCTGCGCGTGACGAGCGGCGGGACGTCGGTGCTGGCGAAGGCCCAGGCCGTCGTCCGGCTCGCGTGAGCGGCTCGTCCGCGGCGCACGTCCCCGGCCCCGGGCCCGGCGTGCCCGCCGAACGGCGCCGGGCCGACCGTGCCGCCTGGGCCACGTTCGCCGTCTTCACCCTCAACGGGCTCGTCTTCGCCAACTGGGTCTCCCGCCTGCCCGCCGTGCGCGACGCCCTCGACCTCACCCCGGCGCGCCTGGGGATCCTGCTGCTGGTGGGCTCGGTCGGCTCGGTCCTGGCGCTGCCCCTGACCGGGGCGGTCGTCCAGCGCATCGGGACGCGCCGCACCGTCGTCCTGGCCGCGACCCTCAACGTCGTCTCCTTCGCGCTCGTCGCCGTCGCGGTCGGCATCGGTGAGGTGGGGCTCCTCGCCCCCGCGCTGTTCGCCGCCCAGGCAGGGATCGCCGCGTGGGACGTCTCGATGAACCTCGAGGGCGGAGCGGTCGAGCAGGCCCTGGGCCGGGCGATCATGCCGCGGTTCCACGCCGGGTTCTCCCTCGGGACGGTGCTCGGGGCGGGGATGGGCGCCCTGGCCGCCCTCGCGGGGATCTCCGTGACGGTGCACCTGCTCGTCGTCCTGGGCCTGATCTACGTGGCGGTCCTGCTCAGCGTGCGCTCGTTCCTGCCCGACCCGCCACTCGCGGCTGCGGCGGATCGCCACCACGGCTGGCGCACCACCTTCCGCGCCTGGACCGAGCGCCGCACCCTGCTCGTCGGGCTCGTCGTGCTCGCCGCCGCCCTCACCGAGGGCGCCGCGAACGACTGGCTCGCCCTGGCCGTCGTGGACGGCTTCGGCACCACGAACGCGGTGGGCGCGGTCGGGTTCGGCATCTTCGTCACGGCCATGACGGCGATGCGCCTGGTGGGCACCGAGCTCCTCGACCGGTACGGCCGGGTGCCGGTCCTGCGCCTGTCCACCGCGCTGGCCCTGGTGGGGCTGCTGCTGTTCACCCTGGCGCCCGCGATGCTGCCGGCGCTGGCCGGGGCGGTGCTGTGGGGCCTGGGGGCGGCGCTGGGCTTCCCCGTGGGCATGTCCGCGGCGAGCGACGAGCCCGTGCACGCCGCCGCCCGGGTCTCCGTCGTCTCCTCCATCGGCTACACGGCGTTCCTCGCCGGCCCACCGCTGCTGGGCCTGCTCGCCGAGCAGGTCGGCTACCGGCTCTCGCTGCTCGCCATCGCCGTCCCGCTGGTGCTGGGCCTGGCCCTGGTGCCGGCCGCCCGGCCGATCGGCGCGGCGGCCCGCGAGGAGGAACCCCGCCCCTCCCGGCCGTAGCCTGGGTGCATGGCCGAAACCACCACGCCCGGCACGGACCCCGCCGGCGCCGCCCTCGCCGAGCGGCCCGTCGGCCCCCGGCCCACGCTCGCCGACCTCACCACCCTGCGTGTGGGCGGCCCGGTCGCGGCCTACGCCGAGACGCACAGCGAGGCCGAGCTCGTCGACGCCGTCCGCGGCGCCGACGAGGCGGGGACCCCGCTGCTCGTCCTCGGCGGCGGCTCGAACGTCCTCGCCGCCGACGCCGGGTTCGACGGCATCGTCGTGCGTGACGCGCGGCGCGGCGTCGACGGCGTCGCCGACTCCTCCTGCGCCGGTGCCAACGTCGTCGTGCCCGCCGGCCAGCCGTGGGACGAGGTGGTGGCCACCGCCGTCGCCGAGGGGTGGATGGGCGTCGAGGCGCTCTCGGGGATCCCCGGGTCCACCGGGGCCACGCCGGTGCAGAACGTCGGCGCCTACGGCCAGGAGGTCGCCGAGACGCTGTCGTCGGTGCGCGTGTACGACCGGCTCGAGCGGCGCACCCGGCTCCTCGCCGTCGGCGAGCTCGGCCTGGGCTACCGCACGTCGCTGCTCAAGCGCTCCCTCACCGACGGGACCGGGGGGCGGCCCTGGGGACCCACCGGGCGTTACGTCGTCCTCGACGTCACCTTCCAGCTGCGCCTGGCAACCCTCTCGGCGCCGGTGCGGTACGCCGAGCTCGCCCGGAGCCTCGGGGTCGACGTCGGGACGCGCGTCCCCGCCGCCGAGGTCCGCGAGGCGGTCCTGGCCCTGCGCCGGGGCAAGGGCATGGTCCTCGACCCCGAGGACCACGACACCTGGTCGGCCGGCTCGTTCTTCACCAACCCGGTCCTGCCCGTCGCCCTCGCCGAGGAGCGTCTGCCCGTCGACGCCCCCCGGTTCCCGGTCACCGACCACACCGCCATCGGCCAGATCGGCGGGGCCGCCCCGGTGGTCGAGGGCCTGGTGAAGACCTCGGCCGCGTGGCTCATCGCCCACGCCGGCTTCGAGAAGGGCTTCGGGGAGGGCCGGGCGACCCTCTCCACCAAGCACCCCCTCGCCCTGACCAACCGGGGGTCCGCCACGGCGGCCGACCTGCTGGCGCTGGCCCGGACCGTGCGCGACGGCGTCCGGGACCGCTTCGGCATCGAGCTCGTCCCGGAGCCGGTGCTGGTGGGCCTCGAGCTCTAGGGCGAGGTCTCGCCGCCGATCTCGGCGACGGCGTCGAGGATCTGGTCCACCACGGCCGGGTCGCCCAGCGGACGGAAGTGACCCTGGGCCGCCAGGTCCACGTTGCGGGCACCGGCCAGGCGCGACCTCCCCGGGATGTGGGGGTCCCAGGCGGGGGCGAGGGAGACGATGCGGGCGTCGACCGACCGCTCGCGGCGCAGCGTCCGCAACGACCTGGCCGTGGGCGACAGGCGGCCCACCGAGGTGAACGGCGGGAACATCCACGCCCAGACGGACCCGCGCCACGGCGTGGCGACGGCGACCATCCCCGCGACCCGGTGCCCGGCGGGGGAGAGCATCGCGGCCTTGCCGACGAGCCCACCCTTGGAGTGGGCCACGAGGACGACGTCGCGCAGGTCCCGCTCCTCGAGGTAGCGGCGCACGGCCTCCGCGCCCGCCGGCACGTCGCGGCGGTTGAGCCCGAGCGCCTCGACCACGTGCACCTCGTGCCCGGTGCGGCGCAGCCGGTCCGCGAGCGGGGCGAGGAAGCGCCAGGTCTCGAAGATCCCCGGCAGGAGGACCACGGGCGTGCCCGGCCCCTCCGCCACGCGCCCGGCGGCCGCGCCCGGTGCGATCTCCGCCAGCCCGCGCCCGGGCCGGACCTTGGCGGCGAGGTCACCGGCGCCCGCACGCACGAGGCGCGAGGTGGCCCAGACGTAGTCCGCGGCCCACGCCCGGGGGCGGGCGAGGAGCGTGCGCCGCCGGCTCACGGCGCGGCCACCGCGCGGGCCGCCGCGACGACGACGTCGGGGTCGTCCACGAGCACGGTGTGCGCGGCCCCCGGGACGGTCACCACCTCCGTCGGGGCGCCGCAGCGCCGGGCCAGGGTGGCGGACCAGTGGGCGGGCACGAGGGCGTCGTGCTCCCCCCGCACGATGACCACCCGGCCGTGGGGCGAGAGGCGGGTGATCGCGTCCTCGATCGGGTAGGCCAGCATGACCGGGACGACGTCGAGGAGCCACCGGGTGGTCGTGGCGAGGTAGGCACGCGCCACGAGGCGGACCACCCGCCCCGGCTCGTGGACGGCGGACTGGACGTAGCGCAGCACCTGACGGCCCAGCGACCGCTCACGGGCGTTGACCGGCGGGCCCACCAGGACCGCCCGGTCGTAGGTCTCGGGGCGCCGCGCCATGAGCTCCACCACCACCTGTGCGCCCATGGAGTGCCCCACCAGGACAGCCTCACCCACGCCGGACGCCGCCACCACCTGGTGCACCAGCTCGGCCTGCTCGGGTACCGAGAGGACCGCGGGCGGGGCGGGCAGACCGCGCGAGGCGGGCAGGTCCAGGAGCAGCACCTCCCCGTGCGCGGCCAGGCGCCGGGCCACCGGCAGGAGGTAGCGCGAGGACAGGCCGGCGCCGTGGACCAGGACGAAGGCGGGACCGGGCGGGCCGGGCATCCGCAACTCGCGCACGAACACCTCCCCGACGCGACGGACGGCGACCTCCTGGACCCGCCCCGGTGCGCTCCCGGCGCCGGCCCGTGGGTCCGTGACGGTCGTCGCGCCGTCGGCCGCGGTGCGGCCCTCGGGAGCCGGTCCCTCGGCCGCTGCGGGTCCCTCGGCTGCCAGGAAACCCTCGGCCGCCGCGGCTCCCCCGGTGGGCGCGCGTCCCTCGACATCCCCGGCGGGCGGCTCGACCCGGACGGTGCGCGGGCTCAGGACCGGCCCGGTCACGTCGCGAGCCAGGCGTCGACGTCGGCGAGCATGGCCGCCCGGGAGCGTTCGGTGGCGAGGGAGGCGCGGATGGATCCGCGCGCGAGGTCGGCGAGCGCGTCGTCGTCGAGCCCGTGCTCCTCCCGGGCGATCCGGTACTGGTCGACGAGCCGGGAGTGGAAGAGCAACGGGTCGTCCGCACCGAGCGCGACCTGCGCCCCGGCGTCGAGGAGCGCCCGCAGGGGAACGGCACCCGGCCCCGGGTAGACACCGAGGGAGACGTTGGAGGCCGGGCAGACCTCCAGGGCGATCCCCGCGTCGACGACCCGCGCGAGGAGGTCCGGGTCCTCCGCGCTGCGCACCCCGTGCCCGAGCCGGACGGGCTTGAGGTGGGCGACGACGTCACGCACGTGCTCGGGCCCGAGCAGCTCCCCGCCGTGGGGCAGACCGGCCAGGCCCGCACGGCGGGCGATGCGGAACGCCGCGGCCCAGTCGGCGGTGTCGCCGCGCCGCTCGTCGTTGCTCAGGCCGAAGCCGACCACGTCGCCCGGTCCGTCCCCGGCGAACCGGGCCGCGAGCCGGGCGAGGGTGCGCGCGTCGAGCGGGTGCCGGGTCCGGGACGCGGCGACGACGACGCCGACCTCCACCCCCGTCGCCGTGCTCGCCGCGCGGGCCTCGTCGACGACGATCTCCAGGGCCGGCGTCAGGCCACCGACCCAGGGGGCGTAGGAGGTGGGGTCGACCTGGATCTCGAGCCGGCGCGAGCCCTCGGCGGCGTCGTCCTCGACCGCCTCGCGAACGATCCGGCGCATGGCGTGCTCGGAGCGCACGACCGCGCGTGCGGAGTCGTAGGAGCGCTGGAAGCGGAACCAGCCGCGCTCGGATGCGGGGACGCGCAACGGGTCGGCGTCGAGGAGGTGATGGGGGAGCCGGACGTTCTGCTCGGCGGCGAGCTCGCGAAGGGTGGACACGCGCATGGACCCGGTGAAGTGGAGGTGGAGGTGGGCCTTGGGCAGCCGGGTCAGGTCACGCACCCGGCCGAGTCTGCCATCAGCGCCGCACGGCCGACGGCGCGGCGGGCCCGGGCACCCTCCCGACGACGGCGGCCGTGCCGGCGCCCCCGGCGTGCCGTGCCGACGCCCCGCGCGGCCGTGTCCGGCCGCCGGCAGCCGCGCGCTGTGGTCAACTAGGGCCATGAGCGTCCCCGTCTCCGCTCAGCACGAGCCGGCCGACGTCGCCCTGCTGACCGGCCCCGACGCCGGGGCCATGCTCGCGGACGCCCTCGGGGCGGAGGGGGGCCGACTGGTCGCCTGGCAGGTTCACACCGTCCACCACCGACCGGGCGCCGGGGTGACCGTGGGCTACACCGCCACCGTCGAACGGGCCGCCGAGGGCACCCCGGTGCGCGGCGAGGAGTACCTGTGCGCCACGACCGCCCGACTGAGCCGGCCGGCGGGACCGGGCCTGGTGCGGCTGGAGCAGGGTCCTGACGGACCCCCCGTCCACCTGTGGCGCCACCCCGCGGACCCCGAGCTGCCCGCGCTGCCCGTCGCCTGCGACCCCGCGGCGCTGAGCCGCCGCCTCGGCACCCCCGTCACGGTCGAGCTCCTCGCCTACCGGCCCACCAGGCGGGCGGTCCTGCGGGTCCAGGCACGCGAGGAGGAGTGGCGCACCGCCTACCTCAAGATCGTCCGGCCCTCGGCCGCGGGTCTCTTCGTCGACCGCCACCGGATGCTCGCCGCCGCCGGGGTGCCGGCCCCGCCGGTGCTGCGCGCCGACGACGACGGGCTGGTCCTCCTCGGCGCCGAGCGCGGGACGCCGCTGGCGAACCTCCTGGCGGAAGGGCTGGGCGAACGCGCCGTGCCCGTCCTCGACGCGCTCGTGCGCACCCTGGAGGCCCTTCCCCTCCCGCTCGTCGACCTGCCCCGGCGGCCCGCGTGGTCCGAGCGGGCCCAGCACTACGCCCACGCCGCGGCGACCGTGCTCCCCGAGCACGCGGCCCGGACCCAGGCGCTCGCGGACGGGATCGACCAGCTCCTCGCGGTGACCGACCCCGGGCCGGTCGTGCCCACCCACGGCGACTTCTACGAGGCGAACATCCTCATGGACCCGGCCGGGCCGACGGTCAGCGCCCTGCTCGACGTCGACGCCGTCGGCCCCGGCCACCGGGTCGACGACCTCGCGTGCCTCCTCGGTCACGTCAGCGTCCTGCCGCACCTCGCACCGGCGACCTACCCCCGGGTCCCACCCGTGCTCGCGGCGTGGACGCGCCGCTGCGAGGAGCTCGTCGACCCGGTCGCCCTCCACACCCGTGGCGCGGGCGTCGTCCTGTCGCTCGTCGCGGGGGCGCGCCGCACCGACGGCGCGCACTGGCGCGCCGACGCCGAGGGTCGCCTGGCCCGCGCCGAGGCGTGGCTGGCCCGGGCGCGGGAGATCCAGGCCCAGCGAGGACCGCACTGAGTAGGAGGACGCCATGATCGCCGTCGTCGGGCCCGGGGCCGTGGGTGGGCTGCTCGCCGCGCTGCTGCACCGGGCGGGTGAGGACGTCGTCGCCGTGGGACGCCCGGCGAGCGCGGCACGGATCGCGGCCGAGGGGGTGACCGTGCGCTCGGAGCTCTTCGGGGACTTCACCGCCGCCGTCCCGGCCACCACCGCGGTGCCCCGCGGGGCGGCCGTGGTGCTGGCGGTCAAGGCCTACGGGCTCGCCGACGTCCTGCCCGGGATCCGGGAGGCGCGGGCCCCCGAGGTGCTCGCGCTGCTCAACGGCGTCGAGCACGCGGCGGCGCTGCGCGACCTGCCCGGGGCGGTGGTCTCCGGCTCGGTCCAGGTCGAGGCGGACCGGGTGGACTCGGTGGTGGTCCAGCGCGGGCGGTACCTCGTCGTCACGGTCCCCGACGGCGCTGAGCACTCCGCGACCGCCCGCGCGCTGGCCCGCGCGGGTGTGAGCGTGCGCGCCGGTGGCCCCGAGGCCGAGGTGCTGTGGCGCAAGCTCTCCTTCCTCGCACCCACGGCGCTGCTCACCACGTGGGCGGGCGCCCCGCTGGGCCCCGCCCTGGACCGCGACCCCGCGGTGACAGACGCCCTGCTGGGCGAGGTCGCCGCGCTGGCCGACGCCCAGGGGTGGCCGACGACGGCGAGCGACATCGGGTCGTTCCTCCGGCGCCTGCCACCGTCGCTGGAGTCCTCGATGCAGCACGACGCCGCCCGCGGCGGGCCCACCGAGCTCGACGCGGTCGGCGGGGCGCTGGTGCGCCTGGGGCGGGTGCTGGCGGTCCCGACGCCGACGCTCGAGCGCCTCGTCGCCGAGCTTCAGGCGCGCGGGTCGACCAGCCGGTAGCCCATGCCGCGCACGGTGACCACGTGCTCGGCGCCGATCTTGCGGCGCAGGTAGCGCACGTAGACGTCCACGACGTTCGAGCCGGGGTCGAAGTCGTAGCCCCACACCCGCGAGAGGAGCTGCTCGCGGGAGAGGACCTGCCCGGGGTGGGTGAGGAACGTCTCGAGCAGGGCGAACTCGCGGGCGGACAGGTCGACCTCCCGCCCCTCGACGCTGGCCCGCCGGGTGCGCAGGTCCAGGCTGAGCGGACCCGCGGCGAGCGTCGTCGTCTCGCCCGGGGCGACGTCCTGGCGCAGCCGCAGGCGCACGCGCGCGAGGAGCTCCTCGAACCGGAACGGCTTGGCCATGTAGTCGTCGGCCCCGCCCTCGAGGGCGGCCACGGTGTCGTCCACCGAGGTGCGGGCGGTGAGGATGATGACGGGGAGGGCCGAGCCCTCGCCGCGCAGCTGCCGCAAGACCTCGAACCCGTCGACGTCCGGCAGCCCGATGTCGAGGACCATGAGGTCGTAGCCCCCCGTGCGGGCGTGCGTCAGCGCGTCGGCACCCGTGGTCACGGCGGTCGGCTGGTGGCCCGCTGCGCGCAGCCCCTTCGTGACGAACGACGCGATCCCGGGCTCGTCCTCCACGATCAGGATCTGAGCCATGGTCCTCCTCCCGCGCCCCAGTCTGGCAGGGCGGGGCGGATGCGTGCGCCGTCAGGACCGACCGGTGCGCCTGCCCGAGGGTGCGGCGCCCCGGCCCGCGCGGATCGCGGCGCCGTCGGTGCCGACGGCGCCGGTGCTCCTCGGGACCGGCAGCTCCTCGGTCGGTGGGCCGGTGACGGCGCCCCGGGCGGGGAGGTCGAGCACGAAGACCGAGCCCGCGCCCGGCTCGGAGTCGAGCCGGACCTGCCCCCCGTGCGCCTGGGTGATCGCCGAGACGATCGCCAGGCCGAGGCCCGACCCCTCGCGCGCCGGTCCGGGGGTCCGGGCGCGGGCGAACCGCTGGAAGATCCGCTCCCGCTCCTGCGGTGCGACACCGACCCCCTCGTCGCGCACCCACAGCAGCAGGCGCCCCTCGTGCAGCGCGGAGCCCAGGGCCACCGTCGAGCCCTCGTCGGAGAACTTCACCGCGTTCGCGGCCAGCTGCAGCCAGGCCTGCGTGATGCGCTGCGCGTCGACCTCGACGTCGGCCTCGAGACGGGCGTCCACGCGCCACCGGCGCGGCCCGAGGGTCCGGGCGCGGTCGAGGGTGTCGTCGGTGAGGCGCCCGATGCTCGTGCGCACGGGCTGGACGAAGTCCGGCTGGTCGGCCTTGGCCAGGACCACCAGGTCGTCGGTGAGGCGGTGCATGCGGTCCAGCTCGGCCAGGGCCAGCTCACGGGTGGCCGCCGCGTCCTCGGCGTCGGTGGGGTCCATCAGCTCGAGGTGGCCGCGGATGACGGTGATGGGCGTGCGCAGCTCGTGGCCGGCGTCGTCCAGGAGGCGGCGCTGGGAGAGGAACGCCTCCTCCAGGCGGGCCAACATGGCGTTGACGGTGCGGGCGAGGTCCGAGAGGTCGTCGTCGCCCTGGACGTCGATGCGGCCCGAGAGGTCCGTGTCCGAGATCTGCTCGGCGGTCTCGCGCAGGCGGCGCAGGGGGCTGAGGAGCCGGCCCGCGAGCCGCCAGCCGACCACAGCGAGGAGCACCAGGGCGGCGACGCTGACGAGGACGTAACGGCGGAAGGTGTCGACCACCGCGCTCGTCTGGGCGCTGCGGTCCCAGACGACGGCCAGGGCGCCGGTGGTCGCGCCGTTCTCGTCCGAGACGGGGACGATGGACAGCCGGTACTGGGAGGTGGGCGTCGTCACCGTCCTGGTCGCGCCCTTCTCCTCGTGCGCCATCGAGGAGAGCCGCTCGATGAGCACGGCGTCGTCGGTGAGGTCGACGCCGCCCGCCGACACCACCGAGACGAGCTCGAGCCGGTCACCCACGAAACCCAGCCATCCCTCGTTCGTGGCCGGCACCTCCTGGCCGATCGCGGCGCGGAGGAACTCCTTGACGTCCGGGTAGGGCCTGCCCGTGTCGGGGTCGACGGGGTCGGCGTCGGCGAACGTGCGGAACTCGGTCACCGAGCGTGCCAGGCTCTCGTCGATCGCGTCGTCGACCTGGTCGCGCTGGAGGAGGTACGCCGTCCCTCCCGCGACGAGGAGCGCCAGCGCGGTGATGGACAGGACCGTGGCGAGGATCCGTGCGCGGACGGTCAGCGCGCGGCGCGGCGCCCTCACCCCGGCAGCCGATCAGTCGCCGTCATCGTGGTCCCGGTCGTTGCCGTCCCGGTCGTCCCGGTCGTCCCGGTCACGGTCGTCGTCGTCGCGGCCGTCCCGGTCGTCGTCGCGGTTGCCGTCGTCCCGGTCGTCCTCGTCCCGGTCGTCCTGCTTCCCGTCGTCGTCCCGGTCGTCCCCGGCCCGGTCGTCCTGCTTGCCCTCGCCGTCGTTGCCGTCCCGGTCGTCCTCGTCCTCGTCGTCCTGCTTCCCGTCGTCGTCCCGGTCGTCCTCAGCTGCGACGTCGCGGGGCGGGGCGGGGCGAACCACCTCGGGGGACGCGGGCGTCAGGTCCGTGGGCGAGATCGCCCTGGCGGGCGACGTCTGCGGGGAGGGGACGGCCGCGGGCTCGGCGGGGCGTGCGGCCGGGGGTTCGGCCGTGGCGTCGACCGTGGGCGGGGCGGGGGCCGGCGCGGTCGAAGGCTCCGGCGCGGCGGACGGCGCCGAGCCCGCCCCGTCGGCGGGGACCACCGGTGCGGCGATGGGGATCTCGGCCGGAGGACGCGTCAGCGCCTCCGCCGCGACGAGCGCACCGACGCCGGCCGACAGGGCCACCAGGACCCCGACGGCCGCGACGCGCCACGTCGTCATCGCTTCATGGTCATCGGCGCTGATGAGAAGGCCATGAGACGACCCTGAGGGTTCGCGACCGGCCGTCAGGCCAGCAGCTCCTGGATGCGGCGCACGCCCTCCACCAGGTCGTCGTCACCGAGCGCGTAGCTCAGCCGGAGGAAGCCGCTCGGTCCGAAGGCCTCGCCCGGCACCACCGCCACCTCGACCTCCTCGAGGATGAGCGTGGCGAGCTCGGCCGACGTCGTGGGTGTGCGGCCCCGGATCGACCGCCCCAGCACGCCCTCGACCGACGGGTAGGCGTAGAACGCCCCCTTCGGGGTGGGCAGGACGACACCGTCGATCTCGCGGAGCATCTCCACCATCGTGCGGCGCCGACGGTCGAACGCCGTGCGCATCGCGGCGACGGCCGAGAGGTCGCCGCTCACGGCGGCGATGGCGGCGCGCTGCGAGACGTTCGCGACGTTGGAGGTCAGGTGGGACTGGAGGTTCGTCGCGGCCTTGATGACGTCGGCCGGACCGATCATCCAACCCACCCGCCAGCCCGTCATGGCGTAGGTCTTGGCGACGCCGTTGAGCACGATGGACGTCTCGACGAGCTCGGGCACGACCCGCTGGACCGGGGTGAAGACGGCGTCGTCGTAGACCAGGTGCTCGTAGATCTCGTCCGTGATCACCCAGATGCCGTGCTCGAGGGCCCAGCGCCCGATGGCCTCGGTCTCCTCGGGCGTGTAGACCGAGCCGGTCGGGTTCGAGGGCGAGCAGAAGAGCAGCGCCTTCGTCGCGTCCGTGCGTGCGGCCTCGAGCTGGTCGACCGTGACCTTGTACTCCTGGTCGGCGCCCGCGAACACCTCCACGGCGCGGCCGCCCGCGAGCGAGATCGCCTCCGGGTAGGTGGTCCAGTAGGGCGCGGGCAGCAGGACCTCGTCACCGGGGTCGACGACGGCGGCGAACGCCTGGTAGACCGCCTGCTTGCCGCCGTTGGTCACCAGGACGGCGTCCGGGGAGACCTCGTACCCCGAGTCGCGCAGGGTCTTGGCGGCGATCGCCTCCCGCAGGGCCGGAAGGCCCTTGGCGGGGGTGTAGCGGTGGTTCGCCGGGTCCTTGGCCGCGGCCACCGCCGCCTCGACGATGTAGTCCGGCGTGGGGAAGTCGGGCTCGCCGGCGCCGAAGCCGATGACCGGGCGGCCGGCGGCCTTGAGGGCCTTGGCCCGGGCGTCGACCGCCAGCGTGGCGGACTCGGCGATCGCCGCGAGGCGGGCGGACACGCGCGGCTTGGACACGGGAGAGGTCGGTGCGCTCACGGGACGTATCGTGGCACGCCTGGCCGAGCGACGGTCCGGGACGGCCGAGGGATGGTCATTGCGGCCCGGTTCGACCTTTCGCCCCAGGACCCCGTACACTCGACGCGGTGGTTGACGTCCGCCAGGCTGGAGCGCGCCCCTCGAGGTGTCTCCAGGCGGAGCGGGCGGCCCCACTGATAGGGCAGTGGCGCAATTGGTAGCGCACCGGTCTCCAAAACCGGCGGTTGTGGGTTCGAGTCCCTCCTGCCCTGCCAGGGTCGGCACCCTCCGGGGGTCGACGTCCTGAAGGCTCCGCCTCGAGGCGAGCCGCGGCCCGCCCGAGCCGGGCGGCGTCGAACCCGGCCGGAGAACCACGAAGGATGAATCTGTGAGCGAGTCTGCGAGCGCCACCTCGGGGCGGCCCGAGCGCGCCGGCAGCGCGCCGGCGCCGGGAAAGAAGGAGCGCGGCTTCTTCGGCCGGATCGCCCTGTTCGTGCGGCAGGTGATCGCCGAGCTGAAGAAGGTCGTCCGGCCCACCCGCAACGAGCTGCTCACGTACTTCGTCGTCGTGCTGGTCTTCGTCCTGGCGATCATGGCCTTCGTCGGACTGCTCGACCTGCTGTTCGGGCAGGTCGTGCTCTGGATCTTCGGCTGACTCCCATGACGCCCGCACCCGTCGGGGGCTGGCCCACCGACCAGCCCGTCCACCACTGAGCAGAAAGCAGGTCACACGTGCCTGAGGACAATCTCGAGCCCACCACCGAGGCGTCGCTCGAGCCCGAGCCGACCCCCGAGGCGCTCGAGGGCCGGGACGTTGCTGACGAGCTGGACGAGGTCGGCGGGGACGCTCCGGTCGAGGAGGCCGAGCTCGACGCCGACGCCCCCGCAGATGAGGCCGCCGAGGACGTCGTGACCGACGAGCCCGCCGTGACCGACGAGCCCGCCGTGACCGACGAGCCCGCCGAGGACGCCGTCGTCGACCCGGTTCAGGCGTTCCGCGACGAGCTGCGCACGCTGCCGGGGGAGTGGTACGTCGTCCACACCTACGCCGGCTACGAGAAGCGCGTGAAGACCAACCTCGAGAACCGCATCCAGAGCCTGAACATGGAGGACTACATCTTCCAGGTCGAGGTGCCCATGGAAGAGGTCGTCGAGATCAAGAACGCCCAGCGCAAGGTCGTGAGCCGGGTCCGTGTGCCCGGCTACACCCTCGTGCGCATGGACCTCACCGACGAGTCGTGGGGTGCGGTGCGCCACACCCCCGGCGTCACCGGGTTCGTGGGCAACACCCACCAGCCGGTGCCGCTGACCGAGGACGAGGTCTTCTCGATGCTCGGCGCCACCATCAAGGCGGCCCCCGGCGCGGGTGCGCCCAGCCGGACCACCGCCCAGGGGGCGGCCGCGTCGCCGATCGAGGTCGAGTTCGAGGTAGGCGAGTCCGTCACCGTCACCGACGGCCCGTTCGAGACGCTGCCCGCCACCATCTCCGAGATCACCCCCGAGAGCCAGAAGCTCAAGGTGCTCGTCACGATCTTCGGCCGGGAGACCCCGGTCGAGCTGTCGTTCTCCCAGGTCGCCAAGATCTGAGAGACGGCAGCATCCCCGCCGGCCGCCCGTGCCGGTGGGACAGCCAGGAAGAACCGTAAGGACCCGACATGCCTCCCAAGAAGAAGGTCGCAGGCCTGATCAAGCTCCAGATCCAGGCCGGCGCTGCGACCCCCGCGCCCCCGATCGGCCCCGCGCTCGGTCAGCACGGCGTCAACATCATGGAGTTCTGCAAGGCCTACAACGCGGCCACCGAGGCCCAGCGTGGCAACGTGATCCCGGTCGAGATCACCGTCTACGAGGACCGGTCGTTCACGTTCGTCACGAAGACGCCGCCCGCGGCCGAGATGATCAAGAAGGCCGCCGGCGTCGCCAAGGGCTCCGGCACCCCGCACACGGTCAAGGTCGCCAAGATCACCCGTGAGCAGGTCCGCGAGATCGCCCGCACCAAGGCCGAGGACCTCAACGCCAACGACATCGAGGCCGCCGAGAAGATCATCGCCGGCACCGCCCGCTCCATGGGCATCACCGTCGAGGGCTGATCCACCCCACCCGTATCCGCACCCTCCCGGGTGCGCAGTGGCAGGGTCCGCGCGGACCCGCAGACCACGACTGCAAGGAGAGAAGCAGATGGCAACGCGCAGCAAGAACTACCGCAAGGCGGCCGAGAAGATCCACGGCGGCGAGCTCTACTCGCCGCTCCAGGCCGTGCGCCTGGCCAAGGACAGCGCCACCACCAAGTTCGACTCCACCGTCGAGGTCGTCTTCCGCCTCGGCGTCGACCCCCGCAAGGCGGACCAGATGGTGCGTGGCACCGTCAACCTGCCGCACGGCACCGGCAAGACCGCTCGGGTCCTGGTCTTCGCCGTCGGTGACCGCGCGCAGCAGGCGCTGGACGCCGGGGCCGACGAGGTCGGTGGCGACGAGCTCATCGAGAAGGTCGCGGCCGGGTACACCGACTTCGACGCGGCCGTGGCGACCCCCGACCTCATGGGCAAGGTCGGCCGCCTCGGCCGGGTGCTCGGTCCCCGTGGCCTCATGCCGAACCCGAAGACCGGCACCGTGACGATGGACGTGACCAAGGCCGTGTCCGACATCAAGGGCGGCCGCATCGAGTTCCGTGTCGACAAGCACGCGAACCTGCACTTCATCATCGGCAAGGCCAGCTTCGACGAGAAGTTGCTCGTGGAGAACTACGCCGCCGCGCAGGAGGAGATCCTGCGCCTCAAGCCGGCCAGCTCCAAGGGTCGCTACATCACCAAGGCGACGCTGACCACCACGATGGGCCCGGGCATCCCGCTCGACGCCACCAAGACGCGCAACCTCACCTCCGAGGACGCGTCCTGACGCACGCATGAGACGGCGGCCCGGCACCTGGTGGTGCCGGGCCGCCGTCGTTGGTGGGGCCGTCCCGAGCGTCGTCTGTCCGAACCGTCCCGGCCGTCGTGTGTCCGAGCGGCCGTCGGGGCGGTCACTCAGTGGCGGTGCGTCGAGCGAGGACCTCCGGCCGTCGGGGCGGTCACTCAGCGGCGGCGCGCCGAGCGAGGACCTCCCGCCCCACTCGCTCACCCCGCTCTCTCCGATGTCGGCCCACCTTCCGCTCCTCGAACGGCGGATGCCTCCACCGGGCCTGGCTCGGCGGCTCACGCGCACGGCTCGCCGCTCGGCCGGCGCCTCCACAACGCGTCGCTCGGCGGGCCGCTCCCCAGCCAGTGGCTCGGCGGGTGCCTCGGGCCAGTGCGACGGGAGAACGTGCCGACATGGAGCATCCGCCCGGTCCGCCCACCCCGCCGCCGGTGATACTCACCCGTGACTACGGCCGCGACGCGGTGCGGGCGGCACGCCGACGGGGCAGGCTGACGCAGGTCCGTCGTGGCGCGTACGTCGTCCGGCCCGACGGGAGCCCGCCCTGGGTGCAGCGCGAGCACATGGCGCTCGCCGCCTGCGTCGCTGCGGCGGCTGAGCTGCGGTGCGAGTACGCGTTCAGCCACGAGACGGCGGCACTCATCCACGGCTGCTGGCTCTCCGGGATGGACGGCGACACGCACATCACGCAGCGCACCCGGCCCAGCTGCGGCGGAGGCCTCCGGCGCCATCAGGGCCGGCTCCCGGCGGGCGACGTCACCGTCGTGAACGGCCTGCCCGTGACCACACTCGGACGCACCGTGGAGGACTGTGCCAGGACGATGCCGCCGCGTCGGGCGCTGGCCGTCGCAGACAGTGCGCTACGGATACTGGCGCGGCCGGACCGTCGTGACCGCGCCGGGTCTACCGCGCGTCTGGAGGCCGCCCGCGCGGAACTGCTCGAGCGGCTCGACCGCCGCGGCGGGGACCGCGGCGTCGTCCGTGCCCGCGCGGTCATCTGCTGGGCGGATGGGTTCGCCGAGTCGGCCGGTGAGTCGGAGATGCGTTGGCTCGCGGTCGCGAACGGGCTTCCTCGTCCGACCAGCCAGATGCCGGTGCTGACCGAGAAGGGGGAGTACTTCACCGACCTTGGGTGGCGGCTGGCCGCGACCGGCACCGACGAGCGCTGGACGGTGGCCATGGAGTACGACGGTGCCTGCAAGTATCAGGCCGGACCGGAGAGCCTCTACGCCGAGAAGGTCCGTGAGGATGCCATCCGGGCGGTCGTGCACCGGTTCCAGCGGTTCGTCGCCGCCGACCTCCGCTCGCCCGACCGCGCTTTCGCGCGCATGGTGGGTGCGTTCCCTTCGGGCGTGCGGCGCGCTGTCCGCCCGGTGCGGGGACTGCGGAGCGTCCCGGGAGCCGACTGAAGCATGCGTGCGTCGCCCCGTCCGACCGGCAGGGTTGCGCTCCGCCGTCGAGACCCTGCGGCTCAGTGCGGCCCGCAAGGTTCGAAGCGCCGTGCTCAGACGGTATGAGGGTCGGCTTGGGCCTGGTTGGTCTGGTCGGGGATTCCGCTGCTGGTGATCGATGGTGGCGGTCTCCGGCGGGGAGTCAAGGCACTTCGTCCCTGCGGGCGGCCTGCGGCCGGTCTTGACTCCCCGCCGGAGACCGCGCGTTCGCCTGGATCAGGGGAATCCCCTCGACGACTGCACGGAACTCCCCTCTACCGGGGGTTGTAGTGCAGGAAACCTCCACGGCGCATAGTCGTGAGTTACCACCGGTGGCCATCCGGGACCACCGGTGGACGTCACAGTCGTCGGGAGGTTCCCTGTGTTCACCAACACTATCCCCGCCGCTCGTGAGCGGTGGGTCGTGGGCCTGGACGTCCACGCCCGTTCGATCAGCGCGTCCGCGCTGGACCTGCTCACCGGGGAGCTGATCAACGCCCGCCTGGCCGCCGACCCCGCCACGGCGTTGAGGTTCGTCACCGGCCTCGGCGCAGACTCGGCGGTGGCCTACGAGGCCGGCCCGACCGGGTTCGGCCTGGCCCGGGCCCTGGACCAGGCCGCGATCCGGTGCGTGGTCGCGGCGCCGTCGAAGATCGCCCGCGCCCCGGGTGATCGGGTCAAGACCGACAAGCGTGACGCGACCCTGCTCGCCCGTCGCCTCGCGGCCGGGGACCTGACCGCGGTGCGAGTGCCGTCCCCGACCGAGGAAGCCGCCCGCGACCTGACCCGTGCCCATGAGGACGCTCGCGCGGACCTGATGAGCGCCCGGCACCGGGCGTCCAAGCTGCTCCTGCGCCACGGCATCGTCTACTCCGGGGGAGCACCTGGAGCCGGGACCATCACGCCTGGCTGGCCCGCACCCACCTCGACCAGCCCCCCGCCCAAGACGCCTTCGAGGACGCCTACCAACAAGTCCTGCTGCTCGAGGTCCGCAAGAGGAACCTCGCCGCCAAGATCACCCACCTGGCCACCAACAGCGAGTTCACCGACGTCGTCCACGCCCTGGGCTGCCTGCGCGGCATCTCCGTGCTCACCGCGATGTTCCTGGCCGTAGAGATCGGTGACTGGGACCGTTTCACCGGCGCCTCGATCGGGGCCTACCTCGGCCTGACCCCCACCGAGCACTCCTCCGGCAGCTCACGACGCCTCGGGCCGATCACCAAGGCCGGCAACCCCCACATCCGTCTCCTGCTCGCCGAGGCCGCCTGGCACCACCGTCCCGGCTACCGCGTCGGCACCACCCTGCAAGCACGGTTCGACGCCGCCACCCCCGCCCAGGCCGCCCGCGGTCACGAGGGCAACCTGCGCCTGCACCGCCGCTGGGTCCACTTCACCACCCAGCACAAGCGCACCACGATCGCCAACACCGCGATCGCCCGAGAACTCGCCGGATGGTGCTGGTCCCTGGCCACCACCCGGTGAACAAATCCTGGGCCCCGACAACCCCCCGGCCGGGAGCAGCGTGACGGGGACGACCCACGACTGCTCTGTGAGCACCCGACCCCGACCAGGACGGACACGCCCGACCTCAGACAGTGCCGACCGTCCCCCGCCGAACACCACCGTCATGCGGCAACCAACCCGCGCATATCAGACTCGACACCCGCGTCGAACAGACACGCACCCAGCCCGGGAACCCCAGGGACCAGGAACAAGAGGAAGACCGCCGACCCGAGCACCCAGCCCGGGCCGACGGCCATCCCCTGCCCTCTTGACAAACCGACCTACATATCAGAGCAGGCGACGGCGACGGCGCCTCCATCGTGGGCACCCGGTGAGGTCGAACTGAACGGGTGAGGTCGTACCGGACGGGTTGAGGTCGGCTCGTACGCTGTGCTGGCTCAGCCCGGTTGGTGCTGAGTGGGCGCGGGGCCTCGAACTCGTTGCAGGGAGAACTCAGGGTCGGGCCGCCCACCGTCGCTGGTGGCCGGTGAGGTCGTGGCAGACGGGTGAGGTCGTAGCGAACGGGTTGAGGTCGGCTCGTACGTGGTGCTGACTCGGCCCGGTTGGTGCGGACTGAGCGCTGAGCCCCGCACTCGGCCGGGGGAGTGTGGCAGCGAACCTGACGATCGGGCTGATGGCTCCGGACTCGGCGGGGGAGCGCGCCAGGTACCCGCCGACCGCGCACGACAGCCGCCGGGCGACGGCATGCGACGCGGCTCACCCCCGCCGGGAAGGCACCGAGTTGGAGCACGGTGCCGCGACGGGGTAGTGTGCTCCTTGCCAAAGACCGCCGGTCGCCCGTCCGCCAGGACGGGGCCAAGTCCGCGAACGCGGAGCCAGCGCAGGCGTGCCAAGAGCGAGAGCATCTGATGCCCGAGCCCCGTGCCGTCTGCACGGGGCTTCTTTCGTTCTCGGACCCTCCCGGCCGCGGTTCACTATCGGAAGGAGGGCCATGGCGAGGCCTGACAAGGCGGCAGCGGTCGCCGAGCTCACGGAGCAGCTCCGTGGGTCGAGCGCCGTACTGCTGACCGAGTACCGCGGGCTCAGCGTCGCCCAGCTCAAGCAGCTGCGCCGCTCGCTCAGCGGGCACGCAACCTACGCCGTGGTGAAGAACACGCTGACGGCCATCGCGGCGAAGGAGGCCGGCCTCGACTCCCTCGAGGACGAGCTGTCCGGCCCGACGGCAGCCGCCTTCGTGACCGGTGAGCCGGTCGAGGCGGCCAAGTCGATGCGCGACTTCGCCAAGGCGAACCCCCAGCTGGTGATCAAGGGTGGTGTCCTGGAGGGTCGCAAGCTCTCCGCCGCGGACGTCACCAAGCTCGCCGACCTGGAGTCCCGCGACGTGCTGCTGGGCAAGGCGGCCGGAGCTTTCAAGGCTGCGCTCTTCGGTGCTGCCTACCTCTTCACCGCGCCGGCCACCCAGGCCGTCCGCACCATCGAGGCCCTGCGCGAGAAGCAGGCCGCCGAGGCCTGACGGTCCCGGCAACCACCAACCCCGCTGCTCGCGTAGCAGTCACTCAAGGAAGGAACGCCGCTCATGGCGAAGCTCACCACCGACGAGCTCATCGAGGCTTTCAAGGAGCTCACCCTCATCGAGCTCTCCGAGTTCGTGAAGCAGTTCGAGGAGACCTTCGAGGTCACCGCCGCCGCTCCCGTCGCCGTCGCCGCCGCTGGCGCGCCGGCCGGTGGCGCTGCCGCCGAGGAGGTCGAGGAGAAGTCGGAGTTCGACGTCGTCCTCGAGTCCGTCGGCGACAAGAAGATCCAGGTCATCAAGGAGGTCCGTGCGCTGACCTCCCTCGGCCTGAAGGAGGCCAAGGACCTCGTCGACGGCGCCCCCAAGGCCGTCCTTGAGGGCGTCTCCCAGGAGGCCGCGGACAAGGCCAAGGAGCAGCTCGAGGCCGCCGGCGCCACCGTCACCCTCAAGTGACCGCCCCCGGCCGGGGCTGAGGGCGCCCAGGCGCCCCGACCACGGCCGGCGGCACGCTCGACGACGAGGCCCGCACCGGTACCCGGTGCGGGCCTCGTCGCATCACCGTCGCTGGACACCGCCTGTGCCCGCGGCTATGCTGTCGCTTTGCGCTGACTTCTGCCTGCCCGCAGGCATCCCCACCCGTACCGGTGGTCAGTGTGTGCAAACCAATCGCAGGGAAGGACCCCCTTTGGCTGCCTCGCGCACCTCTTCCGCACCTACTGCTGACGCTATCGCCAACCGCACGGCCTCGCGCCGTGTCTCCTTCGCCAAGATCCACGAGCCGCTCCAGGCCCCGAACCTCCTCGGCCTGCAGACCGAGAGCTTCGACTGGCTCCTCGGCAACGACGCCTGGCGCGGTCGCGTCGCGGCGGCGGCCGAGATCGGCGACACCAACGTACCGTCCACCTCCGGTCTGGAGGAGATCTTTGCAGAGATCTCCCCGATCGAGGACTTCGGGCAGTCGATGTCGCTCTCGTTCCGCGACCACCGCTTCGAGCCCCCGAAGTACACCGCGGAGGAGTGCAAGGAGAAGGACTTCACCTACGCGGCACCGCTGTTCGTGACGGCGGAGTTCGTCAACTACACCACCGGCGAGATCAAGTCGCAGACGGTGTTCATGGGCGACTTCCCGCTCATGACCGAGCGCGGCACCTTCATCATCAACGGCACCGAGCGTGTCGTCGTCTCGCAGCTCGTCCGGTCCCCGGGCGTGTACTTCGAGAAGCTCGCGGACAAGACCTCCGACAAGGACATCTTCACCACGAAGGTGATCCCGTCCCGCGGCGCGTGGCTCGAGTTCGAGATCGACAAGCGCGACGCCGTCGGCGTGCGCATCGACCGCAAGCGCAAGCAGTCCGTCACGGTCTTCCTGCGCGCCCTGGGCATGACCGAGTCCGAGATCCGCGACGAGTTCGCCGACTACCCGGTCCTGCTCGAGACCCTGGAGAAGGACAACGTCCACACCCAGGACGAGGCGCTGCTGGACATCTACCGCAAGATCCGCCCGGGCGAGCCGCCCACGGTCGAGGCCGGCCGGACCCTGCTGGAGAACTACTACTTCAACCCCAAGCGCTACGACCTGGCCAAGGTCGGCCGCTACAAGATCAACAAGAAGCTCGGCCTCACGGCCGACCTGGGCGAGTCGGTGCTGCGCATCGACGACGTCACCGCCGCGATCAAGTACATCCTCGCCCTGCACAAGGGTGTGGAGGAGCTCCCGGGCACCCGCAACGGCGAGCCCGTGCAGCTGCGCGTCGAGACCGACGACATCGACCACTTCGGCAACCGCCGCATCCGCGCCGTGGGCGAGCTCATCCAGAACCAGGTCCGCACGGGCCTGTCCCGGATGGAGCGCGTCGTCCGCGAGCGGATGACCACCCAGGACGTCGAGGCGATCACGCCGCAGACCCTGATCAACATCCGCCCCGTGGTGGCCTCGATCAAGGAGTTCTTCGGCACCTCCCAGCTGTCGCAGTTCATGGACCAGAACAACCCGCTCGCGGGCCTGACGCACAAGCGGCGTCTGTCGGCCCTCGGCCCGGGTGGTCTCTCCCGTGACCGCGCCGGCATGGAGGTCCGTGACGTCCACCCGTCGCACTACGGCCGCATGTGCCCCATCGAGACCCCCGAGGGCCCGAACATCGGTCTCATCGGCTCGCTGGCGACGTTCGCCCGCATCAACCCCTTCGGCTTCGTCGAGACCCCGTACCGCAAGGTCACCGGGGGCCGCGTCACCGACGAGGTCGTCTACCTCACCGCCGACGACGAGGACCGGCACGTCATCGCGCAGGCCTCGGCCCCGCTCGACGACAACGGCACCTTCGTCGAGGACCGCGTGCTGTGCCGCCTCTCCGGCGGTGAGCCGGCCCTCGTGGCCGCCGACGAGGTCGACTACATGGACGTCTCCGCGCGCCAGATGGTCTCGGTCGCGACGGCGATGATCCCCTTCCTCGAGCACGACGACGCCAACCGTGCGCTCATGGGCGCCAACATGCAGCGTCAGGCGGTCCCGCTGCTGCGCAGCGAGGCCCCGCTCGTGGGCACCGGCATGGAGCGGCGCGCCGCGGTGGACGCCGGGGACGTCGTCGTGGCCACCAAGCCTGGCGTCGTCACCGAGGTCTCCGCCGACGCGATCCACGTCGCGGGCGACGACGGGACCACGCAGGTCTACCGCGTGGCCAAGTTCCGTCGCTCGAACCAGGGCAACTCCTACAACCAGCGCTCGCTGGTGGAGGAGGGCGCCCGGGTCGAGGTCGGCTCCGTGCTGGCCGACGGTCCCGCCACCGACGAGGGCGAGCTCGCCCTGGGCAAGAACCTCCTCGTGGCGTTCATGTCCTGGGAGGGCTACAACTTCGAGGACGCCATCATCCTGTCCCAGCGCATCGTGGCCGACGACGTGCTCACCTCGATCCACATCGAGGAGCACGAGGTCGACGCCCGCGAGACCAAGCTGGGCCCGGAGGAGATCACCCGGGACATCCCCAACGTCTCCGAGGACGTCCTGGCCGACCTCGACGAGCGCGGCATCATCCGCATCGGCGCCGAGGTCAGCTCCGGCGACATCCTCGTCGGCAAGGTCACGCCCAAAGGCGAGACCGAGCTGACGAGCGAGGAGCGGCTGCTCCGGGCGATCTTCGGCGAGAAGGCCCGCGAGGTGCGCGACACCTCGCTCAAGGTGCCCCACGGCGAGTCCGGCATCGTCATCGGCGTGCGCGAGTTCTCCGCGGACAACGACGACGAGCTGCCCCCGGGCGTGAACCAGATGGTGCGCGTCTACATCGCCCAGCGCCGCAAGATCACCGACGGCGACAAGCTCGCCGGCCGTCACGGCAACAAGGGCGTCATCTCCAAGATCCTGCCGATCGAGGACATGCCCTTCCTGCCCGACGGGACCCCGGTCGACATCATCCTCAACCCGCTCGGTGTGCCCGGCCGCATGAACGTCGGCCAGGTCCTCGAGCTGCACCTCGGCTGGATCGCGGCGCAGGGCTGGGACGTCACCGAGGCGGCCAGGGCCGCGGAGGAGTGGACGAAGAACCTGCCGCCCGAGGCGCTGACCGCCGACCCGCGCACCCCCGTGGCGACGCCGGTGTTCGACGGCCTGCAGCCCGAGGAGCTCCAGGGCATGCTCGCCCACACCCTCCCGGGCCCGTCCGGGGAGCGGATGGTCGGCACCGACGGCAAGGCGCAGCTCTTCGACGGCCGCTCCGGCGAGCCGTTCCCGGAGGCGATCTCGGTCGGCTACATGTACATCCTCAAGCTCCACCACCTCGTGGACGACAAGATCCACGCGCGCTCGACGGGTCCGTACTCGATGATCACGCAGCAGCCGCTGGGTGGTAAGGCGCAGTTCGGTGGCCAGCGCTTCGGTGAGATGGAGGTCTGGGCCCTGGAGGCCTACGGCGCCGCCTACGCCCTCCAGGAGCTGTTGACCATCAAGTCCGACGACGTCACCGGCCGCGTGAAGGTCTACGAGGCGATCGTCAAGGGCGAGAACATCCCCGAGCCGGGCATCCCCGAGTCCTTCAAGGTGCTCATCAAGGAGATGCGGTCGCTGTGCCTGAACGTCGAGGCCCTCGACGCCGACGGCAACGCCATCGAGCTCCGGGACGCCGACGACGAGGTCTACCGCGCGGCGGAGGAGCTCGGCATCGACCTGTCCCGCCGTCCTGACGCGAGCAGCGTCGACGAACTCTGAGCCTCACGGGCCCGCCGGGCCCGGGAGACCTCTCCCCAGCAGTACACGGTGTTCTACCTTCAGGAAGTAGGAACCCTTGCTCGACGTCAATGTCTTCGACCAGCTGCACATCTCCCTCGCGACCGCAGCGGACGTGCGCGAATGGTCGCACGGTGAGGTCAAGAAGCCCGAGACGATCAACTACCGCACCCTCAAGCCGGAGAAGGACGGTCTCTTCGGCGAGCAGATCTTCGGCCCCACCCGTGACTGGGAGTGCGCCTGCGGCAAGTACAAGCGCGTGCGCTACAAGGGCATCATCTGCGAGCGGTGCGGCGTGGAGGTCACCCGGTCCAAGGTCCGGCGTGAGCGGATGGGCCACATCGAGCTCGCCGCCCCCGTCACCCACATCTGGTACTTCAAGGGCGTCCCGTCGCGCCTGGGGTACCTGCTCAACCTCGCGCCCAAGGACCTCGAGAAGGTCATCTACTTCGCGGCGTACATGATCACCGAGGTCGACGACGCCGGCCGCCACGAGGACCTCAGCTCGCTCCAGAACGAGATGGACCTCGAGCGCCAGCAGGTCGAGCACAAGCGCGACACCGACATCGAGGCCCGCGCCCAGCGGCTCGAGGCCGACCTCGCCGAGCTCGAGGCCGCCGGTGCGAAGGCCGACGCGCGCGACAAGGTGCGCAAGTCCGCCGAGCGCGAGATGGCGCAGATCCGCAAGCGCGCGGAGACCGACGTCGAGCGCCTGGACCGCGTGTGGGACCGCTTCAAGAACCTCAAGGTCGGCGACCTCGAGGGCGACGAGCTGCTCTACCGCGAGCTGCAGGCCCGCTACGGCATCTACTTCAAGGGCTCGATGGGCGCCGAGGCGATCCAGAAGCGCCTGGAGTCCTTCGACCTGGTCGCCGAGGGCGACACGCTGCGCGAGATCATCGCCACCGGCACCGGGCAGCGCAAGACCCGGGCGCTCAAGCGCCTCAAGGTCGTCAACGCCTTCCTCACCACCGGCAACTCCCCGCTGGGCATGGTCCTGGACTGCGTCCCGGTCATCCCGCCGGACCTGCGCCCGATGGTCCAGCTCGACGGCGGCCGGTTCGCCACCTCGGACCTCAACGACCTCTACCGCCGCGTCATCAACCGCAACAACCGCCTCAAGCGGCTGCTGGACCTGGGCGCGCCGGAGATCATCGTCAACAACGAGAAGCGCATGCTCCAGGAGTCCGTGGACGCGCTGTTCGACAACGGCCGCCGTGGACGCCCCGTCACCGGTCCGGGCAACCGGGCGCTGAAGTCGATCTCGGACATGCTCAAGGGCAAGCAGGGCCGGTTCCGCCAGAACCTGCTCGGCAAGCGCGTGGACTACTCGGGCCGTTCGGTCATCGTGGTGGGCCCCACCCTCAAGCTGCACCAGTGCGGCCTGCCCAAGCAGATGGCGCTGGAGCTCTTCAAGCCGTTCGTCATGAAGCGGCTCGTCGACCTCAACCACGCCCAGAACATCAAGGCCGCCAAGCGGATGGTCGAGCGCTCCCGCCCCCAGGTGTGGGACGTGCTCGAGGAGGTCATCCGTGAGCACCCCGTGCTGCTCAACCGCGCGCCCACGCTCCACCGCCTGGGCATCCAGGCCTTCGAGCCCCAGCTCGTCGAGGGCAAGGCCATCCAGCTCCACCCGCTCGTGTGCGGCGCGTTCAACGCCGACTTCGACGGCGACCAGATGGCCGTGCACCTGCCGCTGAGCGCGGAGGCCCAGGCCGAGGCCCGCATCCTCATGCTGTCCTCGAACAACATCCTCAAGCCGTCCGACGGCCGCCCGGTGACCATGCCCTCCCAGGACATGATCGTGGGCCTGCACCACCTCACGGCGGACCGCGCCGACGCCCTCGGGCACGGCCGGTCGTTCTCCTCCGTGGCCGAGGCGCAGATGGCGTTCGACCGCGGCGAGCTGGACATCAACGCCGTGGTCAACATCCGCGTCGAGGGCCTCGTGCCGCCTGCCGGCTGGACCGCGCCGGAGGGCTGGGAGGCGGGCGAGCCCGTCGTCCTGGAGACCACGCTGGGCCGCGCCCTCTTCAACGAGGCGCTGCCCGTGGACTACCCCTACATCAACCACGTCGCGGACAAGAAGGTCCTCGGGACCATCGTCAACGACCTCGCCGAGCGGTACCCCAAGGTCGAGGTCGGGGCCAGCCTGGACGCCCTCAAGGAGGCCGGCTACCGCTGGGCCACCTGGTCGGGCATGACGATCGCCATCTCCGACGTCGTCGTCCCGGAGGCCAAGGCCGAGCTGCTGGAGAAGTACGAGGGCGAGGCCGCGAAGATCCAGGACCAGTACGACCTGGGCCTGATCACCGACGACGAGCGCCGTCAGGAGCTCATCGACATCTGGACGCAGGCGACGAACGAGGTCGCCGCGGTGATGCAGGAGAACTTCCCGGCCCGCAACACCGTCTACCGGATGGTCTCCTCCGGTGCGCGAGGCAACTGGATGCAGGTGCGCCAGATCGCCGGCATGCGTGGCCTCGTGGCGGACCCGAAGGGCGAGATCATCCCGCGCCCCATCAAGTCCAACTACCGCGAGGGCCTGTCGGTCCTGGAGTACTTCATCGCCAGCCACGGCGCCCGCAAGGGCCTGGCGGACACGGCGCTGCGAACCGCTGACTCGGGGTACCTCACCCGTCGTCTCGTCGACGTCTCCCAGGACGTCATCGTCCGCGAGGACGACTGCGGCACCCGCATGGGCCTGACGATGACCATCGCCGAGCCCGGCCCGGACGGCACGCTCGTGCGCGCCGACACGGTCGAGACCAGCGTCTACGCCCGCACCCTGGCCCAGGACGTCAAGGCGGCCGACGGCACCGTCCTCGCCGAGGCCGGCGCCGACATCGGCGACGTGGTCATCTCCCGGCTCGTCGCCGGCGGGGCGACCGAGGTCAAGGTCCGCTCCGTGCTGACCTGCGAGTCCCGCGTGGGCACCTGCGCGCTGTGCTACGGCCGCTCGTTGGCTACCGGCAAGCTCGTCGACATCGGCGAGGCCGTGGGCATCATCTCGGCCCAGTCCATCGGTGAGCCCGGCACGCAGCTGACGATGCGGACCTTCCACACCGGTGGTGCCGCCTCCGCGGAGGACATCACCCAGGGTCTGCCCCGTGTCCAGGAGCTGTTCGAGGCCCGCACCCCCAAGGGTGAGGCCCCGATCGCCGAGGCCGCGGGCCGGATCAAGGTCGACGACTCCGAGCGCACCCGCAAGCTCGTCATCGTGCGCGACGACGGCCAGGAGGACGTCGTCTACCCGGTGAGCAAGCGCTCGCGCCTGCTGGTCGAGGACGGCGAGCACGTCGCCGTCGGCAAGCAGCTCGTGTTCGGTGCCGTTGACCCGAAGAAGGTCCTGCGCATCCTCGGGCCGCGTGCGACGCAGAAGCACCTCGTCGAGCAGGTCCAGGAGACCTACCGCTCGCAGGGTGTGGACATCCACGACAAGCACATCGAGGTCATCGTCCGGCAGATGCTGCGCCGGGTCACGGTGCTCGACTCGGGCGACTCGCGCCTGCTGCCGGGCGAGCTCATGGAGCGCTCCCGGTTCGAGGACGAGAACCGCCGCGTCGTCTCCGAGGGCGGCACCCCCGCCTCCGGACGGCCCGAGCTCATGGGCATCACCAAGGCGTCGCTGGCGACCGACTCGTGGCTCTCCGCCGCCTCCTTCCAGGAGACGACGAAGGTGCTCACCGAGGCGGCCATGTCCGGCCGGCGCGACCCGCTGCTCGGCCTCAAGGAGAACGTCATCCTCGGTAAGCTCATCCCCGCCGGGACGGGCCTGCCGCGCTACCACGAGGTCGTCGTGGAGCCCACCGAGGAGGCCAAGGCGCAGGCGTTCTCCCGCCTGGGCTACAGCGACATCGACTTCGCCCCGGCCGGCGGCTCGGGCGAGGCCATCCTGCTCGAGGAGCTGGACTTCGGTCCGGACACCTACGGGCTGGAGTTCCGCTGACCTGACCGCGTCGGCGGCGGGGGAGACCCCGCCGCCGGCCCGGGCGGGCCACCGCACGTCCCGGACGTGGCGCAGACCACCCCGGGGCCACCTCCCTGCCTTTGACGCTGTCAACCGCCGCAGAGTACGCTGGTCGGCGGTGCCCGCGACATCGGGCTCTCGTGCGTGCGGCTGTCCCGGGGTCCCAACCCCCGGTGGAGGCAGGAGTGCGCAGGCGTTCTCGCCAGCCGGACAGGTCCACGTCTCCCCAGGGTGACGCACGACCGGGTCCACCTCTGGTCGACACGCCCGACAACGGGGGCTGGGGGAGCGAGCCTGGACGGGCCGCACGGCCCGGGCCGGTCGACCCCACGGTCGGGCGAGCAGTGACATTCGACAGCCAAAGAACTTCGAGACGGAGAAGTAGTGCCCACGATTCAGCAGCTGGTCCGCAAGGGCCGCAGCGTCAAGGTCGGGACCTCCAAGACGCCGGCCCTCAAGGGCAGCCCGCAGCGTCGCGGTGTGTGCACCCGCGTGTACACCACGACCCCGAAGAAGCCGAACTCGGCCCTTCGCAAGGTCGCCCGCGTGCGTCTGTCGAGCGGTATCGAGGTCACCGCGTACATCCCCGGTGTCGGCCACAACCTGCAGGAGCACTCGATCGTGCTCGTGCGCGGCGGTCGTGTGAAGGACCTGCCCGGTGTGCGTTACAAGATCGTCCGCGGAGCGCTCGACACCCAGGGTGTGCGCGGCCGCCAGCAGGCTCGCAGCCGGTACGGCGCGAAGAAGGAGAAGAAGTAATGCCTCGTAAGGGCCCCGCCCCGAAGCGTCCCCTCGTCGTCGACCCGGTCTACGGCTCCCCGACGGTGACCCAGCTCGTCAACCGCGTGCTGATGGACGGCAAGAAGTCCACCGCCGAGCGCATCGTGTACGGCGCGCTCGAGGGCGTGCGCGACAAGACGCAGGGTGACCCCGCGGTCGTCCTCAAGCGCGCGCTGGACAACGTCCGCCCCGCCCTCGAGGTCCGCTCCCGCCGCGTCGGTGGCGCCACCTACCAGGTGCCCGTCGAGGTCCGCCCCAGCCGGCAGACCACCCTCGCGATGCGCTGGCTCGTCGACTACGCACGCTCGCGCCGCGAGAAGACGATGACCGAGCGCCTCATGAACGAGATCCTCGACGCCTCCAACGGCCTCGGCGCCGCTGTCAAGCGCCGCGAGGACACCCACAAGATGGCCGAGTCCAACAAGGCCTTCGCGCACTACCGCTGGTGACGCCGGCCGGCCGCCGGTGACCCCGGCGGCCGTCGCCGCCCCCTGTCCAGCCCCGAGACCCGAGAAGAGAGCCTCACGTGGCACTTGACGTGCTGACCGACCTGACCAAGGTCCGCAACATCGGCATCATGGCGCACATCGACGCCGGCAAGACGACGACGACCGAGCGGATCCTGTTCTACACCGGCATCAACTACAAGATCGGCGAGACCCACGACGGCGCCTCGACGATGGACTGGATGGAGCAGGAGCAGGAGCGCGGCATCACGATCACGTCGGCCGCGACGACCTGCTTCTGGAAGAACAACCAGATCAACATCATCGACACCCCCGGCCACGTGGACTTCACGGTCGAGGTCGAGCGCTCCCTGCGCGTCCTCGACGGCGCCGTCGCCGTCTTCGACGGCAAGGAGGGTGTCGAGCCCCAGTCCGAGACGGTGTGGCGCCAGGCCGACAAGTACGACGTGCCGCGCATCTGCTTCGTCAACAAGATGGACAAGCTGGGCGCGAACTTCGACTTCACGGTCAAGACGATCGTCGACCGGCTCAAGGCCACCCCGCTGGTCATGCAGCTGCCGATCGGCGCCGAGTCCGAGTTCGCCGGCGTCATCGACCTGGTCGAGATGCGCGCGCTGACCTGGCGCGGCGAGGTCAAGATCGGCGAGGACTACGAGATCGAGGAGATCCCGGCCGACCTGCGCGAGAAGGCGGAGGAGTACCGCAACAAGCTCATCGAGCAGGTTGCCGAGGCCGACGAGGAGCTGCTCGAGAAGTACCTCGGCGGCGAGGAGTTCACCGTCGCGGAGATCAAGCGGGGCGTGCGCGCCCTGACCGTCTCCTCCTCGGCGTACCCGGTCTTCTGCGGCTCGGCGTTCAAGAACAAGGGCATCCAGCCCATGCTCGACGCCGTCATCGACTACCTCCCCTCCCCGCTCGACGTCCCCGCCGTCCAGGGCCACGACGTCAAGGACGAGGAGGTCATCCTCGAGCGCCGGCCGTCCGAGAGCGAGCCGTTCTCCGCGCTGGCCTTCAAGGTCGCGTCGCACCCCTTCTTCGGCAAGCTCACCTACGTGCGGGTCTACTCCGGCACGGTGGCGCAGGGCGCCCAGGTCATGAACTCGACCAAGGGGAAGAAGGAGCGCATCGGGAAGATGTTCCAGATGCACTCCAACAAGGAGAACCCGATCGACGAGGCCCACGCCGGCCACATCTACGCGTTCATCGGCCTCAAGGACGTCACCACCGGTGACACCCTGTGCGCCCAGGACGCCCAGATCGTCCTCGAGTCGATGACCTTCCCCGAGCCGGTCATCCACGTCGCGATCGAGCCGAAGACCAAGGGCGACCAGGAGAAGCTCTCCACCGCCATCCAGAAGCTCGCCGAGGAGGACCCCACCTTCTCCGTGCGCCTGGACGAGGAGACCGGCCAGACCGTCATCGGCGGCATGGGCGAGCTCCACCTCGACATCCTCGTCGACCGCATGCGTCGCGAGTTCAAGGTCGAGGCCAACGTCGGCGCCCCCCAGGTGGCCTACCGCGAGACCATCCGCCGCAAGGTCGAGAAGATCGACTACACGCACAAGAAGCAGACCGGTGGCTCCGGGCAGTTCGCCAAGGTCCAGATGACCTTCGAGCCGCTGGACACCTCCGAGGGCGACCTGTACGAGTTCGAGAACAAGGTCACCGGCGGCCGCATCCCGCGCGAGTACATCCCCAGCGTGGACGCGGGCATCCAGGACGCGCTGCAGAACGGCGTCCTGGCCGGCTACCCGCTCGTGGGCGTCAAGGCGATCCTGCTCGACGGCGCCTACCACGAGGTCGACTCCTCGGAGATGGCCTTCAAGATCGCCGGCTCGATGGTGCTCAAGGAGGGCGTCCGCAAGGCCGACCCCGCGCTGCTCGAGCCGATGATGGACGTCGAGGTGCGTACGCCCGAGGAGTACATGGGCGACGTCATTGGCGACCTGAACTCGCGTCGTGGCATGATCCAGTCGATGGAGGATGCCTCGGGCGTGAAGGTGGTCCGTGCCCTCGTGCCGCTGTCGGAGATGTTCGGCTACGTCGGCGACCTGCGGTCGAAGACCCAGGGCCGCGCGGTGTACTCCATGCAGTTCGACAGCTACTCGGAGGTTCCTCGGAACGTCGCCGAGGAGATCATCAAGAAGACCCGGGGCGAGTGAGTCCCACAGGTCGACCCTGCAAGTAATCCATAACCGACCCGTAGGATCCCAACCGCCCCGGCAGGGCCAGGACGCGCCTGCCAGAGCTGTGAGACAACTACCCGAGTCCTCAGGAGGACCCAGTGGCGAAGGCCAAGTTCGAGCGGACCAAGCCGCACGTCAACATCGGCACGATCGGTCACGTCGACCACGGCAAGACGACGCTGACCGCGGCCATCACGAAGGTGCTGGCCGACAAGTACCCGGACCTGAACAAGTTCACCCCGTTCGACCAGGTCGACAACGCTCCTGAGGAGCGTCAGCGCGGCATCACGATCAACGTCTCCCACGTGGAGTACCAGACCGAGAAGCGCCACTACGCGCACGTCGACGCCCCGGGTCACGCCGACTACATCAAGAACATGATCACCGGTGCGGCGCAGATGGACGGCGCCATCCTCGTGGTCGCCGCCACCGACGGCCCCATGGCCCAGACCCGCGAGCACGTCCTGCTCGCCCGTCAGGTCGGCGTGCCCTACCTGCTCGTCGCGCTCAACAAGTCCGACATGGTCGAGGACGAGGAGATCCTCGAGCTCGTCGAGATGGAGGTCCGCGAGCTGCTGACCGCCCAGGGCTTCCCCGGCGACGACGTCCCGGTCGTGCGCGTCTCCGCGCTCAAGGCGCTCGAGGGCGACCCGGAGTGGGTCAAGTCCGTCGAGGAGCTCATGGAGGCTGTCGACGAGAACGTGCCGGACCCGGTGCGCGACATCGACAAGCCGTTCCTCATGCCGATCGAGGACGTCTTCACCATCACCGGTCGCGGCACCGTCGTCACCGGTCGTGTCGAGCGCGGCCAGCTCAAGGTGAACGAGGAGGTCGAGATCGTCGGGATCCACCCCGAGAAGATGAAGACCATCGTCACCGGCATCGAGATGTTCCGGAAGCTCCTCGACACCGCCGACGCGGGCGAGAACGTGGGCCTGCTGCTGCGTGGCACCAAGCGCGAGGAGGTCGAGCGCGGGCAGGTCGTCTGCAAGCCGGGCTCGATCACCCCGCACACCAACTTCGAGGGCCAGGTCTACATCCTGGCCAAGGACGAGGGCGGGCGTCACAACCCGTTCTACTCGAACTACCGCCCGCAGTTCTACTTCCGTACCACCGACGTCACCGGCGTCATCACGCTGCCCGAGGGCACCGAGATGGTCATGCCCGGCGACAACACCGACATGACGGTGGAGCTCATCCAGCCCATCGCCATGGAGGAGGGCCTCGGCTTCGCCATCCGTGAGGGTGGCCGGACCGTCGGCTCGGGCCGCGTCACCAAGATCCTCAAGTGACGCCCCGCCGGGTCTGACCCGGCAGCCGGCCCCGGCCGGCACGCAGGACCCCCGAGGGCCCGGCAGCTGCCTCACGGCGCTGCCGGGTCCTCGTCGTCGTCGAGGTGGCGGGACGGGTGCCGCCGGATGGCGCGGGGTCGGCGCGGTCCGTTCCCCGGACGCAGCACCCGCCCGTGCGCAGCCTCACAGCCGGTGCACCGCCGGGGCCTCGCCGTCACGCCGGCCGGCTGGTAGCGTGGGTGCGCCGGATCGCGCGCGAGCGCGGCGCCGGACGTGACCGGCCCCTCATCCGGAGGAGCCTTCCGGATTAGGCAAAGCGCCTGTCCGTCTGGCAGACTGTTCAGGTTGCCTGGGCCCCGGCCCGAGGCGCCAAAGACTGCAGGATCGGGCGGCCCCGCCCAGGTCCGACCAAGCATCACAGCGACCACCCCCCGCGAGGGGAGAACCGGTCGAGCGTGTCACCAACCGCGACACGCCCGAGCGCGGGGGTCGGTGCAAGTTGCGGTACGAGAGAGGTTAGACGACGCCATGGCGGGACAGAAGATCCGCATCCGGCTCAAGTCCTACGACCACGAGGTCATCGACAGCTCGGCGCGCAAGATCGTCGACACGGTGACTCGCGCTGGTGCGACGGTCGTGGGCCCGGTGCCGCTGCCGACGGAGAAGAACGTCTTCGTCGTCATCCGTTCGCCCCACAAGTACAAGGACAGCCGCGAGCACTTCGAGATGCGCACGCACAAGCGGCTCATCGACATCGTCGACCCGACGCCGAAGGCCGTCGACTCGCTCATGCGTCTCGACCTGCCCGCGGACGTCAACATCGAGATCAAGCTCTGAGGACATCTGCCATGACTACCCTTTCCCAGCAGGCTGCCGGCCGCGCCGTCACGGCGCTGCTCGGCACGAAGCTCGGCATGACCCAGGTCTGGGACGAGGCCGGCCGCCTCGTGCCGGTCACGGTCGTCCAGGTGGGCACCAACGTCGTGACGCAGGTGCGCACCCCCGAGACCGACGGCTACAGCGCCGTCCAGCTCGCCTTCGGCCAGATCGACCCCCGCAAGGTCACCCAGCCCCTCAAGGGCCACTTCGGCAAGGCCGGGGTCACCCCCCGCCGCCATGTGGCCGAGATCCGCACCACCGACGCCGCCGAGTACTCGCTCGGGCAGGAGATCACCGCCGAGGCCTTCGAGGCCGGCGCGAAGGTCGACGTCGTGGGCACCACCAAGGGCAAGGGCACCGCGGGTGTCATGAAGCGGCACGGGTTCCACGGTGTCGGCGCCTCCCACGGTGCGCACCGCAACCACCGCAAGCCCGGCTCTATCGGTGGCGCCTCGACGCCCTCGCGCGTGTTCAAGGGCCTGAAGATGGCCGGACGCATGGGCCACGACCGTCACACCACCCAGAACCTCACGATCCACGCCGTCGTCGCCGAGAAGGGTCTCCTGCTCGTCGCGGGCGCCGTTCCCGGCCCCAAGGGTGGCGTCGTCGTGATCCGTACCGCCGCGAAGGGGGCGTGAGCCGCATGGCTACCACCCAGACCGTCGACATGCTCGACGCCACGGGCGAGAAGGCCGGCTCGGCCGAGCTTCCCGCCGAGGTGTTCGACGTCCAGACGAACGTGCCGCTGATCCACCAGGTCGTCGTGGCGCAGCTCGCCGCCGCGCGTCAGGGCACGCACGCCACCAAGACCCGCGGCGAGGTCCGCGGCGGTGGCCGCAAGCCCTACAAGCAGAAGGGCACCGGCCGCGCCCGTCAGGGCTCGACCCGCGCCCCGCAGTTCGCCGGCGGTGGCGTCGTCCACGGCCCGCAGCCGCGCGACTACAGCCAGCGCACCCCCAAGAAGATGAAGGCCGCCGCCCTGCGCGGGGCCCTGTCGGACCGGGCCCGCGCCGGCCGCGTGCACGTCGTCTCCGGGCTCGTCGACGCCGGCGCCGAGCGCCTGACCCGCACCGCGGTCAGCGCCCTGCGCACGATCGTCGCCGACCGGACCGCCCTCGTGGTGGTCGAGCGCAGCGACGAGCACACCGTCCTCGCGCTGCGCAACGTGCCCACCGTGCACCTGCTGTGGGTCGACCAGCTCAACACCTACGACGTCCTGGTCAACGACGACGTCGTGTTCACCTCCGGTGCGCTCGAGACCTTCCTCGGCGGCCCGAAGGCCGAGGAGGAGACCAAGTGAGCCTCGAGGCGAGCAAGAACCCCCGCGACATCATCGTCAAGCCGATCGTGTCGGAGAAGAGCTACAACCTGATCGACGAGGGCAAGTACACCTTCGAGGTGGACCCCCGCTCGAACAAGACCGAGATCAAGAACGCCGTGGAGAAGATCTTCGACGTCAAGGTCGCCTCGGTGAACACCCTGAACCGTCCCGGCAAGACCCGCCGGACGAAGTTCGGCCTCGGCAAGCGCAAGGACACCAAGCGCGCGATCGTCACGCTGCGCGAGGGAACCATCGACATCTTTGGCGAGGTGGCCGGCTGAGGCCGGTCTGCCGGAGAGATTGAGGATCTGATCCATGGGAATCCGTAAGTACAAGCCGACGACGCCGGGCCGCCGCGGTTCGAGCGTGGCCGACTTCGTCGAGATCACCCGGTCCGAGCCGGAGAAGTCGCTGGTCCGTCCGCTGACCAAGACCGGTGGCCGCAACTCCACCGGCCGGATCACCACCCGGCACAAGGGTGGCGGCCACAAGCGTGCGTACCGCGTCATCGACTTCCGTCGTCACGACAAGGACGGCGTGCCGGCGAAGGTCGCCCACATCGAGTACGACCCCAACCGCACCGCGCGCATCGCGCTGCTGCACTACGCCGACGGCGAGAAGCGCTACATCCTCGCCCCGAACAAGCTGCAGCAGGGCGACCGCATCGAGAACGGCGCGGGCGCGGACATCAAGCCCGGCAACAACCTGCCGCTGCGCAACATCCCGGTCGGTACGGTCATCCACGCCATCGAGCTCAAGCCCGGTGGCGGCGCGAAGATCGCCCGCTCGGCCGGTGCGTCGGTCCAGCTCGTCGCCAAGGAGGGCCGCTTCGCCCAGCTGCGCATGCCCTCCGGCGAGATCCGCAACGTCGACGTGCGCTGCCGCGCCTCCGTCGGCGAGGTGGGCAACGCCGAGCAGTCGAACATCAACTGGGGCAAGGCCGGCCGCATGCGGTGGAAGGGCAAGCGCCCCACCGTCCGCGGTGTCGTCATGAACCCGGTGGACCACCCGCACGGTGGTGGCGAGGGCAAGACCTCCGGTGGCCGTCACCCGGTCAGCCCGTGGGGCCAGCCCGAGGGCCGCACCCGCCGTCCGAACAAGCCGAGCGACAAGCTCATCGTGCGCCGTCGCCGTACCGGCAAGAAGCGCTGATAGGGAGACGACGACATGCCGCGCAGTCTGAAGAAGGGTCCCTTCGTCGACGACCACCTCCAGAAGAAGGTGGACGTCCAGAACGAGAAGGGCACCAAGAACGTCATCAAGACCTGGTCCCGCCGGTCGGTCATCACGCCCGACTTCCTGGGTCACACCTTTGCGGTGCACGACGGCCGCAAGCACGTCCCGGTCTTCGTCACCGAGTCGATGGTCGGCCACAAGCTCGGGGAGTTCGCCCCGACCCGCACCTTCCGCGGGCACGAGAAGGACGACCGCAAGGCCCGCCGCCGCTGACGCGGCCGCGGACCTCCCGAGCACACCGAACCGACAAGTAAGGCAGGAACATGGAAGCCAAGGCGCAGGCGCGATTCGTCCGCGTCACGCCTCAGAAGGCGCGCAGGGTCGTGGACGTCGTCCGCGGCAAGCGCGCCGAGGAGGCCGTGAGCGTTCTGCGGTTCGCCCCGCAGGCGGCGGCGGAGACCGTGCGCAAGGTCGTCGAGAGTGCGATCGCCAACGCCCGAGTGAAGGCCGACCAGGCCGGCGAGGCGTTCGACGAGTCCAGGCTCGTCGTCGTCGAGGCCTACGTGGACGAGGGTCCGACCCTCAAGCGGTTCCGTCCGCGGGCCCAGGGCCGGGCCAGCCGCATCCTCAAGCGCACCAGCCACATCACCGTCATCGTCGGCGAGGCTGAGACCACCGGCGCGGCCAAGAAGGCCGCTGGCACGAAGGGGAGGACCCGATAGTGGGTCAGAAGGTCAACCCGACCGGGTTCCGACTCGGCATCACCACAGACCACCGTTCGCGCTGGTTCGCGGACTCGACCAAGGTCGGCCAGCGCTACCGCGACTACGTGCGCGAGGACGTGGCGATCCGTCGCCTCATGTCCGCGGGCATGGAGCGCGCCGGCATCGCCAAGGTCGACATCGAGCGCACCCGCGACCGGGTCCGCGTCGACCTGCACACCGCCCGCCCGGGCATCGTCATCGGGCGCCGCGGTGCGGAGGCCGACCGGCTGCGCGGCGAGCTCGAGAAGCTCACGGGCAAGCAGGTCCAGCTGAACATCCTCGAGGTCAAGAACCCCGAGATGGACGCCCAGCTGGTCGCCCAGGGCATCGCCGAGCAGCTCGCCTCGCGCGTGTCGTTCCGCCGCGCCATGCGCAAGGGCATGCAGTCCGCCCAGCGCGCCGGCGCCAAGGGCATCCGGGTGCAGTGCGCCGGCCGCCTCGGCGGCGCGGAGATGTCGCGCTCGGAGTTCTACCGCGAGGGGCGCGTGCCGCTGCACACCCTGCGCGCGAACATCGACTACGGCTTCTTCGAGGCCCGCACCACCTTCGGCCGCATCGGCGTGAAGGTGTGGATCTACAAGGGCGACATGACCGAGAAGGACTACGCCCGCGAGCAGGCGGAGGGCGGCTCCCGCGGCGCCCCCCGCGGCCGTGGTGGCGAGCGTCGTGGCGCCCCGCGCCGCGACGGCGCCCCTCGCGACGGCGCCCCCCGCGACGCCCGCACCCAGGCCGCCCCGGCCCAGGAGGCCCCGGCCTCCGAGCCCGGCGCGGCGTCGACCGGAACGGAGGCCTGAGCCGTGCTCATCCCCCGGCGGACCAAGCACCGCAAGCAGCACCACCCCACGCGTCGCGGCGTGGCCAAGGGTGGCACCGAGATCTCGTTCGGCGACTTCGGCATCCAGGCCCTCGAGCCCGCCTACGTCACCAACCGGCAGATCGAGGCCGCCCGTATCGCCATGACCCGTCACATCAAGCGTGGTGGAAAGGTGTGGATCAACATCTTCCCCGACCGCCCGCTGACGAAGAAGCCCGCCGAGACCCGCATGGGTTCCGGCAAGGGCTCCCCGGAGTGGTGGATCGCCAACGTCAAGCCCGGCCGCATCATGTTCGAACTGGCCGGCGTGGATGAGGAGCTCGCCCGCGAGGCCATGAGCCGCGCGCAGCACAAGCTCCCGATGAAGACTCGCTTCGTGAGTCGTGAGGGTGGTGAGAGCTGATGGCCATCGGAACCAAGGGCATGGCCCCGGCCGACCTGGACCAGATGGACGACGAGAAGCTGGCCCAGGAGCTGGAGAAGGCCAAGGCCGAGCTGTTCAACCTGCGGTTCTCCGCCGCGACCGGGCAGCTCGAGGACCACGGCCGGCTCAAGGCCGTGCGCCGCGACATCGCCCGCATCTACACGATCGTGCGCGAGCGCGAGCTCGGCATCCGCACCGCGCCGAGCACCGAGAAGTGAACGAGGGACCCGTGAGCGAGAACACCACGCCCGCCGAGGGCGACACCACGCGCAGCACCGACCGCAAGACGGCCCGGGGCTACGTGGTCAGCGACAAGATGGACAAGACCGTGGTGGTCGAGGTCGAGGACCGCGTCAAGCACGCCCTCTACGGCAAGGTCATCCGCCGCACCCGTCGGGTCAAGGCCCACGACGAGAACGGCGAGGCCCACGTCGGCGACCTCGTCCGGATCATGGAGACCCGGCCGCTGTCCGCCACCAAGCGTTTCCGCCTCGTCGAGATCCTCGAGAAGGCCAAGTAAGCCACGACCACCAGGTCGAAGCCCACCATCCGTTCGGCAAGGCTCGCCCCGTGCGAGAACCGGCACGACGACAGGAGTACACCTCATGATCCAGCAGGAGTCGCGGCTGAAGGTCGCCGACAACACCGGTGCGAAGGAGATCCTCTGCATCCGTGTGCTCGGCGGCTCCGGCCGGCGCTATGCCGGCATCGGCGACGTCATCGTCGCCACCGTCAAGGACGCCATCCCCGGCGGCAACGTCAAGAAGGGCGACGTCGTCAAGGCGGTCGTGGTCCGCACCACCAAGGAGCGCCGTCGTCCCGACGGCTCGTACATCAAGTTCGACGAGAACGCGGCCGTCATCCTCAAGAACGACGGCGACCCGCGCGGTACCCGCATCTTCGGGCCCGTGGGGCGCGAGCTGCGAGACAAGAAGTTCATGCGCATCATTTCTCTGGCGCCGGAGGTGCTCTGACCATGGCGAAGATCAAGAAGGGCGACCTCGTCGTCGTCATCGCCGGCCGCGACAAGGGCAAGCAGGGCCGGGTGCTGGAGGTCCAGCGCGACGCCGACCGCGTCGTCGTCGAGGGCGTCCAGCGCGTGAAGAAGCACACCAAGGTGGGCCAGTCCAGCCGCGGTGCGCGCACCGGCGGCATCGAGACCGTCGAGGCCCCCATCCACGTCAGCAACGTGATGCTGGTCGACCCGGAGACCAAGAAGGGCACCCGGGTGGGCTACCGCACCGAGCAGGTCGAGCGTGACGGCCGCGACCGCAGCGTGCGGGTCCGTGTCGCGAAGCGCTCCGGTAAGGACATCTGAGCATGAGCGAGACCACCACCACCGCACTGCCGCGCCTCAAGCAGCGCTACCGCGACGAGATCGTCGCCGGGCTGCGCGAGGAGTTCCAGCACGCCAACGTCAACGAGGTCGCCGGCCTGACCAAGATCGTGGTCAACATGGGCGTGGGGGACGCGGCGCGTGACTCCAAGCTCATCGAGGGCGCGATCCGCGACCTGGCCCAGATCACCGGTCAGAAGCCGCAGGTGACCAAGGCCCGCAAGTCCATCGCCCAGTTCAAGCTGCGCGAGGGCCAGCCGATCGGCGCCCACGTCACCCTTCGCGGGGACCGCATGTGGGAGTTCCTCGACCGGCTGCTGTCCCTGGCGCTGCCCCGTATCCGCGACTTCCGCGGCCTGAGCCCGAAGCAGTTCGACGGCCACGGGAACTACACCTTCGGTCTGACCGAGCAGTCGATGTTCCACGAGATCGACCAGGACAAGATCGACCGCGTGCGCGGCATGGACATCACGGTCGTCACCTCGGCCACCACCGACGACGAGGGTCGCTCGCTGCTGCGTCGCCTCGGATTCCCTTTCAAGGAGGACTGAGATGGCGAAGACCGCTCTGATCCAGAAGGCCAACCGGAAGCCGAAGTTCGGCGTCCGCTCGTACAGCCGGTGCCAGCGCTGCGGGCGTCCGCGCGCGGTCTACCGCAAGTTCGGACTGTGCCGTGTCTGCCTGCGCGAGATGGCGCTGCGCGGCGAGCTGCCCGGTATCACCAAGTCCAGCTGGTAACACTGACGTCGCAGGTCCCGCGAGGAAACCACGACGAGGAAGGGCCGAGGCCCGATGACTATGACAGACCCCATCGCGGACATGCTCACGCGTCTGCGTAACGCCAACTCGGCGTACCACGAGTCGGTGACCATGCCGTACTCGAAGCTCAAGGCGAACATCGCCGAGATCCTCAAGGCGGAGGGCTACATCGCCGCCTGGACCGTCGAGGACGCCGAGGTCGGCAAGAAGCTGACCCTCGACCTGAAGTTCGGCCCCAACCGTGAGCGCTCGCTCGCGGGGGTGCGCCGTGTGTCCAAGCCCGGTCTCCGGGTCTACGCCAAGTCGACGAACCTGCCCAGGGTCCTCGGCGGCCTCGGTGTGGCGATCCTGTCCACCTCCTCCGGCCTGCTGACGGACCGCGAGGCGCAGAACAAGGGTGTGGGCGGGGAAGTCCTCGCCTACGTCTGGTGACCCGGAAGGAATAAGAGCATGTCCCGAATCGGTAGGCTCCCCGTCCCGGTCCCCGCTGGCGTCGACGTCACCATCGACGGCTCCACCGTGACGGTCAAGGGCCCCAAGGGCACCCTGGCGCACACGGTGGTCGAGCCCATCTCCGTCGCACGCGACGAGGACGGCGCCATCGTGGTGACCCGGCCCAACGACGAGCGCGAGGCGCGCTCGCGCCACGGCCTGACCCGCACGCTCCTGGCCAACCTCGTCACCGGGGTGACCCAGGGCTACACCAAGGACCTCGAGATCGTCGGTACCGGTTACCGCGTCCAGGCGAAGGGCTCGGACCTCGAGTTCGCGCTCGGGTTCTCCCACCCGGTGTCCGTGAGCGCCCCCGAGGGCATCACGTTCACGGTGACGGGCCCGACGAAGTTCTCGGTCTCCGGCATCGACAAGCAGCTCGTCGGCGAGGTCGCCGCGAACATCCGCAAGATCCGCAAGCCCGAGCCGTACAAGGGCAAGGGCGTGCGCTACGCCGGCGAGCAGGTCCGCCGCAAGGTCGGAAAGGCTGGTAAGTAAGCCATGGCTATCTCCATCAAGGGCAAGGGCAAGTACGTCGCCCGTCAGCGCCGCCACCTCCGGGTGCGCAAGCGCATCACGGGCACGGCCGAGCGTCCCCGCCTGGTCGTCACCCGCTCTGCCCGGCACATGGTCGCCCAGCTCGTGGACGACTCCACCGGCCGCACGCTGGCCTCGGCCTCCACGCTCGAGGCGGACCTGCGGTCCGCGGAGGGCGAGAAGGTCGCCAAGGCGCGCAAGGTCGGCGAGCTCGTGGCCGAGCGGGCCAAGGCCGCCGGCATCGAGGCCGCCGTGTTCGACCGCGGGGGCAACAAGTACCACGGGCGGGTCGCGGCCGTGGCCGACGGCGCCCGCGAGGGTGGTCTGGCCCTGTGACCACGCAGACCGTACGAGAGCAGAGGAACATCTGATGGCTGCACCGCAGCGAAGCAGGACCGGCTCCGCTACCGGCGCGGGGGAGAACCGCGAGGGCGAGAGCACCAACCGGCGCGACGGCCGTCGCGGCGGCGGCGACCGCCGGGACAACCGGCGCGGCGCCGAGGAGAAGAGCCAGTACATCGAGCGCGTCGTCACGATCAACCGTGTCGCCAAGGTCGTCAAGGGCGGTCGCCGCTTCAGCTTCACGGCGCTGGTCGTCGTCGGCGACGGCGACGGCACCGTGGGTGTCGGCTACGGCAAGGCCAAGGAGGTGCCCGCGGCGATCGCCAAGGGCGTGGAGGAGGCGAAGAAGAACTTCTTCCGCGTCCCCCGCATCGCCAAGACCATCCCGCACGTCGTGCAGGGTGAGGCTGCGGCCGGCGTCGTCTTCCTCCGGCCGGCGTCGCCGGGTACCGGTGTCATCGCCGGTGGTCCCGTCCGCGCCGTCCTCGACTGCGCGGGCATCCACGACATCCTGAGCAAGTCGCTCGGCTCGTCCAACGCGATCAACATCGTCCACGCCACCGTGGCGGCGCTCAAGGGGCTCGAGCAGCCCGAGGCCGTCGCCGCGCGTCGTGGTCTGCCGCTGGAGCACGTGGCCCCGGCCGCGATGCTGCGCCAGCGCGCCGCGGGCGAGGCGAAGGACCGCGCCGAGAAGTCGGGCGACCAGGCGACCGTCGGGGCAGGTGCGTGATGGCCGAGCTCAAGGTGACCCAGACCAAGTCCGTCATCGGCGGCAAGCAGAACCAGAAGGACACCCTGCGCACCCTGGGGCTCCGCCGCATCGGCCAGTCGGTCGTGCGGGAGGACAAGCCCGAGGTCCGCGGCATGATCCAGACGGTGGCGCACCTCGTCTCCGTCGAGGAGGTCGACTGACCATGGCTGAGAACGAGAAGAACGAGACCGTGGGCCCCGCGCTGCGCGTCCACCACCTCCGCCCCGCGCCCGGCGCCCGGACCGCCAAGGTCCGCGTCGGCCGTGGTGAGGGTGGCAAGCGCGGCAAGACCGCCGGTCGCGGCACCAAGGGCACCAAGGCCCGCTACCAGGTGCCCGAGCGCTTCGAGGGCGGGCAGATGCCGCTGCACATGCGGCTGCCCAAGCTCCGGGGCTTCAAGAACCCGTTCCGCACCGAGTACCAGGTCGTCAACCTGGACAAGCTCGGCGCGCTCTACCCCGAGGGTGGCTCCGTCACCGTCGAGGACCTGGTCGCCAAGGGCGCGGTGCGCTCCGGCAAGCCGGTCAAGATCCTCGGCACCGGTGAGCTCGGCGTGAAGCTCGAGATCGCCGTCGACGCGTGGTCGGCCTCGGCCAAGGACAAGATCGAGGCTGCCGGCGGGACCATCTCCGCCGCGTGAGCCACGACGAGGGCGGCCCGGCACACGTGCCGGGCCGCCCTCGTGCGTCCGGGGCCCCCGGCGGCCCGCGCCGGCGCGCATCCGCGATAGTCTGACGCGCGGCCCGCGCCGTGACCCGGCCGCACCCCGCAGCGGGCCGACGTGGCCCGCCACCACCATGCAGGAGGAAGTTTGCTCAGCGCATTCGCCCAGGCGTTCCGCACGCCTGACCTACGGCGCAAGCTGCTGTTCACGCTGGGGATCATGGCGATCTTCCGGCTGGGCACGTTCATCCCGGCCCCGGGGGTCTCCTACGTCAACGTCCAGCAGTGCCTGTCGCTGCAGGGCACGAGCGACCTCCTCGGCATGGTCAACCTCTTCAGCGGCGGTGCCCTCCTCCAGCTGAGCGTGTTCGCGCTGGGGATCATGCCCTACATCACGGCGAGCATCATCGTCCAGCTCATGCGGGTGGTCATCCCGCGGTTCGAGGAGCTGCACAAGGAGGGCCAGGCGGGGCAGTCCAAGCTCACGCAGTACACCCGCTACCTCACGATCTTCCTCGCGATCCTGCAGTCCTCGGTGATCGTCACGGTGGCCAACAGCGCCCTCTTCCCGGGCTGCCCCACCCCGCCGATCCCGGACGACTCCCCGCTCTCGCTCCTGCTGACCATCACGGCGATGACCGCCGGCACCGGGCTGATCATGTGGCTGGGCGAGCTCATCACCGAGCGCGGTGTCGGCAACGGCATGTCGCTGCTGATCTTCACCTCCATCGCCGCCTCGTTCCCCTCGGCGCTGTGGTCGATCGCCGGTGGCGCCGACGGCGCCGGCCGCCTCGCGATCGTCGTAGGTCTCATCCTGCTCATCACGCTGCTCGTCGTGTTCGTCGAGCAGTCGCAGCGTCGGATCCCCGTCCAGTACGCCAAGCGGATGGTGGGGCGGCGCATGTACGGCGGCTCCTCGACCTACATCCCGATCAAGATCAACATGCCCGGCGTCATCCCGGTCATCTTCGCCTCCTCGCTCCTGGCCCTGCCGACCCTCGTCGCGCAGTTCGGCGACCAGACCGAGCCGTGGGTGCAGTGGGTCATCGCCAACGTCGCGAACCCGGCCTCGCCCCTGTACATCGCGCTGTACGCGGTGCTCATCCTGTTCTTCGCGTTCTTCTACACCTCGATCACGTTCGACCCCGACGAGGTCGCGGACAACATGAAGCGGTACGGCGGGTTCATCCCCGGCATCCGTGCGGGCCGGCCCACCGCCGAGTACCTGCAGTACGTCATCATCCGCATCACGACGGCCGGCGCCATCTACCTGACCCTGGTCGCCCTCATCCCGACGATCGTGTTCGCGCAGATGAACATCACGCAGATCGCGTTCGGCGGCACCTCGATCCTCATCGTCGTCGGCGTGGGTCTGCAGACGGTCAAGGAGATCGACTCCCAGCTCCAGCAGCGGCACTACGAAGGGTTCCTCCGATGAGCGCACGTCTCGTCCTCCTCGGCCCCCCCGGCGCCGGCAAGGGGACCCAGGCCGCGCGGATCTCCGAGCGGCTGGGCGTCCCGGCGGTGTCCACCGGGGACATCTTCCGGGCCAACGTCGCCGGCCAGACCGAGCTCGGCCGCCGCGCCCAGCGCTACATGGACGCCGGGGAGTACGTGCCCGACGAGGTCACCAACGCCATGGTGCGCGACCGGCTCGCGCAGTCCGACGCCGCGGACGGCTTCCTCCTGGACGGCTACCCGCGCACCGACGACCAGGTCGTCGAGCTCGACGCCATGCTCGCCGACGCCGGGCAGGCGCTCGACGCCGTCGTCGAGCTCACCGCGGACACCGACGAGGTGGTCACCCGCCTGCTCGGGCGGGCCCAGGAGCAGGGCCGGGCGGACGACACCGAGGTGGTCATCCGCCGCCGGCTCGAGGTCTACGCCGAGCAGACCCAGCCGCTGGCCGACGTCTACGCCGGGCGGGGCCTGCTCGTGCAGGTCGACGGCATCGGTTCGATCGACGAGGTCACCGAGCGCATCATGACCGCCCTCGCGCCCCGCCTCGGCTGAGGCGGACCGTGTTCGGGCGCGAGCGGATCGAGTACAAGACCCCGGAGCAGATCGCGGTCATGCGGCGGGCGGGCCTGGTGGTCGCCGACATCCACGCGGCGCTGCGCGAGGCCGTCGCGCCCGGGACGACCACGGGCGAGCTCGACGCCGTCGCCGCCGACGTGCTGGCGCGAGCCGGAGCCACCTCGAACTTCCTCGGCTACCACGGCTACCCCGCGACGGTGTGCATCTCCGTCAACGAGGTCATCGTCCACGGCATCCCCGGCGACCGGGTCATCCAGGAGGGCGACGTCGTCTCCTTCGACTGCGGCGCCGTGGTCGAGGGGTGGCACGGTGACGCCGCCTTCACCACGATCGTCGGCGAGCCCGCCGACGAGGAGGACCGCCTCCTGGTCGACATCACCGAGGAGGCGATGTGGGCCGGGATCGCGGCACTGGCCACCGGCACCCACCTCGGCGCCGTCGGGGACGCCGTCGAGGACGTGGTCGAGCGACGCGGCGGCGAGACCGGGGTCCGGCTGGGGATCGTCGAGGAGTACGTCGGGCACGGCATCGGCTCGGCGATGCACCAGCCGCCCGAGGTGCTGAACTACCGCACCAAGGACAAAGGGCCCCGCCTGCGCCCGGGGATGGCGCTGGCGGTCGAGCCGATGCTCACCGCCGGGTCCCCCGCGAGCGAGGTCCTCGCCGACGACTGGACCGTGGTCACCCTCGACGGCGCCCGCGCCGCGCACTGGGAGCACACGGTGGCGCTGGGTGAGCACGGCATCTGGGTCCTCACCGCGCCCGACGGCGGGGCCGCCCGGCTCGCCGCGCTCGGCGTCGAGGTCGCACCCGGCTGACCCGCCCTTCGCCGCCCCATCTCTGTGTGCCCCGATCTCTTCGGGCACGAAATCCCATGTTCGGGGGATATTGCCGCCGAACCGTTCCACAACGCCGTCCCGAGGCCCACAATGGCAAGGGCACCGTACGGCGGCGCCGGCGTCCGGGGACGGACGTGCGGGGGGAGGGGGTGGCGTGGTCGCGTCGCTCCCCGCCGTCCTCGAGCTCCGGCCGCGCACGGCCCGCGAGGTCGAGGTCGACCCGGCACTGATCGCCATGCTCGACGCCCGCGCCCCGCTCACGGTCGTCCGCGGACCACGCGGCTACGGCAAGTCCACCCTGCTCGGGGCCTGGCTGGCCACCGGTGGTCCGGGGCACGCGGTCGTCTCCCTCGCGCTCACCCGCGAGGCCAACGACGCCGCGGAGTTCTGGGCCGGGGTCGCCGGTGCGCTCGAGGCGGCGGGGGTGCTCCAGCAGGAGCGGGCCGTCGCCGGGCCCGCACCGGCCGGGGACACGGACCGGCTGCGCGTCCTCGGCGCGCTCGGCGCCCGGCGCACCCCGCTGACGATCGTCCTGGACAGCTACCACCACGCCGGACGGCGGGACGCCGCAGCGGAGATCGACGACGACCTCGTCGAGCTGGTGCGCCAGAACGACCAGCTCTACCTGGTCGTCGCCACGCGGACCATGCGCCTGCTGGAGACCTCCGGGTCCCTGTCCGTCGACGCCACGATCATCTCGCCGCAGAACCTGCGGCTCGACGCGGTCGCGGTCGCAGCGCTGGCGCGCCGGCTCGGCGTGCCGATCTCCGGGCGCGACGCCGGCCGGCTCGCCGACGGGTTCGGCGGCTGGCCCGCCGCCGTGCGCGACGTCCTGGTGCGCTCGCGCACCGAGGGTGGGCAGGTCAACCTCGCCCTCGCCGACGAGTACATCGCCTCGATGGTCCGGGACCTTCGCCACGAGGCCGTGCGGAGCTTCCTCCTGCGGGCCGCCGTCCCGGAGGAGTTCGACGCGGAGGTCGCCCAGCTCCTCGCGCCCCAGGACACGACGCCGCAGATCCTGCGCAACGTCCGGGCCGCCGGGCTGCTCCGCGAGGAGATCCGCGACGGCCGGCGGGCCTACTCCTTCGCCCCGATCGTGCGGCAGGCCCTCGTGCGGATGCTGGCCGAGTCCCGCCCCGACGAGCTGCGCGAGGTCCACCGCATCCTCATGGACCACCACGCCCGCGGGGACGACCACCTGCGGGTGCTCGTCCACGCGGTCCACGCCGGCGCCTGGGAGACCGCGGAGCGCGTCCTGGAGCAGGAGTGGCACCACATCGTCACGGAGGAGCCGGTGGTCCTCGTGGCCGCCGCCCAGCTCATCCCGCCTGAGGTGGCCGCCGCGCACCCGCGGTTCCGGGTGGCCCGCGAGGACGTGACGGGGTCCCTCCCGCCCGGCGGCGACCGACCGCCGGCGCCGCCCTGGCGCACGGGCGACATCCGCGGGATCACCGCCGAGTTCTCGCCCCAGCGCACCCACGGACGTGTCGAGCCCACCTCGGTCGCCCTGCTGCAGTGGGGGGTCGCCGCCGTCCTCGCCGGGGACGAGTCCGCCGCCCTCTACGCGTTCGGGCGGGCCCGGTCCCGGGCGCAGGAGCCCGGCGGCAACCCCACGTCGGTCCGGCTCGCCACCGTGGGCCTGGCCATGACCCACGCCATCTACGCCGACGCCGACATCGCCGCCCGCTGGCTCGCCGACCCGGTCCTGGCGGCGGTGAACCGTCCGGACCACGAGGACCACGCGCTGGTGGGCCCGTGGCTCGCCCAGGCCGCCGCCCTCGTCGCGCTGGACCGCCTCGACGACGACCTCGCGGAGCGCGTCGCGGCGATGCCGCAGCGGCACCGGCGCGACGAGGTCTGGGCGCTGTCGGTCCTGGTCTCGGCCCTGCACGCCTCCCTCGACGGCGGCCCGGCCGACGTCGCGCGGTGGGCGGCGAACCTGCGCGCGGCCCGGCACTACCTGCCGCGCGGAGGCCTGACGGAGATGCTCGTGCGCACCTCCGAGGTCGAGGTCCTCCTGGCCGGCGGGCTGGACGTCGCGGCGCGCAAGGCCGCCGAGGACCTGCCGGTGTCGGTGGTCAGCGCCGCCACCCACGCGCGTCTCGCCCTCGCCGCCGGTGACCACCGCCGGGCCATGGCCCGCGCCCGGGCCGCGCTCGAGATGCCCGGTCTCACCCAGCGCTCGGTCATGGAGTGCTGGCTCGTCGTCGCGGCGGCCCACCACGCCCTGGGGGAGCGGGTGCCCGCCCGGGCGGCCTTCGTCCGCGCCGTCCGCGCCGGCGAGTCGTCCGGGCTGCGCCGGCCGTTCCTCGTCATCCCGCGCGGGGTCTTCACCGCCCTCGCCGGCGCCGACCCGCAGGTCCTGCAGATGTGGCCCGCAGGGCTCGCGCCCGCGCCCGACGCCGTGGCCGCCGGCGGGGAGGAGCTCACCGAGATCCTCACCCCGCGCGAGCTCGAGGTCCTCCAGGCCCTGCACGTCCACGCCGGCGCCGTCGCGGTCGCCCGGGAGCTGGGCCTGTCGGTCAACACCGCCAAGTCCCACCTCCGCAGCATCTACCACAAGATGCGGGTGACGAACCGCGCGGAGGCCCTGCGCCGGGCCGAGGAGCTCGACCGCTCCGCGCAGCCGGCGACCGTCGCCGGCGGAAGCGACGAGTGATGCCACCGTCGCGCCGCGACGGTGACGGACGGGGCCTGCCACGCGTCCCCGAGGCGTTCTTCCCCACCGACGCCGCCTGGTCACGCCTGAGCGGCCTGCCCGCGCTCGTCGTGGTGCAGGCCCCGCGCGGCTACGGCAAGACGACGACCGTCTCGGCGTGGCTGCGCCGGCGCGACCTGCCCGAGCACGACCTCGTGTGGGCGGCGGTGCCGCCGTCGGTGACGGGCCGTGCGGAGTTCTGGGCCGCGCTCCACGACGCGGTCGTCCTCGCGGGCCACGAGAACCCCGGCGTGGGCGAGGACGGCTGGCAGCGCCTGGCCCGCACCGCCGGGGCCCGCCGGCGCGACCTCGTCATCGTCGTCGACGCCTACGACCGCCAGCCCGAGGAGTCGGTCGACGCCGAGCTCGTCGAGCTCGCGCACGAGCACGAGCAGCTCCACCTGGTCCTGCTCATGCGGGCCACCCGGCCGGCCGTGGCGCTCGCCGGCGCGAGCGGTGACGCGGTCGTCCTGCGCGCCGAGGACCTCGCGCTGGACCCCCGGCGGGTCGCGCTGCTGGGGCGGTCGCTGGGGGTGTCCGTCAGCCCGGACGCCGCCGCCGAGCTGTGCGCCGCGACCGGCGGGTGGCCGGGACTGCTGCGCGTGGCCCTGCTCACGTCCACCCCCGACGAGGAGGGCGACCCGCTCCCCGACGTCTCCGGCATCGCCGCCTACCTGCGGGTGGTCCTGGCGGACCTCGACGCGGACGGGGACGCCGGGGCGCTGACCGCCCTGGCGGTGCCCGGCACCCTCACGAGGGAGGCCACGGCCGCCCTCCTGGCCCCTGGTGAGGCGACTCACGTCGAGACCGTGCTCGCGCGGATGGCCCGGGCCGGGCTCCTCCTTCCCGGCGGTGCCGGCGAGCTGCGCTACCCGCCGCTGCTGCGCGCGGGCGGGCGACAGATCCTCCTCGAGGACGACCCCGCCCGGTTCCGTGCCCTCAGCGCCGCGAGCGCCCGTCTCGCGACGGCGGCCGGGGACGCGCCCGCGGCGCTCCGGCACGCCGTCGACGCCCAGGACACCGATCTCCTGCGCGCCACGGTCGAGACGACGTGGGCGGCGGTCCTCGAGGGTCACCGGGACCTCCTGCGCGAGGCGCTGACCCGCCTGCCCGACGACGGTCCCCGGGTCCGGGCGCTGCGCGAGCTCGTCCTCCCCGCGTCCGTCCCTCGGTGGTTCGCCGAGGCGCTGCAGAGCGGGCTGCCGCTCGTCGAGCCGGGTGGGGAGGGCCTGCCGCTCGCCGCCGCCGCGTCCGACCCGCCCGGGCTCCCCGCCGCGATCGCCGACCTGGCCTCGGCCGAGCTGCGCGGGGCCGACCTGCTGCGCGCGGCGCACGCCTTCCACGAGGCGGCGCGCCGCGCGTCGCCCGGGCCGACCCGGCGCGAGGCCGCCTCGGGCCTCGCGCTGACCCTGGCCCTCATGGGGCACCCGCGCACCGCCTCGCGCTGGCTCGCGTGGGGCCGGCGGGACCGGGGCGGGACGGACGGGCCGCTGGAGCGGGTGGCCGCGACCGCCGTCCCCGCGATCCACGATCTCGACGCCCTGCACCCCGCGTCCGCGCCGGGCAGCCCGCCGGCGCTGGGCGAGGGCGAGCGCTGGCTCGAGGCGGTCCTGCTGTACGTGTGGGCCGGCCGGTCCCTCCACGGGACGGGCGCCGAGGAGCACCTGGCCGACCTCGAGCGCTACCGCGAGCAGCGGGGCGCCGGGGTGGAGCGCCTCACCGAGACCCTCCTGCTCACCGCCCTGGTGGACCTGTGCCTGGCGACGGACAACCTCACCCGCGCCCGGACCCTGCTGACCGACGTCCGAGGAGCCGACCCGCACTGGGCCGACGTCGCCCGGGCGAAGGTCGCGCTGTACACCGGGGACGACCGCGGCGCGCTCGACCTCAGCCGGGCCCCGGCCGGTGTGGTCCCGCTGCTCTGCCGGCCGGCGCTGGAGGGCCTGCTGGTGCACGCGGTGGCCGCCCACCGGCTGGGGGAGCGGGCCACCGCCACCGGAGCGCTGGACCTGGCCACCCGGATCGCCGAGCGCACCGGGCTGCTGCGCCCGTTCCTCCTCGTCCCGCGGGGCGACCTCGAGTCGGTCGCCGCCACCCTGCCCGGCGGGGGCGAGGTGCTCGACCGCTCGGTGCTGGCCGCGGGGAGCGGCCCGTTCCCCGAGCCGGTCCGCTCCGAGCCGCTCAGCGGGCGGGAGCTGAAGGTCCTGCGCGAGCTCGCGAGCGGCCGGCCGGTGGCCGTCATCGCCCGTCGCCTGTACGTCTCCGAGAGCACGGTCAAGACGCAGGTGCGCAGCATCTACCGCAAGCTCGGGGTCCACACCCGCACCGACGCCGTCGCGCGTGGTCAGCTCCTGGGGGTCCTGGCGCCCGAGGACTGAGGACTCCCCACACAGCCTGCTCGCCGGGGTGGTCCGCCTCACCCGGGCCGCGGTTCCGCCGGCGCCGGCGATGCCGTAGGATTGTCCGCTGGGCGTGGGCTCGCCCTGCACGCGTGCGTGCGGGTCGCCACGGCCACCTTTCGAGCACACCAACGTTAGCGGGAGTTCATGGCGAAGAAGGACGGCGTCATCGAGATCGAGGGCAGTGTCGTCGAGGCACTGCCGAATGCGATGTTCCGGGTGGAGCTGAGCAACGGGCACAAGGTGCTCGCGCACATCTCGGGCAAGATGCGCCAGCACTACATCCGGATCCTCCCCGAGGACCGGGTCGTCGTGGAGCTGAGCCCGTACGACCTCACCCGGGGTCGCATCGTCTACCGCTACAAGTAACCACCACGAGCACATCGCCGCCGTGACGGCCCCTGCGGGGCCCCGGCATGCGCGGCGGCGGAGGAAGAATCATGAAGGTCAAGCCCAGCGTCAAGCCGATCTGCGACAAGTGCAAGGTCATCCGTCGCCACGGCCGCGTCATGGTCATCTGCGAGAACCTGCGTCACAAGCAGCGCCAGGGCTGAGTCCCTGACCGCCGGGGTCCTCCCGGCAACCGCACCACCAGCACCCACGGGTGCCACCCCCGGCTCGGAGGCCGGGGCCCGCAGCAGCGGCGAGGGTGGTGAGGCAGACCTCCGACCCACAACAGGAGTCAAAGTTGGCACGTCTCTCCGGCGTCGACCTCCCCCGCGAGAAGCGGCTCGAGATCGCGCTCACCTACATCTACGGCGTGGGCAGGACCCGCGCCAAGGAGACCCTCGAGGCCACCGGGATCAGCCCTGACCTGCGCGTCAAGGACCTGACCGACACCGACCTCGTCGCTCTCCGTGACCACATCGAGGGCAACTTCAAGGTCGAGGGTGACCTCCGCCGCGAGGTCGCCGCGGACATCCGCCGCAAGGTGGAGATCGGCTGCTACCAGGGCCTGCGCCACCGTCGTGGTCTGCCCGTGCACGGGCAGCGCACCAAGACCAACGCGCGCACCCGCAAGGGCCCCAAGCGCACCGTCGCCGGCAAGAAGAAGGCCGGCAAGAAGTAGCAGCCGTCCGCGTCCGGCGCCCACCGGCGCCCGCGGACCGGTCCGACGACCTCACCCCAGGAGAGAAAGCACCTCATGCCCCCCAAGACCCGTACGGCGACCGCGGCCCGCAAGCCGCGCCGCAAGGAGCGCAAGAACGTCTCCCACGGCCACGCCTACATCAAGAGCACGTTCAACAACACGATCGTCTCCATCACCGACCCGACCGGCGCCGTCATCGCCTGGGCGTCGTCGGGCCAGGTCGGCTTCAAGGGCTCGCGCAAGTCGACGCCCTTCGCCGCCCAGCTCGCCGCCGAGGCCGCGGCCCGCCGCGCGCAGGAGCACGGGATGAAGAAGGTCGACGTCTTCGTCAAGGGACCCGGCTCCGGCCGCGAGACCGCGATCCGCTCCCTCCAGGCCACCGGCCTCGAGGTCGGCTCGATCCAGGACGTCACCCCGCAGGCGCACAACGGCTGCCGCCCGCCCAAGCGCCGCCGCGTCTGACGCGACCCCGCGGGGTGCGCACGCCCCTCGGCGCGCGCACCCCGCCTCTGCACGCAACGGCACGACCGCCGGCCGGACCAGGCCGGTCCTCAGGCGTCATATAGCGGACGCCGATCGAAAGGAAACCCACCAGTGCTCATCGCACAGCGCCCCGCCCTGACCGAAGAGGTCGTCTCCGACTACCGCTCGCGCTTCGTCATCGAGCCGCTCGAGCCGGGCTTCGGCTACACCCTCGGCAACTCCCTGCGCCGCACCCTGCTCTCCTCCATCCCCGGTGCCGCCGTGACGTCGATCCGGATCGACGGCGTCCTGCACGAGTTCTCCACCGTGCCGGGGGTCAAGGAGGACGTCACCGAGATCATCCTCAACATCAAGAACATCGTCGTCTCCTCGGAGAACGACGAGCCCGTGGTGATGTACCTGCGCAAGCAGGGCCCGGGCGTCGTCACCGCCGGTGACATCACCCCGCCGGCCGGCGTCGAGGTCCACAACCCCGACCTGCACGTCGCCACGATCAACGGCAAGGGCAAGCTCGAGATCGAGCTGACCGTCGAGCGCGGGCGCGGCTACGTCTCCGCCGTGCAGAACAAGAGCGCCGACTCCGAGATCGGGCGCATCCCGGTGGACTCGATCTACTCCCCGGTGCTGAAGGTGACCTACAAGGTCGAGGCCACCCGCGTCGAGCAGCGCACGGACTTCGACAAGCTCGTCGTCGACGTCGAGACGAAGAACGCGATCGCCCCGCGCGACGCGCTCGCCTCGGCGGGCAAGACCCTCGTCGAGCTCTTCGGCCTGGCCCGTGAGCTCAACGTCGAGGCCGAGGGCATCGAGATCGGCCCGTCGCCGACGGACGCCGCGCTCGCCCAGGACCTCGCCCTGCCGATCGAGGACCTCGGGCTGCTGTCCCGGTCCTACAACTGCCTCAAGCGTGAGGGCATCCACACCGTGGGTGAGCTCGTGGCCCGCAGCGAGGCCGACCTCCTCGACATCCGCAACTTCGGCGCGAAGTCGATCGGCGAGATCAAGGAGAAGCTCACCGGACTGGGCCTGACCCTCAAGGACAGCCCCGCCGACTTCGACCTGGCCGCCCACGCGGGCGACGAGGACGAGGACGACGACGTCTACGGCGACATCCAGTTCAGCGACGAGCAGCCCAGCTGACCTGCTCACCCGACACCATCACTAGGAGTTAGACATGCCTACCCCCTCCAAGGGTCCCCGTCTGGGTGGCAGCGCGGCGCACGAGCGGCTCATGCTGGCCAACCTGGCCACCGCGCTGTTCGAGCACACGAAGATCACGACCACGGCGCACCGGGCCAAGCGGCTGCAGCCCGTGGCGGAGAAGCTCATCACGCTGGCCAAGCGCGGTGACCTCCACGCCCGCCGCAAGGTCATGACCACCGTGCGCCGCAAGGACATCGTGGCCGAGCTCTTCGAGCAGACCGCCCCGAAGTTCGCCGAGCGCAACGGCGGCTACACCCGCATCACGCAGGTGGCGCCCCGCAAGGGCGACAACGCCCCCATGGCCGTGATCGAGCTCGTCCTCGAGCCCGTCAGCCCCAAGCAGGCCACGGTCCGCGAGGCCGAGAAGGCCACCGCCCGCGCGGCCGCCGCCCCGGCTCCCGAGACCGCCGAGGTCGAGGAGACCACCGCGGCCGCCGTCGAGGCCGAGGCCCCGGGCGAGCAGGGCTCCGCCACCGAGGGCGTCGAGGGCTCGACCACCGTCGAGGCCCAGCAGGCCGACGCCGAGACCGCGGCCGTCCAGTCCACGGACGAGGCCACCGACGCCCAGGCCGGCGCGGCCGAGGGTTCGGTCGACCCGCGCGCCTGACGCACGACGCACCACCGACGAAGGTCCGGTCCCCTCGGGGGCCGGGCCTTCGTGCGTGGCAGGCGCCGCTTTCGTGCGTGGCAGGCTGGGACGATGACGACCGTCCTCCTCGTCCACGGCATCCGCACGTCCGCGACGATGTGGCGGCGTCAGGTGGGCGCCCTCGAGGCGGCCGGGGTGCAGGCGCTGGCCCCCGACCTGCCCGGGCACGGCACCCGCCGGGGGGAGGAGTTCACCGTCGCCGGCGCGATGGCGACCCTCACCGCCGCGGCGCAGGTCCCCGGCCCGCTCGTGGTGGCGGGCCTGTCCCTCGGGGGCTACCTCGCGATCCACTGGGCCGCGACGGGGGCGCGGCCCCCGGACGCGGTCGTCGCGGCGTCGTGCAGCACCGTGCCGCGCGGGCCGGGCCTCACGGGGTACCGGGCCCTGGCCCGTCTCGTGGCCCGGCTGCCGGACCGCGGGGCGGGCCTCGGCGACGCGCTCGCCCGACGGTTCCTGCCGCCGGAGGCCGTGACGGACGTCGGCGCGGGCGGGATGGCCCTGGAGGTCATGGACGCCGCCCTGGCCGGCGTCGCCGGGCTGGACCCGCTCGCCGAGCTCGCCGCGATCACCGCACCGGTGTGGATCGTCAACGGCCGCCTCGACCACTTCCGGCTCCACGAGCGGCGCTACCTGCGCGCGTGCCGCGACGGCCGGCTCGTGCACGTCCCCGGCGCCACGCACCTGGTCGCCCTCACCGACCCGGTGCCGTTCACCCGGGTGCTCCTCGAGGCCGCCGCCGTCGCCGACGCCCGGGCCGTGCGCTAGCCCTCGAGGGGCCGGGGGGCGCCGGCCCGCGGGAGCTGCAGCTCCCACGCGCGCACCCCGCCGACGATGCCGGCGCTGTTGGGCACGACGACGACGTCGTCACCGAGCCGGCCCAGGACGGCGGCGGAGATGCGCCGGGAGTTGCCCCCGCCGACGTAGAGCCGGTCCCACAGGTACATCGGGCGGAGCGCCTCGATGACGTTGCGGACCCGCCGCGACCACATCGCGTCGCCCAGGCGCAGGCGCTCGTGCTCGCCGATGTAGTCGTCGTAGGTCAGGCCCCACTTGACCGGGCCCTGGCTGAGCTCGACGTGCGGGGCCAGCGCGCCGCCGTCGAAGACGGCGTTCCCCAGCCCGGTGCCCAGCGTGAGGATCATCTCCAGACCGGCCCCGGCCACGACCCCCGCGCCGTGGACCTCGGCGTCGTTGAGGACGAGCGCCGGCAGCCCGAGGGCATCCTCCACGGCCGAGCGCATGTCGAAGCCGGACCAGTGGAGGACGAGCTCGGGCAGCACCCGCGTGCGCGGCCCCGCCTTGGTGACGTAGTGCGGCGTCGCCACCACGACACCGTGGCGCAGCATCCCGGGCATCCCCACGGTCACCCGGTCGGCGGCCGGCAGCTGCTCGGCGAGGGAGGAGATGACCGAGACCAGGCGCGAGGGCGGCAGCGGGTACGGCGTGCTCGCCCGGACGGGCTGGGCGTGCATGGTCCCCGCGGCGTCCAGCACGGAGGCCTTGATGCCACCGCCGCCGCAGTCCACCGCCAGGGTGGTCAGAGAGGGCTCCACGAGGTGACCGTACCGGAGCGGACCTCGCGCCGGTCGTCGGGCAGCCGCCGGGTGACGCCGAGCCGGTCCAGGTGCTCGAGCAGGGGGAGCGCGACGCGGCGGGTGGTGCCCAGCGCCGCCCGGGCCTGCGCCGCGGTGAAGGGCTGGGGCAGGGCCGCCAGCCGGCCCGCAGCGGCGGCCGCCGCGTCGGGGAGCAGGACGAGCCCCGGCGCGGGGCGCAGGAGGAGGCCGGCGCGGGCGGCCGCGGCGAGGGCCCGGTCGTCGAGGCCGAGCTCTTTCAGCCGGTCGGCGGTGGGGGCCGCGAACGGCTCGGCCCGCAGGTCCTCCCGGACCCGGCCGACAGCCTCCGCGACGGCGGGGGGCAGGCCCGCGCCGAGGGTGACCCGGCCGGCGCCGAGGACGAGCGGCGGCCCGAGCACGGCGCGGGCCACCTCCGAGGGCAGCCCGAGCCGCTCGGCGAGTGCCGGCAGCGGCACCCCCGGGTCGAGCGGATGGGCGCGGTCGTGCTCGGCGACCACGGACCTGGCCGCCGCGCCCGCCGCGGCCGCCCGGTCGGCCGACAGCAGCCACCCGCCCGCGGTGACGCCCGCCTCGCCGGGCACCCCGATGCGGCGCAGGAGCTCGCGCTCGACCAGGCCGCGACGCCGGACCTCCGCCGCGGCGTCGGGTCGCCCGGTCGCCGCGGCGAGGGCGTCAGCCCGCCGGCCGGCGTCGCCGCGCCGCACGAGGGCGGGCGGGGCCGGGTCGAGGACCACCACGCCCCACAGCTCGCGGCTGCCGGGGTCGCGCAGGACCGCCCGGTCGCCGACCCGCAGCGGCAGGGCGCGGTCGAGGGTGAGCCGGGCGAGGCCGGCGCTGAGGGGGCGGTGGTGGACGGCGAGGTCCGCCGCCCCCACGTGCAGGACGGGACGCTCGGGCGGGCGCTCGCGGGTGCCCGCGGCGGCCGTGAGGCGGACGTCGACGACCGTGGTGAGGTGGAACGCGCCCGGCGTGAGGAGCACCCCGCCGCGGCCCGGGGCCGGGGCCCCGGCGAGGTTGAGCGCCACGCGGGCGGTGCCGGAGACGGACTCGACGGCGCGGCCCAGCGACTGCACCGCACGCACGCGCAGGCTCACGTCCCCACCGGTGGTGAGGGTCTGCCCGACCCGGACCGTGCCGGCCGGCAGGGTGCCGGTGACCACGGTCCCCGCGCCCGCGACCGTGAAGCGACGGTCCACCCACAGCCGCACGTCGGCTCCGGCGTCGGGCACGGGCAGGTCCGCGAGCACCGCGGCGAGCGCTGCCCGCAGCGCACCCAGACCGGCGCCGGTGCGCGAGCTCACGGCCACGGCGGGTGCGCCCGCGAGGCCGGTGCGTGCCAGGGCCGCGAGGGCGCGGTCACGGGCCGGGGCCGGGTCGGCCAGGTCCGCGCGGGTGACCGCCACGACGCCGTGGCGCACGCCGAGGGCGTCGAGGGCGGCGAGGTGCTCGGCCGCCTGGGGCATCCACGGGTCGTCGGCGGCCACCACGAGGAGCACCGCCGGGACGGGACCGACCCCGGCGAGCGTCGTCGTGAGGAACCGCTCGTGGCCGGGCACGTCGACGAACGCGACCTCCCCCGCCCCTGGCAGGGTCGTCCACGCGTGACCGAGCTCGATGGTCAGACCGCGGCGCCGCTCCTCCGCGAGCCGGTCCGGGTCCGTCCCGGTCAGCGCCCGGACGAGCGCGGACTTGCCGTGGTCGACGTGACCCGCGGTGGCGACGACGTGCATCAGCGGCCGCCGGCCGCCGCCCGCACCGCCTCGACGAGGGCGGCGTCGTCCTCCGGCGGGACGGCGAGGAGGTCCAGGAGCAGGACGCCGCGCTCGACGTGCCCGACGACGGGTCGCGTCCCCGCGCGCAGCGGCCCGGCGAGCGCCGCGGGCAGCGTCACCGCCGCGCTGGCCAGCTCCACCCCGGGCGCACCCCCGCCGCCGACGGCCGCGACCGAGCGGGCCGCCGTGGCCGCGACGACGCCGGCGAGGGCCGCGGCCACCGCCCGGGCGCGGGCGAGCAGCGCGTCCGCGTCGCCGGCCAGGGCGAGCGCCACCGGCGGCGGCGGGCCGGTCAGGGTCGCCTCCAGCGCGGCGAGGGTGAGCTTGTCGGCCCGCACCGCCCGGGCGAAGGGGTGCCGGCGCAGGCGGTGGACGAGGTCGGCCCGGCCCAGGAGCAGGCCGCACTGCGGGCCGCCGAGCAGCTTGTCCCCCGACGCCGTGACCAGGGCGGCGCCCGCGCGCAGGGCCGTGGCGGCGTCCGGCTCGGCCGGCAGCCGCGGGTGGGGGGACAGCAGACCCGACCCGATGTCGGCCACCACCGGGACGGGCAGGCCCGCGAGGTCGGCCACGTCGACCGAGGAGGTGAAGCCCGACACGACGAAGTTGGAGGGGTGGACCTTGAGGACGAACGCGGTCCGGTCGTCGACGGCGTCGGCGTAGTCCTGCGTGCGCACCCGGTTGGTGGTGCCCACCTCGCGGAGCTCCGCCCCGACGGACTCGAGCAGCTCGGGGATGCGGAAGCCGTCGCCGATCTCGACCAGCTCCCCGCGGGCCACGACCACGGTGCGCCCGGCCGCCAGGGCGAGGGTGACCAGGGCCAGGGCCGCGGCGCCGTTGTTGACGACGTGCACCCCGCCGGCGTCGGGCACCGCGGCGGCGAGCGCGGCGAGGGCGCCGCGGCCGCGTGGTCCCCGCCGGCCGGTGGCCAGGTCCAGCTCGACGTCGGTGGGCCCGGCCGCGACGGCCAGCGCCCGGACCGCGGCGGCGGACAGCGGCGCCCGGCCGAGGTTGGTGTGGACCAGGACCCCGGTCGCGTTGATGACCGGCCGCAGCGACGTGGCCGCCGCGGGCAGGGCGGCAACGGCGGCGTCGACGACGTCACCCGGGGCCAGGTCGCCGCGCCGGCACCGCTGCAGGGCCGCGGCCACCGCCTCCTTGACGGTGGCGCGGCCGAGCTCCGCCGCGGCGCGGGCCAGGCGCGGGTCGGCGAGCACGGCGTCGGTGCGCGGCACGGCGCGCCGGGGGTCACTCACGCGCGCACCTCCATCGTCCGGCGGAGGCGGACGGGAATCGAACCCGCCTGACCGGGATCCCCGGTCACTACGGTTTTGAGGACCGCGCCCGTCACCAGACGAGGTACGCCTCCGCGGCACACCCTAACGGGGCCCGGCGCCGCCGGCGCCGTGGACACCGGCCCCGGGAGTCCCAGGAGGCCCCGGCGCCGTGGACACCGGGCCCCGGTGTCCCTAGAGTCCGACAGGTGAGCGCCGGAGCCCCGCTGCGTCTGACGCAGCACGCCGCCGGGGGCGGGTGCGCGTGCAAGGTGCCCCCGGGAGAGCTCGAGGCCCTCCTCGGCGGGCTCGTCACCGGTGGGGGCCGCCGCGGCACCGCCGGCCCGGAGGGCGGGCTGACCGAGCTCATGGTGGGACCGGAGCACGGTGACGACGCCGCCGTGGTCCGCATCGAGGGCGGACGGGCGATCATCGCCACCGCCGACTTCTTCACCCCCGTCGTCGACGACCCGTACGACTGGGGCCGTATCGCCGCGACGAACGCGCTCTCGGACGTCTACGCCATGGGCGGGACGCCCCTGGTGGCGGTGAACCTGCTCTCCTGGCCGCGCGGCAGGATCCCCCTCGAGGTCGCCGCCGAGGTCCTGCGGGGCGGCTCCGACGTGTGCGCCGCCGCCGGCACCTTCCTCGGCGGCGGGCACAGCATCGACGACCCCGAGCCCAAGTACGGCCAGGCCGTCACCGGCATGGCCGACGCCGACCACCTCCTGCGCAACGACGCCGGGCTCGCCGGCACGCCGCTGACCCTCACCAAGCCGCTCGGCCTGGGGGTGCTCAACAACCGCCACAAGGCGACGGGGGAGCGGTTCGACGAGGCGGTGTCGGTCATGACCACCCTCAACCGCGACGCCGCCCGCGCCGCGCTGGCCGGGGGCGCCCGGTGCGCGACCGACGTCACCGGGTTCGGCCTGCTCGGTCACCTCCTCAAGCTCGTGCGCGCCAGCGGGGTCTCCGCCGTCGTCGACGCCTCCGCCGTGCCCTACCTCGACGGCGCGCGGCGCTCCCTGGCCGAGGGGTTCGTCCCGGGCGGCTCCCGGCGCAACCTCACCTGGGTGCGTCCGTACCTGACGTCGGGCGTCGACGACGACGAGCTGCTCCTCCTCGCCGACGCGCAGACCTCCGGGGGCCTCCTCGTGGCCGGGGAGGTCCCGGGCCACCCGGTCGTGGGCGAGCTCGTGGCGGCGGGCGAGCACGCCATCACGGTGCGCTGAGAGGGCGCGCGGCGGCGAGCGCTTCGCTACGGTGAGGGCAGGAGGAGGCGGGCCGATGGAGACCAGCAAGGTGTTCCTGTCCTGGCCGGTGCTGCGCCAGCTGACCGGCACCGACCCGCTCGGCCGCGGCCCGGCCGTCCGGTCCGCCCGGACGGAGCGCCTCACCGCCCGCACCGAGACCGCCGACCGCGTCGCCCGCAGCGTGTGCCCCTACTGCGCGGTGGGGTGCGGGCAGCGGGTCTACGTCAAGGACGACAAGGTCGTGCAGATCGAGGGCGACCCCGACAGCCCCATCTCCCGCGGCCGGCTGTGCCCCAAGGGCTCGGCCAGCAAGAACCTCGTCACCTCGCCGCTGCGGCTGACCAAGGTCCGCTACCGCCGTCCCTACGGCACGCAGTGGGAGGACCTCGACCTCGACGTCGCGATGGGCATGATCGCCGACCGGGTGGTCGACGCGCGACGCCGGACGTGGCAGGACCGCGACGAGGAGGGCCGGTACGTCCGCCGGACCCTCGGGATCGCGAGCCTGGGCGGGGCGACCCTGGACAACGAGGAGAACTACCTCATCAAGAAGCTGTTCACCGCGCTCGGCGCCCTGCAGATCGAGAACCAGGCCCGTATTTGACACTCCGCGACGGTCCCCGGTCTGGGGACCAGCTTCGGTCGCGGCGGCGCCACCGGCTTCCAGCAGGACCTGGTCAACGCGGACTGCATCGTCATCCAGGGCTCGAACATGGCCGAGGCCCACCCGGTGGGCTTCCAGTGGGTCGTCGAGGCGAAGGCCCGCGGCGCGCGCGTCATCCACATCGACCCCCGGTTCACGCGCACGAGCGCGCTCGCCGACACCTACGTGCCCATCCGGGTGGGCTCGGACATCGTCTTCCTCGGCGCCGTCGTCAACCACGTGCTGAGCAACGGGCTGGACTTCCGCGAGTACGTCCTGGCCTACACCAACGCCGCGACGATCGTCTCCGAGGACTACCTCGACACCGAGGACCTCGACGGGCTGTTCTCCGGGTTCGACCCGGAGACCCGCACCTACGACTCCGCGAGCTGGCAGTACGCCGGCAGCGAGGGGGCCGGCGAGGAGGAGGGCGAGGAGGCCCGTGACCGGGCCACCGCCCGTGCCATGGAGCACGAGACCCACGGGATGCAGGTCCCCGCCGAGGTCCGGCGAGACGAGACCCTCCAGCACCCGCGCACCGTCTACCAGATCCTGCGGCGGCACTTCGCCCGGTACACCTCCGAGGTCGTCGAGGAGGTCTGCGGCATCTCCCGCGAGCAGTTCCTCGACGTCGCGAACGCGTGGGCGGCGAGCTCGGGCCGCGAGCGCACCACCGCGCTGGTCTACAGCGTCGGGTGGACCCAGCACAGCGTGGGCGCGCAGTACATCCGCACCGGCGCCATCCTCCAGCTGCTGCTGGGGAACATGGGCCGGCCCGGCGGCGGCATCCTCGCGCTGCGCGGGCACGCCTCCATCCAGGGCTCGACCGACATCCCCACCCTGTTCAACCTCCTCCCGGGATACCTGCCGATGCCGCGCGCGCAGGACCACCCCGACCTGGAGTCCTGGGTGGGCGGGATGCGGCCCGCCACCGCCAAGGGCTTCTGGAGCATGTCCCGCGCCTACTCGATCAGTCTCCTCAAGGCGTACTGGGGCGCGGCCGCCACCGCGGAGAACGACTTCGCCTACGACTACCTGCCGCGCCTGACGGGCGACCACGGGACCTACCGCACCGTCCTGGACATGATCGACGGCAAGGTCAAGGGCTACTTCCTGCTCGGGCAGAACCCCGCCGTCGGCTCCGCGCACGGCAAGGCCCAGCGCCTGGGCATGGCCAACCTCGACTGGCTCGTGGTGCGTGACCTCTACGAGATCGAGAGCGCGACGTTCTGGCGCGACTCCCCGGAGGTCGAGACGGGGGAGATCGTCCCCGAGCAGTGCCGCACCGAGGTCTTCCTCATGCCCGCCGCCTCCCACGTGGAGAAGGAGGGCACCTTCACCCAGACCCAGCGCCTGCTGCAGTGGCGGGAGAAGGCGGTCGACCCGGAGGGGGACCGGCGCTCCGAGCTGTGGTTCTTCTACCACCTCGGCCGACTCGTCCGCGAGCGGCTGGCGGGCTCCACCGCGGACCGCGACCGACCCGTGCTCGACCTGGCCTGGGACTACCCCACCGACGGCGATGAGCCGTCCGCCGAGGCGGTGCTCCGGGAGATGAACGGGTACGAGGTCGCCACCGGCCGGCCCCTGTCGACGTTCACCGAGCTGCGCGACGACGGCACGACCGTGGGCGGGTGCTGGATCTACACCGGCGTCCTCGCCGACGGCGTCAACCAGGCCGCCCGCCGTCGGCCCGGCTCCGAGCAGTCCTGGGTGGCGCCGGAGTGGGGCTGGGCCTGGCCCGCGAACCGCCGGATCCTGTACAACCGCGCCTCCGCCGACCCGCAGGGCCGGCCGTGGAGCGAGCGCAAGGCGTACGTGTGGTGGGACGACGACGCCGGGAGGTGGACCGGGCACGACGTGCCCGACTTCGAGGCGACCAAGCCCCCCGGCTACCGCCCGCCGCCGGGCGCCACCGGTGTCGAGGCCATCGCCGGGGACGACGCGTTCATCATGCAGGGCGACGGCAAGGGCGCCCTCTTCGTCCCGTCCGGACTCGTCGACGGCCCCCTGCCCACGCACTACGAGCCGGTGGAGTCCGTCGTCCGCAACGCGCTGTACGGCCAGCAGTCCAACCCCACGCGGGTGCAGTACCGGCGCCCGGACAACCCGATGAACCCGCCGGACGACGACGTCTTCCCGTACGTGTTCACCACGAGCCGGCTCACCGAGCACCACACCGCCGGGGGGATGAGCCGGTTCCTGGAGTACCTCTCCGAGCTCCAGCCCGAGATGTTCGTCGAGGTCTCGCCCCAGCTGGCCGCCGAGCGGGGCCTGACGCACCTGGGGTGGTGCCACGTGGTCACCGCCCGAGCCGCCGTGGAGGGCAGGGTGCTCGTCACCGAGCGGCTGCGCCCGCTGCGCATCGAGGGCAGGACCGTGCACCAGGTCTGGCTGCCCTACCACTGGGGCAGCGGGGGCCTGGTGACGGGGGACGCCGCGAACGACCTCTTCGGCATCACCCTGGACCCCAACGTGCTCATCCAGGAGACCAAGGCCGGCACGTGCGACGTCCGGGCAGGCCGGCGCCCCCGCGGGCGCGCCCTCCTCGAGCTCGTGGACGACTACCGCCGACGCGCCCGCACCGACGTCGACCGGCCGATCGTCACCGCGTCGCCGGCCGCGGTGACGCGGTCCCACGAGGTGGGCGGGACCGGCGCGCCGCACGACGACACCGACGGAGGCGACGATGGCCGGTAGACACTCCCTGTTCGGGCCCATCGACCCGGCGGCCGACGCCGGCTGGGTGGACCCGCCGCCGCGCAAGGGCTTCTTCACCGACACCAGCGTGTGCATCGGCTGCAAGGCCTGCGAGGTCGCCTGCAAGGAGTGGAACCTCCTGCCCGACGACGGTTTCGAGCTGCTCGGCTCCTCCTACGACAACACCGGGGCCCTCGGGGCCACCACCTGGCGGCACGTCGCGTTCGTCGAGCAGGGCGGACGGGCGAGCGTGGACCTCGGGATGCCCGGCCTCGGGCCGCCCGCCCCGGCCGCGAGCGAGCCGCCCGCCCCGGCCGCGGGTGACCTGCCCACCCCGGCCGCGGGTGACCTGCCCACCCCGGGACCGGACGGGAGCGACCTGCGTCATGCGCACGCGACCACGCCGGCCGGGGAACGCCCGGACTTCCGCTGGCTCATGTCCTCCGACGTGTGCAAGCACTGCACCCACGCGGCGTGCCTGGACGTGTGCCCGACCGGCTCGCTCTTCCGCACCGAGTTCGGCACCGTCGTCGTCCAGCCCGACGTGTGCAACGGCTGCGGCTACTGCGTGCCGGCCTGCCCGTACGGCGTCATCGAACGGCGCCGCGGACCGGCCGGGGACCCCCTGGCCGGCATCGCCCAGAAGTGCACCCTCTGCTACGACCGGCTGCGCTCGGGCGCCCAGCCCGCCTGCGCCAAGGCCTGCCCCACCGACTCCATCCAGTTCGGCGACGTCGAGGAGCTGCGCGAGCGCGCCGCGGCCCGCCTCGACGTGCTGCGGGCCGCCGGGCAGGACGAGGCCCGGCTCTACGGCGCCGACCCCGGCGACGGCGTCGGCGGCACGGGGGCCTTCTTCCTCCTCCTGGACGAGCCCGAGGTCTACGGCCTGCCCCCGGACCCGGTGGTGACCACCAAGGACCTGCCCCACATGTTCAACCGGGCCTCCGCCGCGGCTCTCGCCCTCCTCGCCGGGGCGGCGCTGTCCTTCCTGGGGCGCCGGTGAGCCCGCGCGGGGGCGGCGAGCCCGCCGTGGTCCCCGACGCCGAGTTCACCTCCTACTACGGGCGGCCGGTGGTCAAGCCGGCGCCCTGGGAGGCGGACATCCCCGCCTACATGTTCGCCGGCGGCCTCGCGGCCGGTTCCTCCCTCCTCGCCGCCGGGGCGGACCTCACCGGCCGGCCCGCGCTGCGCCGCAGCGGCCGGGTGACCGCCCTGGCCGCGCTCGGCTTCAGCGCGGCGGCCCTCGTGCACGACCTCGGCCGCCCGTCCCGGTTCCTCAACATGATGCGCACGGTCAAGCTCACCTCACCGATGTCCGTGGGCACGTGGATCCTCGCCCTGTACGGCCCGCCTGCCGGGCTGGCCGCCGTGGCCGAGCTCGCAGCCCTGGCGGGCGTGCCCCGGTGGGTCGGCCGGCCCCTGGGAGCGGTCGGCCGCCCGGCCGGGCTCGCCGCCGGCCTGCTGGCCCCGCCGGTCGCCGCGTACACGGCCGTCCTGCTCTCGGACACCGCCACACCGTCCTGGCACGAGGCCTACCGTGAGCTCCCGTTCGTCTTCGTCTCCTCCGCCGCGGCCGCCGCGGGCGGGGCCGCCCTGCTCGCCGTCCCCGCGGCCCAGGCGGGACCGGCCCGGCGGCTGGCGGCCGCCGGGGCCCTGGCCGAGCTGCTCGCCGAGGCCCGGATGGAGCGCTCCATGGGGATGACCGCCGAGCCGCTCCACGCCGGCCGTGCCGGTCGGCTCATGCGGGCCGCCAGGCTGCTCACGGGGGCCGGCGCCGCCCTGACCCTCCTCGCCGGCCGGCGCCGGCCCGTCGCGGCGCTCGCGGGCGCGGCGCTCCTGGCCGGGTCGGCGTGCACCCGCTTCGGCATCGTCGAGGCGGGGCTCGCCTCGGCCCGCGACCCGCGCTACACCGTCGTCCCGCAGCGGCGGCGCCTGGCTCAGGCCGCGACCCGGTCGCCGCGGGCGTAGACGTTGGCACTGTCCCCGCGGCTGAACGCCACGAGGGTCAGCCCGGCCTCCACCGCGAGCTCGACGGCCAGCGTGGACGGCGCGCTCACGGCGGCCAGGAGCGGCACGCCCGCCATGCACGCCTTCTGCACCAGCTCGAAGGAGGCGCGGCCGGAGACCTGCAGCAGGTGCCCGGCGAGGGGCAGCCGGCCCTCGCGCAGGGCCCAGCCGAGGACCTTGTCGACGGCGTTGTGGCGGCCCACGTCCTCGCGCAGGCAGACCAGCCGGGCGACGCCGTCGGACCCCAGGACGAAGAGGCCCGCCGCGTGGACGCCGCCGGTGCGGTCGAAGACCCGCTGCCCCTCGCGCAGCCGGTCGGGCAGGGCGAGCAGCTCGGTGAGGCCGACCCGCAGGCCGTCGGCCGCGACGTCGAACCGCGACGTGCGCGAGACCGCCTCGATCGAGGAGGTGCCGCAGATCCCGCACGAGCTCGAGGTGTACACGTGCCGCTCGAGGGAGGGGTCGGGCGGCGTGACCCCGGCGGCCAGGGTCACGTCGACGACGTTGAAGCTCGCCCGGCCGTCGGCGTCCACACCGGGCCCGTAGGCGATCGAGGCGAGATCGTCCCGGCACCCGACCACCCCCTCGGAGACGAGGAAGCCCGCGACCAGGTCGAAGTCCGCACCGGGGGTCCGCATCGTCACCGCGTACGGCGCGCCGCCCACCCGGATCTCCAGCGGCTCCTCGCCGGCGACCGTGTCGGCGCGGCGCCGCCGCGAGCCGTCCGCGCCCAGCCGCTCGACGGGGTGCAGCCTCGTCACCCGCACGCTGCTCCCTCCGACGGTCCTGCGTGGAGGCTAGCGGGCCGCGCGCGGGTCGGTAACCTCGGGCCGTGGACGACGCAGGGGAGCCGGGCCCGGAGCCCGCCGGGCGGGCCGCCGGGCAGCGGGGCGCAGCGGAGCCGGCCGTCGGGGACCGGGGCGCCGTCCGCGTGCGTCTCGACCTCGCCTACGACGGCACGGCCTTCGCCGGCTGGGCCACCCAGCCGGGCCTGCGGACCGTCCAGGGCGTGCTCGAGGAGGCCCTCACGACCGTCCTGCGCCTGGACCGCCCGGCGCGGCTCACCGTCGCCGGCCGCACCGACGCCGGGGTGCACGCCCGCGGGCAGGTGGCCCACGTCGACGTCCCGCCGGCGGCCTGGCACGCACTGCCCGGCCGCGGTGACCGTCCGCCGGGCGAGGCTCTCGTGGCCCGCCTCGCGGGCGTCCTCGGGCGCGGCGGGACGCCGCGCGGCGCCGCCGACGTCGTCGTGCGCCGCGCGAGCCTGGCCCCGGCCGGGTTCGACGCCCGCTTCGGTGCGCTCTGGCGGCGCTACGCCTACCGCATCGCCGACGGGGTGGCGGGCCGGGACCCGCTGCACCGGGCGGAGGTGCTCTGGCACCCCCGCCCGCTCGACGCCGTGGCGATGGACGACGCCGCCGGCCGGCTGGTCGGCGAGCACGACTTCGCGGCGTACTGCCGGCCCCGGGAAGGAGCGACGACCATCCGCACCCTCCAGGCGTTCGGGTTCCACCGGGTCGGCGGAAGCGACGGTCCCCGCGAGCGCCCGGGCACCGGTGAGCCCCGCGGCACCCCCGGTGGGCCGAACGAGGACGGCGGGCTCGTCGTCGCGACCGTACGTGCCGACGCGTTCTGCCACTCGATGGTGCGCGCCCTCGTCGGGGCGTGCCTGGCGGTGGGGGAGGGACGGCGCGACGCGGGCTGGCCGGCCGAGGTCCTCGCGGCCGGCCGCCGCGACCCCGGCGTCACCGTCGCCGCCGCGCACGGCCTCACGCTGGAGGAGGTCGCCTACCCGCCCGACGCCGCGCTGGCGGCCCGGGTGGCGCAGGCGCGGAACGTGCGCAGCCTGACGCCGCCCGGCTGAGGGCCGATCAGCGCTCCCGGCGGCTCACGGCCGGTCGGGGTCGATCGTCCCGCCCTCGTCGACGGCGCCCTGGTCCTCCAGGTGCATGGCGGCCTCCTCGGGCATGAAGCGGGCGCCGTCGACACCGACGTCCTCGGCGAGGACGTCCTGGGTCTCACCGGGCAGGTCCTCGGGGCCGTCGTCGTCGGGCTCGGCGACGAGGCGTCCCACGGAGGTGTCGGTGGCACCGTCGGGAGCCGTCTCACCGCTCAGCCCCGGTCCCGCGAGCGGGGAGGCGTCGGCCCCGGGCTGGTCCTCCCAGACCTCGGGCTCCTCGCGGGCGAGGCGGTCGTCGAGGTCCTCGCCCTCGCGCTGGCCGGACTCGGTGAGGTCCAGGCCCGCGAGCGGGTCGTCGTCGGGGGCGGTGAGCCCCTCGTCGAGGACGTCGCCCGAGGGGCTGTCGAGGAGCATGTCCTCCTCGCCGGGCTGCCAGGACTCGTCGGAGAGGAACTGGTCGTCACCGGGGCTGCCGGTGGGAAGGCTGGGTGTGCTCATGCCGCCAGCGTGCCACCGGCCCGGCGGGGTGCGCACGCCGAGGCTCAGCGGCGCTCGTCCCAGACCGGTCCCCACGGGTCCGGCTCGTCGGTCAGGCCGCCGTCGCCGTCCCGGACGAGGTGCATGGCCGCCTCCTCGGCGGTGAGGTCGGCGGCGCCGGCGTCCTCGGCGAGGACGTCCTGCCACTCGCCCGGCTCGTCGGTGTCGTCGTCGTCGTCCGGCAGGGCGACCAGGCGCCCTACCGGGCGGTCGGCCTCGTCGTCGGCGAGGTCGGGGTCGTCCTCCTCCTCGACGGCCGGGTCCTCCTCGCCGTCCTCGGCCCACCGGTCGGGCTCCTCGCGGGCGAGCCGGTCGCGCAGGGCCTCGCCCTCGACCTGCCCGCGGGGACTGAGGTCGAGCCCGGCGAGCGGGTCGTCCACGGGGGCGGTGAGGCCCTCGTCGAGGACGTCCTCGCTGTCGGTCTGCAGCAGGCCGTCCTCCTTGTCGGGCTGCCAGGACTCGTCGTCGAGGAACTGGTCCCGCCCGGGGGTGCCCAGTGGGATGCTCATGCCTCCAGCGTGCCACCGGTCGCGGCGGAGCACAGCAACCTTTGGTCACGTGCCCGGGGTTCTTGCCGCCCGGCGCGCGCCGGCGGACGCCGGCGACGCCGGATATGACGTGGACCGCGGCCGGGCCCAGGAGGGATGCTTCGGCCGTGGCCCACCTCGACCTCGCCGGCATCGGCTACGACCTGCCCGACGGGCGCGGGCTCCTCGCCGACGTCTCCCTGCGGGTCGGCGCAGGTGAGCGGGTGGCCCTCGTGGGCCCCAACGGCGCCGGCAAGACGACGCTCGTGCGCATCGCCACCGGCGCCACGGCGGCGCACCGCGGCACCGTCGCCCGGTCCGGCTCGCTGGCGGTCATGGGCCAGCTCGTCGGCATCACCGACGACGGACGCACGGTGCGGGACCTGCTGGCCGAGCACGCGCCGCCGCGGCTGCGCGACGCCGCCCGGGCCCTGGCGGACGCCGAGCTGGCGATGATGACGGTCGACGACGAGCCCGCGCAGCTCGCCTACGCCCAGGCGCTCGTGGACTGGGCCGACGCGGGCGGCTACGCCGCGGAGGCCGAGTGGGACGAGATCACCGCCGAGGTCCTCGCGCAGCCGTTCGACCGGGCCCAGTGGCGCGCCGTGAGCACCCTCTCCGGCGGGGAGGCGAAGCGGCTCGTGCTCACCGCGCTGCTGCGCGGGCCCGCCGAGCTGCTGGTCCTCGACGAGCCGGACAACTCCCTCGACGTGCCCACCAAGCGGTGGCTGGAGGAGCAGCTGCGGGCCACGGCCAAGGGGGTGCTCTTCGTCAGCCACGACCGCGAGCTCCTCGCCCGCACCGCCACCCACGTCGCCGCGCTGGAGCCGGGACCGGCGGGGGCCGCGCTCTGGGTCCACGGCGGCTCCTTCGCGACCTTCCCCGCCGCCCGCGCCGAGCGCATGAGCCGGCTGGAGGAGCTGCGCCGACGCTGGGACGAGGAGCACGCCAAGCTCCGCGAGCTGGTGGTGATGTACAGGCAGAAGGCCGCCTACAACGCGGACATGGCCTCCCGGCTCCAGGCCGCCCGGACCCGGCTCGCCCGGTTCGAGGAGGCCGGTCCGCCCGAGGTGGTCGCGGGCGAGCAGCGCGTGACCATGCGGCTGCGGGGCGGACGCACCGGGAAGCGCGCCGTGGTGTGCGAGGGCCTGGCCCTGGCCGGGCTCACCGAGCCGTTCGACCTCGAGGTCTGGTACGGCGAACGGCTGGCGGTCCTGGGGGCCAACGGGACGGGCAAGTCCCACCTGCTGCGCCTGCTCGCCGCAGGCGGCACGGACCCCGGCCCGGAGCACGGTCCCGCCGACGGACGGGTGGTCGAGCCGGTCCCGTACACCGGCGTGGCCCGGCTGGGTGCGCGGGTGCGGCCGGGGTGGTTCGCCCAGGGCCACGTGCGCGCCGACCTGCGGGGGCGGACCCTCCTCGAGGTGCTCGGCCGCGGCGAGGGTGACCGCGGGGGCATGGCGCGCGAGCAAGCCGCCCGCGTCCTGGACCGGTACGAGCTCGCCCGCGCGGCCGAGCAGCGGGTCGAGACGCTCTCGGGCGGCCAGGGCGCCCGGTTCCAGATCCTGCTCCTCGAGCTCTCCGGAGCCACCCTCCTGCTGCTGGACGAACCGACCGACAACCTCGACCTGCACTCGGCCGAGGCGCTCGAGGCCGGGCTCGCGGCGTTCGAGGGAACCGTGGTCGCGGTGACCCACGACCGGTGGTTCACCCGCGGCTTCGACCGCTTCCTCCACGTCGGCGCCGACGGGGCGGTGCGGGAGACCCCGACGCCGGTGTGGGACGACGACGGCGTGCGGGTGCGCTGAGCCCGGCGCCCGGCGCCCGGCGCCCGGAACCCGCGACGTGTCGCGTCTCACCGTGGCCACGTGCCCCGGTGGTTTTGACCCTCCCGGGCGCGGGGCGGTAGTCTGGGACGTCGTTGTGCATCCCCATGCGCTCTCCGGTGTCTCCCACTCGCCGGCAGCGGCGCGGATGCGCGCAGCGAGCACCATGTCCATGGGTCGCGGCCACGCCATAGCCGCACCCGATCGAGAGAACGCTGAAGAAACGAAGGCTACGCCCGTGCGCACGTACACACCGAAGCCCGGCGACGTCACGAAGAACTGGTACGTCATCGACGCTACCGACGTCGTCCTCGGCCGTCTGGCGACCCAGGTCGCCGCTCTGCTCCGTGGGAAGCACAAGCCGACCTTCGCCCCGCACGTGGACAACGGCGACTTCGTCATCGTCATCAACGCTGACAAGGTCGCCCTGACCGGGAGCAAGCGCGAGAAGAAGCTTGCCTACCGCCACTCCGGCTACCCGGGCGGGCTGAGGGCCACCACCTACGCCGAGCTGCTCGAGAAGCGGCCCGACCGCGCCGTGGAGAAGGCCGTCCGCGGCATGCTCCCGAAGAACAGCCTGGGCCGGGCCCAGATCGGCAAGCTGAAGGTCTACGCCGGTGCGGAGCACCCGCACGCCGCGCAGCAGCCGCAGACCTTCCAGATCACCCAGGTCGCCCAGTAAGCGCGTGAGCGCTCGCGGCACCGCAGAGACAAGGACCGAGGAGAACTGTGGCTGAGACCACCGCCGAGTACGAGCTGGAGGACGAGAACGTCCCCGCCAGCTACACCACCGAGAGCGAGGCCGGTCAGGCCGGGCAGGGCCAGTCCCTGACCGCGCCGGGCCAGGCGCTCGGGCGCCGCAAGGAGGCCGTCGCCCGCGTGCGCCTCATCCCGGGCACCGGGGAGTGGAAGATCAACGGGCGCTCGCTCGAGGACTACTTCCCCAACAAGCTGCACCAGCAGCTCGTCCGCTCGCCGTTCACGCTGCTGGACATCGAGGGCCGGTTCGACGTCGTGGCCCGCATCCACGGCGGCGGGATCTCCGGCCAGGCCGGCGCCCTGCGCATGGGCATCGCCCGCGCGCTGAACGAGATCGACCGCGACTCCAACCGCGCGTCGCTGAAGAAGGCCGGTTTCCTCACGCGCGACGACCGCACGGTCGAGCGCAAGAAGGCCGGTCTGAAGAAGGCCCGCAAGGCCCCGCAGTACTCCAAGCGCTGATCCCAGCGCCCGGCCCGCGGCCCCCCACCGGCGACGGTGCGGGGCCGCGGCGCGTCCGGGCGGCCCCCGCCCGTGGCACCATGGTCCGCGGTACCGGCGCACGCCCGGCCCGCGGCGCGGCGCCCGGGCGTGCGCGCCAGCGAACGCTCACGGAGGTAGCACATGGCACGGCTCTTCGGCACCGACGGCGTACGGGGGCTCGCCAACCGCGACGTCACCGCGGAGCTCGCGCTGGGCCTCGGCGCCGCCGCCGCGCAGGTCCTGACCGCCTCGGGCGACTTCACCGAGCGCCGTCCCCGGGCGGTCATCGGCCGGGACACCCGCATCTCCGGGGAGTTCCTCTCCTCCGCGCTCGGCGCCGGGCTGGCCAGCGCCGGGGTGGACGTCACCGACGTCGGCGTGCTGCCTACCCCCGGGGTGGCGCACCTCACCGCCAGCACCGACGTCGACCTCGGCGTCGTCGTCTCGGCGTCCCACAACGCGATGCCCGACAACGGCATCAAGTTCTTCGCCCGCGGCGGGTACAAGCTCGACGACGTCGTCGAGGACGCCATCGAGGCCAGGCTCGGCCAGGCCTGGGACCGGCCCACCGGCGACGGCGTCGGCTCGATCTCCACCGAGACCGCGCTGGCGGACCGCAGCTACATCGACCACCTCGTCGCCGCCGCCGCGCCGTTGAAGGGCCTGCGGATCGCCGTGGACTGCGCCAACGGCGCCGCCAGCGACGTCGCGCCGCTGGCGCTGCGGGAGGCCGGCGCCGACGTCGTCGTCGTCAACGCCTCCCCGGACGGGCGCAACATCAACCGCAACTGCGGCTCGACCCACCCCGAGCAGCTCCAGGCCGTCACCGTCGCGGCCCAGGCGGCGTTCGGCGTGGCCTACGACGGCGACGCCGACCGGTGCCTGGCGGTGGACCACACCGGGGCGCTCATCGACGGCGACCAGATCATGGGCCTCCTCGCGACCGCGATGAAGGAGGACGGCACCCTCGCCCGGGACACCCTCGTGGTCACCGTCATGAGCAACCTCGGCCTCATCCTCGCCATGCGCGAGGCCGGGATCGAGACCGTCCAGACCGGGGTGGGGGACCGGTACGTCCTGGAGGCCATGCGCGCCGGCGGCTTCACCCTGGGCGGGGAGCAGTCCGGGCACATCATCAACTCCCACCACGCCACCACCGGCGACGGCATCCTCACCTCCCTCCTCCTCGCCTCCCGGGTGGTCTCCTCCGGCCGGAGCCTGGCCGACCTCGCGGCCGTCGTCACCCGGCTCCCGCAGCGCCTGGTCAACGTCAAGGACGTCGACAAGGCGCGCGCAGCGACCGACGAGGGCGTCGCGGAGGCGGTCCGGGCCGCCGAGGCCAGCCTCGGCGAGACCGGCCGGGTGCTCCTGCGCCCCTCGGGGACCGAGCCGCTCGTGCGGGTCATGGTCGAGGCGGCCACCGAGGACCAGGCCGAGGTGGTCGCCTACGGCCTCGCCGACGTCGTCGCCGAGCGTCTGGCCCTGTAGGCCGACGTGCTCGAGACGGCGAGGGCGGTCGAGGACCTCGTCCTGTCGCTCGCCGGCTCGCCGTGGCTCCTCCTCGTCGTCGTCGTCCTGGTCACCGTCGACGGGTTCTTCCCGCCGGTGCCGAGCGAGTCCGTGGTCATCGCCGTCGCCGCACTGACGGCCGCCGAGGGGGGCCCGCCGCTGGCGCCGCTCGTGCTCGCGGCAGCGGTCGGCGCGTTCTGCGGCGACCTCGTGGCCTACACCATCGGCCGGCTGGTGCCGGTCGAACGGCTGCGCGTGATGCAGGGCCGGCGGGCCCGGCGCGCCTTCGACCGGGCCCGGTACATCCTCGCCACCCGAGGGACCGTGCTCATCCTCTCGGCCCGGTTCGTCCCGATCGGGCGGGTCGCGGTGAACATGAGCGCCGGTGCGGTGGACTTCCCCCGCCGCCGGTTCGTCCTCATCGCCGCGATCGCCGCGCTCGTGTGGGCCGGGTACACCACCGCCCTGGGGGTCGGGGCCGGGGTGTTCCTGCAGGACCACCCCCTCGCGGCGGTCGCCGTCGGCGTCGTCGGCGGGGTGGTCCTGGGCCTCGTGGTGGATCGGCTCCTCACCTGGGTCCACGCCCGGCTCCTGCCCGGTCTGCCGACGACGGGGGAGATGCTCGAGGGTGAGGGGCCGGACTGAGCGGCTCAGAGCTTGCGCAGGCGCATCCGGTGCATCCGGTGGTCCGCGGTCTTGGTGAGCACCAGGGTCGCCCGGCCGCGGGTGGGGAGGATGTTCTCGGCGAGGTTCGGGGCGTTGATCGTCTCCCAGATCTCCTCGGCGCGGGCGGTGGCCGCGGCGTCGTCGAGGTCGGCGTAGACCCGGAAGTAGGAGTCCGGCTGGGAGAACGCCGTCCGCCGGAGCTTGAGGAAGCGCTCGACGTACCACCGCCGCACGTCGGCGGAGCGGGCGTCGACGTAGATGGAGAAGTCGAAGAAGTCGCTCACCGCCAGGGACGACGTGCCGTTCGCGGTCGCCCGGGCGGGCTGGAGCACGTTGAGGCCCTCGACGACGAGCACGTCGGGGGAGTGCACCACCTGGCTGCGCCCGGGGACGATGTCGTAGGTCACGTGGTCGTACAGGGGTGCGGAGACCTCCGGCGCGCCACCCTTGACGTCGGCGACGAAGCGCAGCAGCGCGCGCCGGTCGTAGGACTCGGGGAAACCCTTGCGCTCGAGCAGGCCCCGCCGGCGCAGCTCGGCGTTGGGGTAGAGGAACCCGTCGGTGGTGACGAGCTCGACCCGGGGCGTCTGGGGCCAGCGGCGCAGCAGCTCGCGCAGCAGACGGGCCGTGGAGGACTTGCCCACCGCCACCGAGCCGGCCACCCCGATGACGTAGGGGGTGCGGGTGGACCGCTCACCGAGGAACGTCGAGGTCGCCTGGTGCAGGGCCCGGGTGGCGGCGGCGTAGAGCTGCAGCAGCCCCGACAGCGGCCGGTAGACGGCGTCGACCTCGGCCAGGTCCAGGGGGTCGCCCAGCCCGCGGAGGTTGACCACGTCCTGCGCGGTCAGCGGCAGCGGGGTCGAGGCCGCCAGGCGGCTCCACGCGGCCCGGTCGAACTCCACGAACGGGGAGGCGGGCTCCTTGGGCGCCGGTCGCGAGAGGGACACGGCCCCAGTGTGTCCTACCGGCGCGCGGCGCGGGCCGCGCCGGGCGCACGGCCCGCCGGGCGGGCCGGGCCGGCGGCGGCGGATATCCTGGCCCGCATGTGTGGAATCGTCGGCTACGTGGGCCCCGCCCAGCCCAGCTCCCGTCCCCTCGAGGTCGCCCTCGGCGGCCTGGCACGGCTGGAGTACCGGGGGTACGACTCCGCCGGCGTCGCCCTCGTCACGCCCGACGGGCTCGCCACGGCCAAGAAGGCCGGCAGGCTCGCCAACCTGCGCGAGGCCCTGGCCGCGAACCCGCTGCCCGACGCCACCGCCGCGATCGGGCACACCCGGTGGGCCACCCACGGCGCCCCCACCGATGCCAACGCCCACCCGCACCTGAGCGAGGACGGCCGGCTCGCCGTCATCCACAACGGCATCATCGAGAACTTCGTGCCCCTGCGCACCGAGCTGCGCCAGGCCGGGGTGACCTTCGCCTCCGAGACCGACACCGAGGTCGTCGCCCACCTGCTCGCCCGCGCCTACGACGAGACCCGCGACCTCACCGCCGCCATGCTCGCCGTCACCCGGCGTCTCGAGGGCGCCTTCACCCTCCTGGCGGTGCACGCCGACGAGCCCGGCACCGTGGTCGGCGCCCGCCTGAACTCCCCCCTCGTCGTCGGCCTGGGCGAGGGCGAGAACTTCCTCGGCTCGGACGTCTCGGCGTTCATCGCCCACACCAAGGAGGCCCTCGAGCTGGGCCAGGACCAGGTCGTGACCATCACCGCCGACTCCGTCACGGTCGTGGACGGCGACGGCAACCCGGCCGAGGGCCGCCGGTACACCGTCGACTGGGACGCCGACGCCGCCGTCAAGGGCGGCTTCGCCACGTTCATGGACAAGGAGATCCACGACCAGCCCAAGGCGGTGGCCGACACGCTCCTGGGGCGCACGGACGAGGCGGGCAACCTCATCCTGGACGAGCTGCGCATCGACGAGGCCGTCCTGCGCAGCGTCGACAAGATCATCGTCATCGCCTGCGGGACCGCCGCCTACGCCGGGCACGTGGCCAAGTACGCGATCGAGCACTGGGTGCGCATCCCCGTCGAGGTCGAGCTCGCGCACGAGTTCCGCTACCGCGACCCGGTCGTCAACGAGAAGACCCTGGTCGTCGCGGTCTCCCAGTCCGGGGAGACCATGGACACCCTCATGGCGCTGCGCCACGCCCGTGAGCAGGGCTCGAAGGTCCTCGCCGTCGTCAACACCCACGGCTCGACCATCGCCCGCGAGGCCGACGCGGTGCTGTACACCCACGCCGGCCCGGAGGTGGCGGTCGCCTCCACGAAGGCCTTCCTCGCCCAGATCACCGCCACCTACCTCCTGGGCCTCTACCTCGCCCAGCTGCGCGGCACGAAGTACGCCGACGAGGTGGCCGGCTACCTCGCCGAGCTCGCCCTGCTGCCCGCGAAGATCCAGCAGGTCCTCGACCACGCGGAGGAGGTGCGCGAGGTGGCCCGCTCCATGAAGGACACCACCTCGGTGCTCTTCCTCGGCCGTCACGTCGGCTTCCCCGTGGCCCTGGAGGGGGCGCTCAAGCTCAAGGAGCTCGCCTACATCCACGCCGAGGGCTTCGCCGCCGGCGAGCTCAAGCACGGCCCCATCGCCCTCATCGAGGAGGGTCAGCCGGTCTTCGTCGTGGTCCCGACGCCGCGCCGGCCCACCCTGCACAGCAAGGTCGTGTCCAACATCCAGGAGATCCGCGCCCGCGGCGCCCGGACCCTGGTCATCGCGGAGGAGGGGGACGAGGCCGTCACGCCCTACGCCGACGTCGTCTTCCGGGTCCCGCGCACCCCGACCCTCATGATGCCGCTCGTCACGGTCGTCCCGCTGCAGATCTTCGCCGCGGAGCTCGCCACCGCCAAGGGCCTGGACGTCGACCAGCCCCGCAACCTCGCCAAGTCCGTGACCGTGGAGTGAGGCGGCCGGCCGGCGGGGGGACGCCGTGATCGTCTCGGTGGGCATCGACGTCGTCGACGTCGCCCGCTTCGTGGCCGAGGTCGAGCGCGTCCCGCGCCTGCGGGAGAAGATCTTCACCCCCGACGAGCGGGACCTGCCCGACGCCTCCCTCGCCGCGCGCTTCGCCGCCAAGGAGGCGATCGCCAAGGCCCTGGGCGCCCCGGCGGGCATGCGCTGGCACGACTGCACGGTGCACCGCGTCGTCGGCGGCCCGCCCGTGGTGGAGATCCGCGGCACGGTGGCCGCCCGGGCCGCCGAGCTCGGCATCACCCGCTGGCACCTGTCGATCTCCCACGACGCCGGCATCGCCTCGGCGATGGTCGTCGCCGAGTCCTGAGCGTCCGGCCCGTCGGCCGGTGCGGCGGCGCCCGGCGGGGCACGATGGGGGCATGATCAACGCGCACAGCGCCGCCGCGGTCCGCGCGGCGGAAGAGCCCCTCCTGGCCGCCGGCCGCCCCCTCATGGCCACCGCCGCCTTCGCGCTGGCCACCCGCGTCGCCGCCGCGCTGCGGCGCGAGGGCTACCGGGTGAGCGGCTCGATCGTGCTGCTGCTGGTCGGCGGCGGCAACAACGGCGGGGACGCGCTCCACGCCGGGGCGCACCTGGCGCGCCGGGGCTGCCTCGTCCACGCCGCGCTGCTCGGCCGCGCCCACCCGGGCGGCCTGGCCGCGGCCACGGCCGCCGGGGTCCAGGTGCACGACCTCACCGAGGACGACGACCCCGCCGGGGTCGTCCTGGAGCTCGCGGGCTGGTCCGGGGTGTGGGTGGACGCCCTCGTCGGCATCGGTGCGCGCGGGGCCCTGCGCGAGCCGCTGGCGGGGGTGGTCGAGGCGCTCGCCGAGGAGCGGGCCGAGAACCCCGGTGGCGCGATCGTCGTCGCCGTGGACGTCCCCTCCGGCATCGGGGTCGACGACGGCACCCTGCCCGGGCCCGTGCTCCCGGCGGACGTGACCGTCACCATGGGGGCGCCCAAGCCCGGCCTGCTCCTGCCGCCCGCCGCCGACCTCGCCGGCCGGGTGGAGGTCGCCGACGTCGGGCTCGACGCGCTCGACGACGCCGTCCCGGCCGTGTGCCGTCTCACCGGCGACGACGTCACCGCGCTGTGGCCCGTGCCCGGGCCCGGCGACCACAAGTACACCCGCGGGGTCCTGGGGCTGGTGGCCGGCTCCCAGACCTATCCCGGCGCGGCCGTCCTGGCCGCCGCCGGGGCCCTGCGCACGGGCCTGGGCATGGTCCGCTACCTCGGCCCGGAGGTCCCCACCGCGCTGGTCCACCAGCGCTTCCCCGAGGTGGTCGCCGTCCCCGGCCGGGTGCAGGCCTGGGTGCTCGGCCCCGGGGTGGGGCCGGAGCCCTCGGTGCGGTCGGAGGAGGTCGGCGAGGCCCTCGCCGCCGCCCTGGCGGCGCACCAGCCGGTGGTGCTCGACGCCGGGGCGCTCGCCCTGCTCGGTGAGGCCTTCACCGACCTGCCCGCCACCGTCGTGCTGACCCCGCACGCCGGTGAGCTCGCCGCGCTGCTCACGGCGCGCGGGGAGGAGACCAGCCGCGAGGACGTCGAGGACGCGCCCGCCCGCCACGCCCGCCTGGCGGCGGAGATCACCGGCGCGACGGTCCTGCTCAAGGGCGCCACCACGGTGGTGGCCGCCCCGGACGGCCCGCTCTACGCCCAGGCCGAGGCCACCGGCTGGCTGGCCACCGCCGGCGCCGGGGACGTCCTGGCGGGGATGGTCGGGGCGCTGCTGGCGGGGTACGGCGACCTGCTCGCCGGTGAGGTGCACGGCGCCCTGCCCTCCGACGGCGCGGGCCTGCCCGCGCGCCTGGCCGCCGCGGCCGCCCTGGTGCACGGCCGTGCCGCCCGGACCGCCGCGGGGCTGACCGGCGAGGACGCCGCCGGCGGTGCCGGGGCGCCCGTCACCGCCATGGACGTCGCCGCCGCGGTCCCGGCCGCGCTGCGTGCCCTGCTCGGCTGAGCCGCGATGGGTGGGAGACTGGGCGCCGTGAGCACCCCGGACGGCGAGCACGACGGCGCCCCCGCCCACCCCGCCCGGGCCGTCGTCGACCTCGGTGCCGTCGCCGGCAACGTGGCCGCGCTCCGCGGCGCGGCCCCGACCGCGGAGATGATGGCGGTGGTCAAGGCCGACGCGTACGGCCACGGGCTCCTGCCGGTCGCCCGCACGGCGGTCGCGGCCGGCGCGACGTGGCTCGGCGTCGCCCAGCTCGAGGAGGCGCTGCTCCTGCGGGCGGGCCTGCCCGGCCCGCGCATCCTCACCTGGCTCTACGCCCCCGGCGCCCCGCTGCACCTGGCGCTCACGGCCGACCTCGACCTCTCCGCGTCGGCGCCCTGGGCGGTGCGGGAGGTGGCGGCCGCCGCCCGCGCGACGGGTCGGACCGCCAGGGTGCACCTCAAGGTCGACACCGGGATGGGCCGCGGCGGCGCCCGGCCCGAGGCGTTCGGCGACCTCGTCGACGCCGCACGCCGGGCCGAGGCCGAGGGCACGATCGAGGTGGTCGGCATCTGGTCGCACCTGGCGTGCGCCGACGAGGTGGACAGCCCTGTCACCGCCGCGCAGACCGAGGCCTTCGCCGCCGCCGTCGCCGCTGCGGAGGCCGCCGGGCTGCGGCCGCAGGTCCGCCACCTCGCCGCGTCCTCCGGGACGCTGTTCCACCCCGCCACCCACTTCGACCTCGTGCGCCCGGGCATCGCGGTCTACGGCCTCAGCCCCGCCCCGGAGGTCGCCGGCGCCGAGGCCCTCGGGCTGCGCCCGGCGATGCGGCTCGAGGCCCGCCTGACCCTGGTCAAGCCCGCCCCGGCGGGCACCGCGGTGTCCTACGGCCACACCGAGCGCACCACGACCGACACCCACCTCGGCGTCGTCCCGCTCGGCTACGGCGACGGCATCCCCCGGGCGGCCTCGTCCGCCGGCCCGGTCCAGGTGGCCGGCCGGCGCCTGCGCGTGACCGGCCGGGTGTGCATGGACCAGGTGGTCCTCGACCTCGGCCCGGACGGCGGCGCGGTCGCCGAGGGGGACGTGGCGGTGCTGTTCGGCGAGGGCCGGGCGGGGGAGCCCACCGCGGACGACTGGGCGCGGGTCTGCGGCACCATCAGCTACGAGATCGTCACCAGGCTCGGGGCTCGCGTGCCCCGGCACTACCTCCCCGGGGAGCACGCATGACCACCACCGTCCACGTCGCCGACGCCGAGGCCACCCGCGAGCTCGGGCGGCGCCTCGCCGGGCTGCTCCGGGCCGGGGACCTCGTGCTCCTCTCCGGCGGCCTCGGGGCCGGGAAGACCACCCTGACCCAGGGGATCGGTACCGGTCTGGACGTGCGCGGCCAGGTGGCCTCGCCGACCTTCATCATCGCGCGCGTCCACCCCGCGCTCTCCGGCGGCCCCGACCTCGTCCACGTCGACGCCTACCGGCTCAGCTCCCTCGACGAGGTCGACGCCCTCGACCTGGACACCTCCCTCGACGACTCGGTCACGGTCGTGGAGTGGGGCGAGGGCAAGGTCGAGGCGCTCGCCGCCGACCGGCTCGAGGTGGAGGTCCGCCGCCCCCGCGGGGGCGCCGCCACGTCGATGGACGACCTCGCCGCCCCGGCGCCCCGTGAGGTGGTCCTCCGCGGGGTCGGCGAGCGGTGGGCCGGGGTGGACCTCGCCGCGCTCGCGGAGGCCGGGTGAGCCGCGGCCCGGCCGGCCGCACCACCCCCGGCCGCACCACCCCCGGCCGCACCACCGCTGGCCCGCGCACCGCGCACGTCACCGCGGCGGTCGCGCTGGCCCTGACGCTGGTCGTGCTCACCCTCGCCGCGGCGCTCGGACTCGCCCCCGCCGCGGGTGCCACCCCCGCACCGGAGGGCACGGCCTCGCCGTCGCCGTCGCCGGTGGCCGTGGCCGACGGCGTGCCGGCCGACGTCGTGGAGTGGTTCACCACGCAGACCGGCCCGGTCGTGGCCACGGAGGGTGCCGGCGAGCTCGACGAGCTCACCGCCGAGGAGCGCGGCCAGGTGGTCCCCGGCACCGTCCGGCCGGTGATGGGCTGGGCCCCGGGCGTGCTCGACGGCACCGACCTCGAGCCGCCCGCGCTCGCGACCCGGCAGTGGGTCGCGCCGCTCCTGCTGGGCGAGGAGCCGGTGGGCAGCCTCTTCGTCGCGGCCGACCCCGACGGCGCCGGCCCGGTCCTGGACCACATCGACGCCTCGGCCGACCTCGCCGCGGCCCTCGCGGAGCTCGACCCGGCGGCCTCGCTGGTGTACGACGCGCCCCTCGACGCCTGGTTCGCGGTGAGCGACGCCGTCGTCCGGCCCGTGGGCGAGGCCGCCGGCGAGGTGCTCGCCGGGGCGGTCGCCCTGGAGACCTACCAGCCGTTCCTGGCCGAGCGGTACGCGGCGGGGGACGACCCCGCCCAGGACCACGCGCCGCCGGAGGAGGGCGGCGGGTGGGGACCGGTGGCCGTCGTCGCCGCGGTCCTCGTCCTCGTCCTGGCGTGGGCGGCCCTCGTCGTCTGGCTGCGCCGCCCCGACCCCGCAGCCGGCGAGCCCGCCCCGGACCCGGCCCGGCACCCCCGCGACCCGCGGGTGCGCCGGTGACCGACTCGCGCACTACCCTGGGGCCCGTGCGGATCCTGTGCATCGACACCTCCGGCGGGAGCGCCGTGGCGCTCGTGGACGTCCCCGAGGAGGGCGGCACGACCGTGCTGTCGGCAGCGTCGGGCGAGGACCCCCGACGCCACGCGGAGAGCCTGAGCCCCCTCGTCGCCGAGGTCCTCGGCGGCGGGACGTTCGACGCTGTCGCCGTGGGCACCGGGCCTGCCCCCTTCACCGGTCTGCGGGTCGGCCTCGTCACCGCCCAGGTGCTCGCCCGCGGCCGGGGGGTGCCCGTCCACGGCGTCTCCACCCTCGACGTCCTGGCGCGCCAGGGCCTGGACGGTCTGCCGGTGGGCGAGGAGGTCCTCGTCGTCACCGACGCGCGGCGCAAGGAGGTCTACTGGGGCCGGTACGTCGCGGACGGCCCCGACGACGTCCGGCGGCTCGCGGGACCGGCGGTCGCCGCCCCTGCCACCCTCGACCCCGCCGGGGCCACCGTCCTGGGCCCGGGCGCCGCCCGCTACCCGGAGCTGCTCGTCGCCGCGCCCGGCACCCCTGCGAGCGTCGACCCGGCGGTGCTCGCCCGCGTCGTGCGGGCCCGCCTCGCCCGGCGGGCCGCCGGCGCGGAGGTCGAGCTCGGGACCGAGCCGCTGTACCTCCGGCGCCCCGACGTCCACCCGGCCGGCACCCCCAAGCGGGCGACCGCCCCCGCGCCGTGACCTCCCCGGCCCGCCTCCGCCCGCTCGTGAGCGCCGACCTCGACCGCGTCGTCGAGCTCGAGGGGGAGCTTTTCGGCCCCGGCGCCTGGAGCCGCGGGGTCTACCTCGACGAGCTCGCGGCCCCCGGGCGGACCTACCTCGCAGCCGTGGTCGACGGGACCGTCGTCGGCTACGCCGGCCTCGCCGCCGGGGAGGAGGCGCAGGTGATGACCGTGGGCGTCACCGCGCCCTACCGCCGTCGCGGCATCGCCCGCCAGCTCCTCGAGGCGCTCCTGTCCGCCGCCCGCGCGGACGGCTCGCGCACCGTCCTGCTGGAGGTGCGCGCCTCGGACGCCGGCGCGCAGCGGCTGTACGAGGGAGCGGGCTTCACCCGCATCGGGCTGCGGCGCGGCTACTACGCGGCCGAGGGCGAGGACGCCGTGGTCATGCGTGCCCGGCTCACGGCCTCCCCCGGCCCGGTGGGGAGCGAGCCGTGAGCAGCCCCCGCGAGCAGGTCCTCGTCAGCGCCGAGGAGCTGGCCGCCGAGCTCGCCGGCCCTCGTCCGCCGGTCCTGCTCGACGTGCGGTGGTCCCTCGCCGAGCCGGACGGACGCCCGGCGCACCGCGCCGGGCACCTGCCCGGGGCGGTCTTCGTCGACCTCGAGCGCGAGCTCGCCGCACCGCCGAGCCCGGCCGCCGGCCGCCACCCCCTGCCCTCGCCCGCCGACCTGGAGGCCGCCGCGCGCCGCTGGGGTCTGCGCCGCGACCGCGGCGTGGTCGCCTACGACGCCGTCGGGGCGACGTCCGCAGCCCGCGCCTGGTGGCTGCTGCGCTGGGCCGGGCTGGGGGACGTGCGCCTCCTCGACGGCGGCCTCGACGCCTGGCTCGCCGCCGGCGGTGCCCTCGAGACCGGGGAGGTCGTGCCCGACCCGGGCGACGTCGTCCTGCCGCTCGCCGCCGGCGGCCCGGCCGCGATGCCGACCACCGACGCGGACGGCGTCGCCGCCTGGGACGGGACGCTGCTCGACGCCCGTGCCGGGGAGCGCTACCGCGGCGAGCACGAGCCCGTGGACCCCCGGGCCGGCCACATTCCCGGCGCCGTCAGCGCCCCGACGACGGCGAACCTCACCGCCGCCGGCACCTTCCTCCCCGCGGCGGACCTCCGGGCCCGCTTCGACGCCCTCGGGGCGGTGGGTGCCACCGACGCCACCGACGCGACCGGCGTCGCGGTGGCCGTGTACTGCGGCTCGGGAGTGACCGCAGCCCACGAGATCGCCGCCCTGGCGAGCCTCGGTGTGCCCGCGACGCTCTACCCGGGCTCGTTCTCCCAGTGGTCGTCGGACCCCGGGCGCGAGGTCGTCACCGGCGGCTGAGACCCGGCCGGAAGTGACCAGCAGGCACACCGCCGTGCGCTGACGGGCGCCTCCATCGCGGCCGCCCGGAGGTTTCCGGTCAGATCCGTCCGTCATGCGCACAGGCGTACGCTCACGCGCTGGCCGTGGTCCCGGATGTGACCGAGAACTCGCTACGATGCAGGACCATGGTCACTGCCACTGCGCCGACGAAGCCGCGACGCGCCAACGGCACCACCGTCGCCCTGAAGTGGGCGATGGCGGTCTCGGGAATCGTCTTCGTCCTGTTCGTCCTGCTCCACATGTACGGCAACCTCAAGATGTTCTCGGGCCAGGAGGCGTTCGACGCCTACGCCGAGTCGCTGCGGGACCTGCTCTACCCGTACCTGCCGCACATGGGCTTCCTGTGGATCCAGCGCATCGGGCTGCTCGTGGCGCTCGCGGTGCACGTCGTCGCCGCCGTGACGCTGTGGCGCCGGGCGCGCGAGGCCCGCCGGGACCGTTACGTCATGCACAAGCGCCTCGCCCAGACGTACTCGGCGCGCACGGTGCGGTGGGGCGGGCTGATCCTGCTCGCGTTCGTCGTCTTCCACCTCCTGCAGTTCACGACGCTGACCATCAACGTCGGTGGCACCTTCGACAGCCCGTACGAGCGGTTCGTCGCCGCCTTCGAGCACTGGTGGCTCTACCTCGTCTACCTCGTCGCGATCGTCATGCTGACCATGCACGTGCGGCACGGGGTGTGGAGCGCGCTGCAGACCCTCGGCGCCTCGAACCGCCGTCGTCAGGGCGCGATCAACGCCACCGCCTATCTCGTCGCCGCGGCGCTGCTGGTCGGGTTCATGGCCCCCCCGACCGCCGTCCTGCTCGACTTCGTCAACTGAGGAACGAGAAGATGACAACGACTGACACGCTCGTCGCCGGCCTGTACAGCGAGGGCGAGGCGCTGGTCGACAGCAAGGAGCCCGCCGGCCCGCTCGCCGAGCGGTGGTCCAAGCGCAAGTTCTCCGCCCGCCTGGTCAACCCCGCGAACCGCCGCAAGCTCCACGTGATCATCGTCGGCACGGGTCTGGCCGGGGCGTCCGCCGCCGCCACGCTCGGCGAGGCCGGCTACCAGGTCAGCTCGTTCTTCTACCAGGACTCGCCGCGGCGCGCGCACTCCATCGCCGCGCAGGGCGGCATCAACGCCGCGAAGAACTACAAGAACGACAACGACTCCGTCTACCGGCTGTTCTACGACACGGTCAAGGGCGGGGACTTCCGGGCGCGGGAGTCCAACGTGTACCGCCTCGCCGAGGTCAGCGCGAGCATCATCGACCAGGCCGTGGCCCAGGGCGTGCCGTTCGCCCGCGAGTACGGCGGGCTGCTGGACAACCGATCGTTCGGCGGCGTGCAGGTCTCCCGCACCTTCTACGCGCGCGGGCAGACCGGCCAGCAGCTGCTCATCGGCGCCTACCAGGCCCTCGAGCGCCAGGTGGCGGCCGGCACCGTGACCACGTTCTCCCGGCACGAGATGCTCGAGCTCGTCGTCGTCGACGGGCGCGCCCGCGGCATCATCGTCCGGGACATGGTCACCGGCGAGATCGAGACCCACCTCGCCGACGTCGTCGTCCTGGCCACCGGCGGCTACGGCAACGTCTTCTACCTCTCCACCAACGCGATGGGCTCCAACGTCACCGCGAGCTGGCGCGCGCACCGCAAGGGCGCCCACTTCGCCAACCCCTGCTACACCCAGATCCACCCCACGTGCATCCCGGTCTCGGGCGACTACCAGTCCAAGCTCACCCTCATGAGCGAGTCGCTGCGCAACGACGGACGCATCTGGGTGCCCAAGGCGCCGGACGACACCCGCGACCCCCGGGAGATCCCCGAGGCCGAGCGGGACTACTACCTCGAGCGGATCTACCCCGCCTTCGGCAACCTCGTGCCCCGCGACATCGCCTCCCGGGCCGCCAAGTACGTCTGCGACGAGGGACGTGGGGTGGGGCCGGAGGTGGGCGGCGTCCGGCGCGGGGTCTACCTCGACTTCGCCGACGCGATCAGCCGCCTGGGCAAGGCGTCCGTCGCGGCGAAGTACGGCAACCTCTTCGACATGTACCAGCGCATCACGGGCGAGGACCCCTACGAGGTCCCGATGCGCATCTACCCGGCCGTGCACTACACGATGGGCGGGCTGTGGGTGGACTACGACCTCCAGTCCTCCGTCCCGGGGCTCTTCGTCGCCGGCGAGGCGAACTTCTCCGACCACGGCGCCAACCGGCTGGGCGCCTCCGCGCTCATGCAGGGCCTCTCGGACGGGTACTTCGTCCTGCCGAACACCATCAACGACTACCTCGCGGACGGCCCCTTCGAGAAGGTCCCCGCCGACCACCCCGCCGTCGTCGAGGCCGTCGAGTCCGTCCGGTCGCGCATCGCGCGCCTCCTCGGCGCCCGTGGCATGCGGTCGGTCGACTCCTTCCACAAGGAGCTCGGCCACATCATGTGGGAGTACTGCGGGATGGAGCGCACCGAGGAGGGCCTGCGCCTGGCCATCGGGCGCATCCGTGAGCTGCGTGAGGAGTTCTGGCGCGACGTGCGTGTGCTGGGTACCAACGAGGAGCTCAACCAGGCGCTCGAGCGGGCCAACCGCGTGGCCGACTTCATCGACCTCGGCGAGCTCATGTGCATCGACGCCCTCCACCGGCGCGAGTCCTGCGGCGGGCACTTCCGGGCGGAGTCGCAGACCCCCGACGGCGAGGCGCTGCGTGACGACGAGCAGTTCGCCTACGTCGCGGCGTGGGAGTGGGGCGGCGACGGCGTCCCGGTCCTGCACAAGGAAGACCTCAACTACGAGTACGTCGAGATGAAGCAGCGGAGCTACAAGTGAAGATCACCCTCAACGTCATGCGCCAGGCGTCCGCGGCCGCCGAGCCCCGTCTGGTCGCCTACGAGCTCGTGGGGATCTCCGAGGACATGTCCTTCCTCGAGATGCTCGACGTCCTCAACGAGGAGCTCACCCAGCGCGGCGAGGACCCCGTGGCGTTCGACTCCGACTGCCGCGAGGGCATCTGCGGCATGTGCGGCATCGTCATCAACGGCGTCGCCCACGGCCCCGAGCGGACGACCACGTGCCAGCTCCACATGCGCTCGTTCAAGGACGGCGACTCCATCACCCTGGAGCCGTGGCGCGCCAGCGCGTTCCCGGTGATCAAGGACCTCGTCGTGGACCGCACCGCCTTCGACCGGATCATCCAGGCCGGCGGGTACATCTCGGTCAACACCGGCGCGGCGCCGGACGCCCACGCGGTCCCGGTGCCCAAGGCCGCCGCCGACCGTGCCTTCGAGGCGGCCGCCTGCATCGGGTGCGGCGCCTGCGTGGCGGCGTGCCCGAACGCCTCGGCGATGCTCTTCACCGCGGCGAAGGTCACCCACCTGGGGCTGCTGCCCCAGGGCCAGCCCGAGCGCGAGGCCCGCGTGGTCGACATGCTCCACCAGCACGACGCCGAGGGCTTCGGCGGGTGCACGAACATCGGCGAGTGCGCCGCGGTGTGCCCCAAGGAGATCCCGCTCGACGTCATCGGCACGCTCAACGCCGACCTCGGGCTGGCGATGCGCGCCGGCCGCTGAGCCCGCCGGCGGGGCCGGGGACGCCCACCCCGGGGGGTGGTCGCCCCTGGCTTATCCTGGGGCGGTGAGCGACCCCATCGTCCTCGGCATCGAGACCTCCTGCGACGAGACCGGCGTGGCCCTCGTGCGCGGGCGCGAGCTCCTCGCCGACGTCACCGCCTCGTCCATGGACGAGCACGCCCGGTTCGGCGGCATCGTCCCGGAGGTGGCCTCGCGGGCCCACCTCGAGGCGTTCCTCCCCACCATCGACGCCGCGCTCGAGGCGGCCTCGCTCGAGCTGAGCGACGTCGACGCGATCGCCGTGACCGCCGGTCCCGGCCTCGTGGGATCGCTCACGGTCGGCTCGGCCGGCGCGAAGGCCCTCGCGCTGGCCACCGGCAAGCCGCTGTACGGCGTCAACCACGTCATCGGTCACGCCGCCGTCGACGAGCTCGTGCACGGCCCCTTCCCGGACCGTTTCATCGCGCTCGTGGTCTCCGGCGGGCACACGTCGCTGCTGCGGGTGGGGGACATCGCCACCGACGTCGTCGAGCTCGGCCAGACCCTCGACGACGCGGCGGGGGAGGCCTTCGACAAGGTGGGCCGCCTCCTGGGCCTGCCCTACCCGGGCGGTCCGCACGTCGACCGGCTCGCCCGCACCGGCGACCCGCAGGCGATCCGGTTCCCACGGGGGCTCTCGGCCGGCAAGGACAAGGTGCGCCACGCCTACGACTTCTCCTTCTCCGGCCTCAAGACGGCCGTGGCCCGGTACGTCGAGGGGTGCCAGGACCGCGGCGAGGAGGTGCCCGCGGCCGACGTCGCCGCGGGCTTCTCGGAGGCGGTGGCCGACGTCCTCACCCGCAAGGCGCTCGACGCGTGCGCGATGGACGGGATCGACACCCTCGTCATCGGCGGCGGCTTCTCGGCCAACTCGCGCCTGCGCGAGCTCGCGGCCGAACGGGCGGCCGAGCGCGGCATCACCCTGCGGATCCCGCCCATCCGGTACTGCACCGACAACGGGGCGATGATCGCGGCGCTCGGCGCGGCGCTCGTGCGGGCCGGGGCCGCGCCGTCGTCGCTGGAGCTGCCCACCGACTCGGGCATGCCGCTGGAGACCATCCGGGTCTGAGGCCCTCGGGGCCTGGGGGTCCCCACCGGTGCCGCCGCCTCCCGTCAGCCACCGTCCCGTCAGGCGTCGACCGGTCCCGGCGCGGTCCCGTCAGGCGCCGTCCCGTCAGGTGCCGACCGGTCAGGCCCCCACCGGTTCCCGGCGCCGTCCGGGCAGGACCCGCCACAGCCGCGACGTCGTCACGAAGAGCACGGCCGCCACGACGAGGCTCCACGGGACCGTGCTCGTCACCTCGAGGGAGGCCGCGTCCGCGGAGCGGACGACCGTGACCTCCGCCCACAGCAGCCGGGCGCTCGCGCCGCCGGGCAGGTCGGGCGCGACCTGGGCCAGCGCGGCGGCGAAGACGGCCAGCGCGACGAGGCACAGGAGGAGCCAGCCGGTCGCCCAGCTCAGGCCGAGGGCCCACCGGACCCGGCCCGGGGGCAGTGCGGCGGTGTACTCCTGGGCGAGGGCCCGGGCACTGCCGAGCGAGGCCACGGCCTCGCGCATCGAGGAGTGGGCGGCGGCCTCGTCGAGGTGGGTGCGCAGCTGGGCCCGCACCGCCCGTCGCTCGTGACCCGGGTGCTCGTCCATCCACAGGGCCAGGCCGGCGAGGTAGGCCTCACGGCGGGCGGTGTCGGCGAGTCTGGTCATGGGGACTCCTCGGTTCGTGGCGGCGGGGTCAGGGCCATGCGGACGACGTTGCCAAGCTGCTGCCAGGCACGGCGCTGCTCGGCCAGGTGGGTCAGGCCGGCCGGGGTGGGCGCGTAGTACTTGCGGGCGGGCCCGGACGCGGACGGCACGAGGTAGGAGCGCAGGTGGCCCTCGCGTTCCAGACGTGCGAGCACCGGGTAGACCGACCCGGCGGAGATGTCGGTCAGCCCCGTCTCCTGCAGGCGCACGACGAGGTCGTAGCCGTAGGAGTCGCGCTGGCGCAGGACCGCCAGGACGAGCATCGGCAGGACACCCTTGAGCAGCTGGGGGTCGCGCGGGGGAGCGGGGGCCACACCGAGACGGTATCGCCCGCTACTAGGTGATGACAAGTACTGGTCGATGCGGAGGAGCGCCGAGCCCGGCGCGCCGACGGGTTGGCGTTCCGCACGCGAGCCGCGACCCGTCCGCGATGGTCGCGCGCGGGGTCAGAGCGGGTGGCCCGCGCGCATCTCCCGAACCAGGGACTCCACGACCCCGTCGAGACCGGACCGTCCCGCGACGGCGAGCTGGCGCTGGTACGAGGCGCCGCCGTCGACGATCGCGGCGACGTCCGCGAGCTCCTCGACGCAGCCGAGGCGCTCGGCGACGGGCGCGAGCTCGGTGAGCATGCGGCTGACCGTCTCGCCGACCAGCTCCTCCTCGCCCGCGTCGTCGAGGATGAGGATGGCCTCCATCCCGTACCGGGCGGCGCGCCACTTGTTCTCCACCGCGAACCACCGTGGGACGGTGGGCAGCTCCAGCCCGCGGTCGAGCATCGTCGAGTAGTGCTCGACCAGGCAGTGGGTCAGCGCGGAGAGCGCCACCGTCTCGCGCAGGGTGGGTGAGGCGTCGCAGACCCGCACCTCGATCGTGCCCAGCCGCGGCGACGGACGGATGTCCCAGCGCAGCTCGTCGAAGGAGTCGATCACGCCCGTGCGGGTCATGTCCCCGACGAAGTGCTCGAGATCCGCCCAGCGCCCGAACTGGTAGGGGATGCCGGCCGTCGGCAGCTGCTGGAACATCATCGCCCGGTTCGAGGCGTAGCCGGTGTCCTCACCGGCCCAGAAGGGCGAGGACGAGGCGAGCGCCTGGAGGTGGGCGAACCGGGTGAGCAGCGCGCCGATGATCGGCAGCACCTTGGCGCGGTCCTCGATGCCGACGTGGACGTGCACGCCGTAGAGCAGCATCTGCCGGCCCCACCAGCGGGTCCGGTCCATGAGGGTGGCGTAGCGGTCCTTGTTGGTGACCTTCTGGAAGGCCGGCCGCGCGAACGGGTGCGTGCCGGCGCCGACCAGCTCGATGCGCAGCGGGTCGGTCACCGCGCGCAGGTCCGTCACCGCGCGCGCGAGGTCGGCGCCCGCCTGGCCCACGCTCTCGCTGACGCCGGAGACGACCTCGACGGTGTTGAGCAGCAGCTCGGGGTGGACGTTGGGGTGACCGCGGCCGTCGGGGAGGGCGACGCCGTCGAGGACGGCGGTGGCGGCCTGGCGCAGGTCGCCCGAGTCGGCGTCGACGAGCTGGAGCTCCCACTCCAGACCGACCGTCGAGCGCCGCGAGGGGGCGAAGGGCAGGTCCACGGGGCCAGTGTGCCGTGCGTGGCGCCCGGCCGCGACGCACGCCCGGGGCGGGTGGCCCGCGAGCGCCGGCGGCCGGACCGTGCTCGGGACCAAGGGCCCGTTCCCGGACATAGCGGGACGAGGACGCTGGGACGAGCGTGTCCTGTGTCACAGCACCGACCGATGCTGCAGGGCACCGGCTCGGAGGAACCATGAAGGCACTCGTCTACCACGGACCCGGCAACAAGGCCTGGGAGGACGTCCCGGACCCCACGATCATCGACCCCACCGACGTCGTCGTGAAGGTGGAGACCACCACCATCTGCGGGACCGACCTGCACATCCTCAAGGGCGACGTCCCCGCCGTCACCGACGGACGCATCCTCGGCCACGAGGGTGTCGGCACGATCACCGAGGTCGGCGCCGCGGTGACCACCCTCAAGGTCGGCGACCGGGTCATCATCTCGTGCATCAGCGCGTGCGGCTCCTGCTCGTACTGCCACCAGGGCCTGTACGCGCACTGCCTCGCGGACGAGGGGGCGAGCGGGATCGGCTGGATCTTCGGCCACCTCATCGACGGCACCCAGGCGGAGTACGTCCGCGTGCCCTTCGCCGACAACTCCCTGTACAAGGTGCCCGAGGGCGTCTCCGACGACGCCGCCGTCATGCTCTCCGACATCCTGCCCACCGGGTTCGAGATCGGCGTCCGGTACGGCAAGGTGGAGCCGGGCGACGTCGTCGCCGTCGTGGGTGCCGGGCCGGTCGGTCTGGCCGCGATCATGACCGCGGGCCTCTACGGTGCGGCGCGCGTCATCGCCATCGACCTCGACGACAACCGGCTCGAGATGGCCAAGGCCTTCGGCGCCACCGACGGCGTCAACAGCGGGTCGCCGGACTTCGTCGAGACGGTCAAGGCCATGACGGACGGCCTCGGTGTCGACGTCGCGATCGAGGCCGTCGGCATCCCGGCGACCTTCGACACGTGCCTCAAGCTCGTCCGGTCCGGTGGCTCGGTCGCCAACGTCGGCGTCCACGGCAAGGCCGTCGAGCTCCCGCTGCAGGACCTGTGGATCCAGGACATCGCGATCACCATGGGCCTGGTGAGCACGTCGACGACGTCGATGCTCCTCAAGCTCGTCGCCCAGAAGAAGCTGCCGGCCGAGAAGTTCGCGACCCACCGCTTCACCTTCGACCAGATGCTCGAGGCCTACGACACCTTCGGCCGCGCCGCCGAGACGAAGGCGCTCAAGGTGGTCATCTCCGGCTGATCCGCCCGGGCGCGCCGCGGAGTGCTCCGCGGCGCGCCCTCGCGCGTGCGGCGCGCCGTGGCCTCGGCCGGCCCGGGCGCTGTCACACCGGCTCGACGACGATCACGACCTGGCGTCCGGCGAGGCGGGTCAGGACCACCGTCGCGCTCGCCCGCCCGGCGAGTCCCAGCCGCCGGCGGAGCTGCTCCGGCTCGACGGCGGTGCCCCGCTTCTTGATGGTCAGGGCGCCCACGTCCCGGGTCCGGAGGTACTCGCGCAGCCGCTTGAGACCGAAGTCGAACAGGTCGAGCACCCGGTAGGAGGTGGCGAACGGGCTCGCGGCCGGGGCGTCGCCGGTGAGGTAGGCGATGTCCTCGTTCACCAGTCCGGCGCCGAGGTCCTCGGCCAGCCGGGCCACGAGACCCGCGCGGATGACCGCGCCGTCGGGCTCGTGGAGGAACGCCGCCAGCGGGCGTACCTGCCCGGCGCGCACCGGTGCGTCCGCCGGGACGGGGGCGGGCTCGGCGAGCACGGCCGCGCCGCGCGGCCCCAGGACGAGGGCCGAGCGGCCCGGGCCCTCGGGGGCGAGGCCGGCGAACCACAGGCCCGCCTCGACGACGTCACCGTCGACGCTGACCCACTGCGCGTGCGCGTCGGCGGGCAGGGCGGCGTGGGGGATGCCGGGCGCGACCTTGAGGCCGAGGTCCGGCACCCGGGTCCGCAGGTCCAGCAGAGCCCCCAGCGGCGGGGAGTACGCCGCCGGGTCGAAGACGCGCCGGCCGCCGCCGGTGCGGCGGGCCGGGTCGGCGAAGACGGCGTCGACCCCGTCGAGGGAGACCGCGAGGGCGTCGCCGTGGCGGGCCTCCACCCCGGGGAAGCGAGCGAGGTTGGCGGCGGCCAGGGCCGCCGTCGCCGCGTCGGCCTCGACGGCCAGGACGCGGACGCCCGCGGTGGCGAGGGCCATGGCGTCCCCGCCCAGGCCGCAGCCGAGGTCCGCGACCATGCCGGCGCCCGCAGCGGCGTAGCGCCGGGCGTGGTGCGCCGCCACCTCCCGGCGGGTGGCCTGCTCCAGGCCGGCCGGGGTGAGGTACATCGTCGCCGCGGCGTCGCCGAACTTCGCCCGGGCGCGCTGGCGCAGCCGGGCCTGGGTCAGGGCCGCTGCCACGAGGGCGGGGTCCGTCCCCCGCGCTCGCAGGGCCGTGCCCAGACGCAGCGCGTCCGCCTCGGCGTAAGGAGGCAGACCCTCCAGGAGGGCCCGGCCCTCGGGGCTGAGGAGCGCGGCGACGGCGGAGGGGTCCACCCGTCGATCGTGCCACCGACCGGCCGGTGGGGACACGTTGGCACTCACCTTGACCGAGTGCTAACTCACGCCTAGATTGGCACCAGACGCGGCCGCTGGCCGCGGCAGCGCCTCCGGAACCTGACGCGCCCGACCCCCGCGACGGCGGGCGTCCACGGTGATGGTGGCGTCATCCCTGATCCGTCCCATCACATGCGAAGGGGAGGTCCGCAGTGTCGGTCTCCATCAAGCCGCTCGAGGACCGTATCGTCGTCCAGACCCTCGAGGCCGAGCAGACCACCGCGTCCGGTCTGGTCATCCCGGACACCGCCAAGGAGAAGCCCCAGGAGGGCACCGTCCTGGCTGTCGGTCCGGGCCGTGTCGACGACAACGGCAACCGCGTCCCGCTCGACGTCGCCGTCGGCGACGTCGTCATCTACAGCAAGTACGGCGGCACCGAGGTGAAGTACGCCGGCGAGGACTACCTCATCCTCTCCGCGCGCGACATCCTCGCGATCGTCGAGAAGTGACCCGCGCCTGACAGCGCGACGAAGCCCCGGCCTCCTGGTGGAGACCGGGGCTTCGTCATTGTGGGGCAGACCGGGGCCTCGTCTCTTGGAGCAGACCGGGGCCTCGTCACCTCCAGTGGTCACCAGGGCCGGGTCGAGCGCGGTCACGGTGGACGAGACGTGACCCGCGCCTGACAGCGCGACGAAGCGCCTGACAGTGCGACGAGGCCCCGGCCTCCCGAAGGAGACCGGGGCCTCGGCGTGCTGGTCGAGTGGTCACGCGCCGGGCTTGCGGTGTGTCGGCGCCGAGCTGCCGGGGCTCCCCTGCAGGCCCCGGCCGCCCGCAGCGGTCAGGAGGCGCGGCGCTCGGTGGTGCCGGAGAGGATGGACAGGCGGTCGTCCTCGCTGAGGCCGCCCCAGACGCCGTACGGCTCACGGACCTTGAGCGCGTGCTCCCGGCACTCGTTGATCACCGGGCAGGTGGCGCAGACGGCCTTCGCTGCCTCGTCGCGCCGACGGCGGGTGCCCCCACGCTCACCCTCCGGGTGGAAGAACAGGTCCGGGTCGGCATCGCGGCACGCGCCCTCGTACTGCCACTCCCAGAGGTCCATCACCGGGCCGGGAAGCCTTGACAGCTCAGCCATGTCGTTCGTCCTTCCGTCACGCCGACCACTCGGCGAATCGATGTTGCCGCGCTCAACCTACCAACCGATGCGCAACTTGTTCAAGCCCCTTTCGGAACTGATTCACGAAACGTTTCGTCGGCGGTGCGGCCGGGCCGAGTGGCACGCGGGCATGGATCGCGTCAAGATCGCTTCATGACCATGTGGCAGAGGGTGGAGCCGAGGCGATGACGGCGACCCCCGACGCCGGCGACGGCCGAGACGACAGCGCCATCCAGGCCCAGGAGGGCGTCCCCCTGACCGTGGCTGCGGTGGCGGCCCGCCTGGGCGTGGCGGCGTCCACCCTGCGCACCTGGGACCGGCGCTACGGCCTCGGCCCCACGGCGCACGAGGCCGGCGCGCACCGGCGCTACTCGCCCGACGACGTGGCCCGGCTCGAGCGGATGCGCCACTTCACCCTCCAGGGCGTCGCCCCGGCCGACGCCGCCCGCGCGGCGATGAGCGCCGACCCCGAGGACCTCCAGCAGGCCCCGTCCCTCGACGGCGCGCCGGGTCCGTCCGTGCCGCACGAGCCGCTGCTCGTGGACCCGCTCTCCCTGGCCGCCGCCGCGATGGAGCCCGACCAGCCGCGCGTGCAGCGCATGCTCGCCCAGGAGGTCCGTGAGAAGGGCATCGTGCGCGCGTGGACGGCGCTGGCCCGGCCCGCCCTGTCGATGCTCGGCAAGCGCGACCGCTCGGACCGTCCCGGCGTCGACCCCGAGGAGATGGTCCAGGCCGCGGTCCTCACCGCGGTGCGCGACGTCACCGCGCAGGCCGAGCGCGGCCACCACGCCCGGACCGGTGCCGAGCCGCGGCGCACCGTCCTGCTCTGCGCCGGGCACGACCACCGGCTGCGCGCCCACGTCATCGGCGGCGCCCTGGCCGAGCGAGGCGTGAGCGCGCGGGTGCTGCGCGCCGAGAACGCCGGCGGCGCCGACGACCTCCTCGCCGCCCTGGACAGCCGCGGCGCGCGGGTCCTCGCCGTCCTCGGCCACCCGCCGGGGGCCGAGGAGCTCGTCCGTGCGGTGGCCGAGCGCGGGGACATCGAGGTGTTCCTCCTCGGCGAGCACCCGCCCGACGTCTGGCTGCCCCGCGTGCGGCGCGTGCGCACCCCCACCGCAGCGGTCGAGGAGATCGCCGGGATCCTCGAGGACTGAGCCGGCCGGTTCCCTCGAGCGACTGAGCAGCCGGTTCCCCCGAGGAGCGGGACGCCACGGCGGGCCCGCGCCGTGCGCACGTACTATCACGGGGTGAGCGAGACGACCGCACCCGCAGACCCGTTCGGCCTCGTGGGGCTGACCTACGACGACGTCCTCCTCCTGCCCGGGGCGACCGACGTCATCCCCTCCGAGGTCGACACCTCGAGCCGGCTGACCCGCGGGATCACGCTGCGGGTCCCGCTCGTGTCCGCGGCGATGGACACCGTCACCGAGGCCCGGATGGCCATCGCGATGGCCCGGCAGGGCGGTCTGGGCATCCTGCACCGCAACCTCTCCATCGAGGAGCAGGCCCAGCAGGTGCGCGTGGTCAAGCGCTCCGAGTCGGGCATGGTGAGCGACCCCGTGACCATCGGGCCGGACGCCACCCTGGCCGAGCTCGACGCCCTCTGCGGGCGCTACCGCGTCTCCGGGCTGCCGGTGGTCGACCACGAGGGCGTGCTGCTGGGCATCATCACCAACCGCGACCTGCGGTTCATCCCGCCGGCGGACTTCGCCACCCGGGCCGTCCGCTCCGCGATGACCCCCATGCCGCTGGTGACCGCCCCGGTCGGCATCGCGTCGGCAGACGCCGCCGCGCTGCTGGCGAAGCACAAGATCGAGAAGCTCCCCCTCGTCGACGACGCCGGGCGCCTGCGCGGGCTCATCACGGTCAAGGACTTCGTCAAGTCCGAGCAGTACCCGCGCGCCACGAAGGACGACGACGGCCGGCTCATGGTCGGTGCCGCCATCGGCTACTGGGGCGACGCGTGGGACCGGGCCGCGGCCCTGGCCGAGGCCGGGGCCGACGTCCTCGTCGCCGACACCGCCAACGGCGAGGCGAGGCTCCTGCTGGAGATGATCGCGCGGATGAAGAAGGACAAGGCCTTCGCGTCGCTGCAGATCATCGGCGGCAACGTCGCCACCCGCGAGGGGGCGCAGGCACTCGTGGACGCCGGCGTCGACGCCGTCAAGGTCGGCGTGGGCCCCGGGTCGATCTGCACCACCCGGGTCGTCGCCGGCGTCGGGGTCCCGCAGGTCACGGCCGTCCACCTCGCCGCCCAGGCGGCCAAGCCGGCCGGCGTGCCGGTCATCGCCGACGGCGGCCTGCAGTACTCCGGCGACATCGCCAAGGCGCTCGTCGCCGGGGCGGACACGGTCATGCTCGGCTCGCTGCTCGCCGGGTGCGAGGAGTCGCCCGGCGAGCTCATCTTCGTCAACGGCAAGCAGTACAAGCACTACCGCGGGATGGGCTCCCTCGGGGCGATGGCCTCGCGGGGACGCGTCTCGTACTCCAAGGACCGCTACTTCCAGGCCGACGTCGACACCGACGACAAGATCGTCCCGGAGGGCGTCGAGGGTCGTGTGCCCTACCGCGGCCCGCTGTCCGCCGTGGCGTACCAGCTCACCGGCGGGCTGCACCAGTCCATGTTCTACGTCGGCGCGCGCACGATCCCCGAGCTGCAGCAGCGAGGACGGTTCGTGCGGATCACCTCGGCGGGTCTGAAGGAGTCCCACCCCCACGACATCCAGATGACCGTGGAGGCCCCGAACTACGCCGGCGGGCGCTGAGCCCGGCGGGGTCACCGGCGCCGCGGCCGCCCCGGCCGGCGGAGCTAGGCGCGCCACGTGAGCCGCCCGCGCCGCCGGAACCAGCCCGACCGCCACCCGTGGCGCCGGAGCCACCCGCGGACCCCGCGACGGCACCGGGTCGTCGGCCCCACCGGCATCGGCCAGCCGGTGTCGGGTCCGGGACCGCTGGCACCACGCTCCGCCCTCGCCGCCCGAACGCCCTCGGCCCAGCTGCGGTGGTGCACCACCTGCCAGTCGTGCAGCTCGGCGAGCGTGCGGCCCGCGACGTCGGGGTACCGGGCGGCGATGCGCCCGAGGACGTCGAGGGTCGCGACGACGTCGACCTCGGCAGTGTGCAGGTCGGCCCCGTCGGCCACCGCGTAGTGCAGGCACAGGTCGCCCAGGGTCCGCCGACCCTGCCGCCCGGGGTCGAGCGCGCGGTCCAGGACCAAGGGGTCGATGACCGGCATGCAGTCGTGGCCCAGCCGCTCGGCGAGCGGGACCAGGCCGTGGCGGTGCAGCTCCCGCTCGAGGAGGGCGAGGTCGAACGCCGCGTTGTAGGCGACGATCGGCACACCCTCGCGCTGGGCACGGGCAATCTCCTCGGCGATCTCCTCCAGCGCTCGGGCCGGCGGGGCGCCCTCGGCCCGGGCCCGCCGCGTGCTCACGCCGTGGATGGCGGCGGCCGGCGCCGGGATCTCCACGCCGGGGTCGATGATCCAGGTGCGCACGGACGTCCCCGTGGCGTCGCGGCGCACCAGGGCGGCCGTGACGATCCGGTCGTGATCGACGTCGACGCCGGTGGTCTCGGTGTCGAACCCGAGGAACGGCCCGTGCGGCCAGCTGGTCATGGTGGTCTCCTTCACTGCCCCCACCCTGGCACCGACCACCCACGCCCGGGTAACCGTGCGGGGACGGGCCGGACCTAGGCTGGGCCGGTGGACAGCCACCCCGCAGCCGGCGCCCCGCCCGGGCGCGCCCGGGCGGACCTGACGGCGCTGGCCGAGCGCGGGCGTGCCGGGACCATGACGCCCCTGGGCGGCCTCCACACCTACGACGCCGCGACCGCCGCCGGCTACCGGGCCGCTGCCGTCCTGGCCCTGTTCACCCCGACCGCGGCCGGCACCGAGGTCTTCCTCGTCCGCCGCGCCGACCACCTGCGCCACCACCCCGGCCAGATCGCCCTGCCCGGTGGACGGGTGGAGCCGGACGACGCGGGCGAGGTGGGGGCCGCTCTGCGCGAGACCCAGGAGGAGACCGGCCTGGACCCGGAGCGCGTCGAGGTCCTCGGTCCGCTGCCGCCGGTCCTGGTCCCGGTGAGCCGGTACGCCGTCACCCCGGTGCTGGGCTGGACGGAGCACCCCGACGTCGTCTCCGTCGTCGAGCCGGGGGAGGTGCTGCACACCCTGCGGGTGCCGGTCGGTGACCTCCTCGACCCGGCAGCCCGGGCGACGGTGCGGATCGCCGCCCCCGCGGGCCCCGTCTTCCGCAGCGCCGGATTCCGCACGAGGAGCGGCTGGGTGTGGGGCTTCACCGGCAACCTCCTCGACCACCTCTTCGCCGAGCTCGGCTGGACGCTCGCGTGGGACACCTCCCGTGAGGTGGCCTTCGGGTACGACGCCGCCCGCGGCCTCGCCGTCCCGCCCTCGGACGCCACGTGGTGAGCGCGCGCCGCAGCGGTAGCCTCGGGGCGTGAGCAACGAGATCGAGATCGGCCGGGCCAAGCGCGCACGACGCGCGTACAGCTTCGACGACGTCGCCGTCGTCCCCTCGCGGCGCACCCGCGACCCGGAGGACGTCTCGGTGAGCTGGCAGATCGACGCGTACCACGTGGACCTGCCCGTCCTGGCCGCGCCGATGGACTCGGTCATGAGCCCGGCCACCGCGATCGAGCTCGGCCGGCTCGGCGGCATCGGCGTCCTGGACCTCGAGGGCCTGTGGACCCGGTACGAGGACCCCGAGCCCATCCTCGCCGAGATCGCCGAGCTCTCCGAGGAGCGCTCGGTGCTGCGGATGCAGGAGCTCTACGCCGAGCCGGTCAAGCCCGAGCTCATCACGGCCCGCCTCAAGCAGGTCCGCGCCGGCGGGGTCACCGTGGCGGGGTCCCTGTCACCGCAGCGCACCCAGGAGCACTGGCGCACCGTCGTCGAGGCGGGCGTCGACCTCTTCGTCATCCGCGGCACGACCGTCTCTGCCGAGCACGTCTCCTCCCGCGCCGAGCCGCTGAACCTCAAGCGGTTCATCTACGAGCTGGACGTCCCCGTCGTCGTCGGCGGAGCGGCCACCTACACCGCGGCCCTGCACCTCATGCGCACCGGCGCCGCAGGGGTCCTCGTCGGCTTCGGCGGCGGGGCGGCGCACACCACGCGCCGCTCGCTGGGCATCCACGTCCCCATGGCGACGGCGGTGGCCGACGTGGCCGCCGCCCGGCGGGACTACCTCGACGAGTCGGGGGGCCGCTACGTCCACGTCATCGCCGACGGCAGCGTGGGCCGTTCCGGGGACCTCGTCAAGGCCATCGCCTGCGGTGCGGACGCCGTCATGCTCGGCGCCGCCCTGGCGCGCGCGAGCGAGGCGCCCGGGCGCGGGTGGCACTGGGGTTCCGAGGCGCACCACCCCGTCCTGCCCCGCGGCGAGCGGGTGCACGTGGGCACGGTGGGCTCCCTCGCGGAGATCCTCCACGGTCCCTCGACGCAGGCGGACGGGACGGTCAACCTCATCGGCGCGCTGCGCCGGACGATGGCGACCACCGGGTACTCCGACATCAAGGAGTTCCAGCGGGTCGAGGTCGTCGTGTCCCCGTACAGCGGCTGACCCCACGGGGCGCTCCGGCGCACGAGCGCACGGGCGCGCGCACGAGGTGGAACCGGGCGCGGCCGATGGGCCAGGATGGCAGCGACAACGGCGCGCGGGCGCGCCGTCGCGAACCAGGGATGGAGCAGCAGTGACGCACAGCGACCACGACTTCCGCATCGAGCACGACACGATGGGGGAGGTGAAGGTCCCGCGGGACGCGCTCTACTCCGCCCAGACCCAGCGCGCGGTCGAGAACTTCCCCATCTCCGGGCGCGGGCTGTCCGCGCACCACATCGCCGCGCTCGGGCAGGTCAAGCGCGCCGCCGCGCTGGCCAACGCCGAGCTGGGGGTCCTGCCCGAGGACGTCGCCCGGGCCGTCGCCACGGCCGCCGACGAGGTCATCGCCGGCATGCACGACCGCCACTTCCCGATCGACGTCTTCCAGACCGGCTCCGGGACGTCGTCGAACATGAACACCAACGAGGTGGTCGCCAACCTCGCCGGCACCATCCTGGGCCGGCCCGTCCACCCCAACGACCACGTCAACGCCTCCCAGTCCTCCAACGACGTCTTCCCCTCCTCCATCCACATCGCCGCCATGCAGGCGGTGACCGAGGAGCTGCTGCCGGGGCTGGAGGTCCTCGCGGCGTCCCTCGAGCGCAAGGCCGAGGAGTTCGCCGACGTCGTGAAGTCCGGGCGCACGCACCTCATGGACGCCACGCCGATCACGCTCGGCCAGGAGTTCTCCGGCTACGCCACGCAGATCCGGTACGGCATCGCCCGGGTCGAGGCGACCCTGCCGCGCCTCGCCGAGCTCCCCCTCGGCGGCACCGCCGTCGGCACCGGCATCAACACCCCGCCCGGCTTCTCCGCGCGCGTCATCGAGCTCATCGCCGAGAACACCGGCCTGCCGCTCGTGGAGGCCCGGAACCACTTCGAGGCCCAGGCCGCTCAGGACTCCCTCGTGGAGACCTCGGGGGCGCTGCGGACGATCGCGGTGTCCCTCACCAAGATCGCCAACGACCTGCGGTGGATGGGCTCCGGGCCCCGGACCGGCCTGGGCGAGCTCGCCCTGCCCGACCTGCAGCCGGGCTCGTCGATCATGCCCGGCAAGGTCAACCCGGTCGTCCCCGAGGCGACCGTCATGGTCGCTGCGCAGGTCATCGGCAACGACGCCGCCATCGCCTTCGCGGGCGCCCAGGGCAACTTCGACCTGCTCGTGATGCTCCCGGTCATGGCGCGCAACCTGCTCGAGTCCATCACCCTGGTCGGCAACGTCTCGCGCGTCCTGGCCACCAAGACCGTCGACGGGCTCGTGGCGAACGTCGAGCGGTGCCTGGAGCTGGCCGAGTCCTCGCCGTCGATCGTCACCCCGCTCAACCGGGTGATCGGGTACGAGGCGGCCGCGAGGATCGCGAAGCACTCCGTGAAGAAGGGGATCACGGTGCGCGCGGCGGTGGAGGACCTCGGCTATGTCGAGCGCGGCGAGATCACCCCCGCGCAGCTCGACGAGGCGCTCGACGTGCGGTCCATGACCGCGCCGCGCCAGCCCTGAGCCCGCGGGGGTCGCCCGCGCCGAGTCAGCATCTTCGCGGCCGAGTCAGCACGAATTTTCATGCTGACTCGGCCGCTGAACTGCTGACTCGCCGCGTCCCTGCTGAGTGAGCCGTGCCGCGGGCCCTGCTTAGTCGTCGCGTCACTGCTGAGTGAGCCGGTGCGAGCGGGCGGCGGCGCGGCCGCACCTGCTGACTCGTCGCGTACCTGCTGAGTGAGCCGGTGCCGGGCGTCCCCCGGCACCGGCCGCGGCCTCAGAGCTGAGTGAGCGCCTGGCGGGCGATGGCCAGCTCCTCGTTGGTGGGCACCACGAGGACGGCCACGCGGGCGCCGGCGGGGGAGATGACCTTGGCCTCCTTCATGCGGCCGGCGTTGAGCTCGGGGTCGATCTGCACCCCGAGGAACTCCAGCCCACGCACGGCCTCGGCGCGCACGACGTCGTCGTTCTCCCCGACCCCCGCGGTGAAGGCCAGGACGTCCAGGCCGCCCATGACGGCGGCGTAGGCGCCGATGTACTTGCGCAGCCGGTGGGTGTAGACGTCCAGGCCCACCCGCGCGGCGGTGTCACCGGCGGCGACGAGGTCGTGGAGCTCGCGCAGGTCGTTGACGCCGGTGAGGCCCTTGAGGCCGGACCGCTTGTTGAACAGGTTGTCGATCTCGTCGATGCTCATGCCCGCGTTTCGCGCGAGGTGGAACACCACGGCGGGGTCGATGTCCCCGGTCCGCGTGCCCATGACCAGCCCCTCGAGCGGCGTCAGGCCCATGGACGTGTCGACGGCGTGCCCGCCCTTGACCGCCGACGCCGACGCCCCGTTGCCCAGGTGGAGGACGACGGTGCGCAGCTCGGCCAGGTCGCGGCCGAGGACCTCCGCCACCCGGGTGGAGACGTACTGGTGAGAGGTGCCGTGGGCGCCGTACCGGCGCACCGAGTACTGCTCGGCGACCTCGCGGTCGAGGGCGTACGTGGCGGCGTCGTCGGGCAGGTTGCGGAAGAAGGCGGTGTCGAAGACGGCCACGTGGGGGACGTCGGGGAAGAGCTCGCGGGCCACCCGGATGCCGGTGAGGTTGGCGGGGTTGTGCAGCGGGGCGAGCGGGGAGAGCCGCTCGATCGTGGCCAGCACGTCCTCGTCGACGCGCACGGGACCGTCGTAGTACCGCCCGCCCATGACCACCCGGTGGCCGACGGCCACGACGTGGGCCTCGGCGAGGGAGGGACCCACCTCTTCGAAGAGGCCCGTGACGATGCGCAGGCCGTCGCCGTGGTCGGCCACGGCCGTCTCGCGCTCGGTGGTCTGCGTGCCGTGCTTGTGCACGACCCGGCCCGTCCGCTCGCCGATGCGCTCGACGAGGCCCGAGGCGAGGGCCGTCCCGGCCGCGGGGTCGACCAGCTGGTACTTGATCGAGGACGATCCCGAGTTGATGACGAGGACGGTGTCGGTCATGCGGAGGCCTCCTGCGGGGCGGGTGCGGGGGTGGTGTCGGGTGCGGGGGTGGTGTCGGCGTCGGCGGCGGCCGCGGCGGCTGCCTTCTCGGCCTGGGCCTGGACGGCGGTGATGGCGACCGTGTTGACGATGTCCTGGACCAGGGCGCCGCGGGAGAGGTCGTTGACGGGCTTGTTGAGGCCCTGCAGGACCGGCCCGACCGCGACGGCGCCGGCCGAGCGCTGGACCGCCTTGTAGGTGTTGTTGCCGGTGTTGAGGTCCGGGAAGATGAAGACCGTCGCGCGGCCCGCGACGTCGGAGTCCGGCAGCTTCGACCGCGCCACGGAGGCGTCCACCGCGGCGTCGTACTGGATCGGGCCCTCGACGAAGAGGTCGGGACGGCGCTCCCGGACGATCTCGGTGGCCCTGCGGACCTTCTCCACGTCGGCGCCCGAGCCGGACTCGCCGGTGGAGTACGAGAGCATCGCGACCCGCGGGTCCACGCCGAACTGGGCGGCAGTCGCGGAGGAGGAGATCGCGATGTCCGCGAGCTCCTCGGAGGTCGGGTCGGGGTTGACCGCGCAGTCGCCGTAGACGAGGACCCGGTCGGCCAGGCACATGAAGAACACCGACGACACGATCGAGGTGCCCGGCTTGGTCTTGATGATCTCGAAGGACGGCTTGATCGTGTGCGCCGTGGTGTGCGCGGCGCCGGAGACCATGCCGTCGGCGAGACCGAGGTGGACCATCATCGTGCCGAAGTACGACACGCCCCGGACGATCTCGCGGGCCCGGTCGATGGTCATGCCCTTGTGGGCGCGCAGCCGGGTGTACTCCTCGGCGAAGTCCTGCAGCAGCGGCGAGCAGGCCGGGTCCAGGACCGTGGCGGCCTCGATGTCCAGGCCGAGCTCGGCCGCGCGGGCCCGGACCCGCGACTCGTCCCCGAGGATCGTCAGGTCCGCGACCTGGCGGGAGAGCAGGGTCGAGGCGGCGCGCAGGATCCGGTCGTCCCCGCCCTCGGGCAGCACGATGTGCTGGCGGTCCGACCGCGCCCGCTCCAGGAGCGCGGACTCGAACATCAGCGGCGTGACGACCTCGCTGCGGGGCACGTCCAGGACCCGCATGAGCGACTCGGGCTCGATGTTCTGCTCGAAGACGCCCAGGGCGGAGTCGATCTTGCGCTGGGTCCCGCGCGCGAGGAGCCCGCGGGTCCCGGCCACGATCCGCGCCGCCTCGAACGTGTCGTGGCGGGTGACGATCACCGGGAGCCGGTTCCCCAGGCCCTCGACCAGGCGCAGCACCTGGGCGGAGGGGGCGTAGCCACCGTTGAGGACGACGCCGGCCAGGGACGGGAAGCCCTCGGCGGCGTGCGCCGTCGCCAGGGTGATGAGGACCTCGGGCCGGTCGCTGGCCGCGATGCACAGCTGGCCCTCGCGCAGCCGCTCCAGGACGTGCTCGGTGTTCATCCCGGAGATGAGCATGTGCTCGGCCTCGCGGCCGAGGAGCTCGGCGTCGCCCAGGATGAGCTCGCCCTCCAGAGCGGTCATGACGTCGCGCACGATGGGGGCGGACAGCAGCGGGATCTCCGGCAGCGCCCACACCGGCACGCCGAGCCCGGCGAGACGGTCGCGGACGACGTCGAGCTGGTCCGCGCCGCAGCGGTTGGCCACGACGCCGACCGTCGCGGCGTGGGCCTGCTCGATCTCCCCGACCGCGATCTCGACGAGGCTGTGGATGTCCTCGGGGGAGCGGTTCAGCGCCGAGACGACCAGCAGGACCGGGGCGCCGAGGTTGGCCGCCACCCGGGCGTTGAAGGCCAGCTCGGTCGGGCCGGCGACGTCGGTGTAGTCCGAGCCGACGATGAGGACGGCCTCGCACTGGCGCGCGACGTGCTGGTAGCGGTCGACGACCGTGGCCAGGGCCGCGTCGGGGTCGGCGTGGACCGCGTCGTACGTCACGCCCACGACGTCGTCGTAGGTGAGGTCGACGCCGTCGTGCTCGAGCAGGAGGTTGACGATGACGTCGTCCCCGCTCGCCGAACGGGTCACCGGCCGGAAGATCCCCACCCGGCCCACCCGCCGGGCCATGAGGTCCAGCAGGCCCAGGGCCACGATGGACTTGCCGGTGTACCCCTCCGGGGAGGCGATGTAGATGCTGGAGCGAGCCATCTGGCCGTCCTTCCTCGTCGCTGCCACTACTCGTTGTCCCCGCCCGTGGCGGCCGACGCGGTCGGTCCGCCGCGCTCGGTCGCGGTGTCACCGACGTCCGGCCACACCCAGTCCGCCACGGCCGGGATGTCCTCGCCGTGCTCCCTGGTGTAGGCGCGGGCCTCGTGCCGGGCGTCGATCATCCGCTGGCGCAGCAGGCCGTGCCGGGCGGCGAGGCCGGGCACCCGGTCGATGACGTCCATGACGAGGTGGTACCGGTCGAGGTCGTTGAGCATGACCATGTCGAACGGCGTCGTCGTCGTGCCCTCCTCCTTGAACCCGCGCACGTGGAGGTTCTTGTGCCCGGTCCGGCGGTAGGTCAGACGGTGGATGAGCCACGGGTAGCCGTGGTACGCGAACACGATCGGCCGGTCGGTGGTGAAGATCGTGTCGAAGGCGCGGTCGCTCAGCCCGTGCGGGTGCTCCTTCTCGTCCTGCAGGCGCATGAGGTCGACGACGTTGACGACGCGCACCTTGAGGTCGGGGATGTTCTGGCGCAGGATGTCCGCCGCGGCGAGGGTCTCGAGGGTGGGCACGTCCCCGGCGCAGCCGAGGACGACGTCGGGCGGCGTGCCCTCGACCTCGGTGCCCGCCCACTCCCAGATGCCCAGGCCGCGCGCGCAGTGCCGGTCGGCGTCGTCGACGCCGAGGAAGTTCGGCGCGGGCTGCTTGCCGGCGACGACGACGTTGACGTACTGCTTGGAGCCCAGCACGTGCGCGTACGTCGACAGCAGGGTGTTGGTGTCCGGCGGCAGGTACACCCGGATGATGTCGGCCTTCTTGTTGACCACGTGGTCGATGAAGCCGGGGTCCTGGTGGGAGAAGCCGTTGTGGTCCTGGCGCCACACGTGGGAGGACAGCAGGTAGTTGAGGGAGGCGATGGGCCGGCGCCACGGGATGTGGTTGGTGACCTTGAGCCACTTCGCGTGCTGGTTGAACATCGAGTCGACGATGTGGATGAACGCCTCGTAGGAGCTCATCATCCCGTGCCGGCCGGTGAGCAGGTACCCCTCGAGCCAGCCCTGGCACTGGTGCTCGGAGAGCACCTCCATGACGCGACCGGCGCGGGCGAGGTGGTCGTCGGCGTCCGTGGGCAGGTAGCCGGCGTTCCACTGCTTGTCGGTGACGTCGTAGACGTCCTGGAGGCGGTTCGAGGCGGTCTCGTCCGGCCCGAAGATCCGGAAGTTCTCGGGGTTGAGGCGCACCACCTCGGTGAGGAACTTCCCCAGCACCCGGGTGGCCTCGGTCATCGGGGCCCCGGGGACGTCGACCTCGACGCCGAAGTCGCGCCAGTCGGGCAGGCGCAGGTCCCGCAGGACCAGACCGCCGTTGGTGTGCGGGTTGGCGCTCATCCGCAGGTGCCCGGCGGGGGCGAGGGAGGCGACGGCCGGGTCCAGCCGGCCCTCGGTGTCGAACAGCTCCTCCGCGCGGTAGCTGCGCAGCCAGGCCTCGAGGTCGGCGAGGTGCTCGTCGGTGTCCCGGGCGCTGGCCAGCGGCACCTGGTGGGAGCGCCAGGAGTCCTCGGTGCGCTTGCCGTCGATCTCCTTCGGACCGGTCCAGCCCTTCGGGCTGCGGAAGACGATCATCGGCCACGCCGGCCGGTCCATGTCCGGTTCGGCGGCGGCGCGCGCCTTGATCTCGGCGATCTCGTCCAGGACGACGTCGAGGAGCTTGGCGAAGCGGCGGTGGACCGCGGCGGGGTCCTCGCCGTCGAAGCCGCCGGTGAAGAAGTGGGGCTTGTGGCCGTAGCCCCGCATGAGGTCGGCCAGCTCCTCCTCGGGGATCCGGGCGAGGACGGTGGGGTTGGCGATCTTGTAGCCGTTGAGGTGCAGCACCGGCAGGACGACGCCGTCCTTGGCCGGGTTGACGAACTTGTTGGAGTGCCACGACGTGGCCAGGGGGCCGGTCTCGGCCTCGCCGTCACCGACGACGGCGAGGACGAGCAGGTCGGGGTTGTCGAACGCGGCGCCGTAGGCGTGGGAGAGGGCGTAGCCGAGCTCGCCGCCCTCGTGGATGGAGCCGGGGGTCTCGGGGGCCACGTGGGAGGGGATGCCGCCGGGGAAGGAGAACTGCCGGAAGAGGCGGCGCAGTCCCTCGGCGTCCTGGGTGATGTCCGGGTAGGTCTCGCTGTAGGTGCCCTCGAGGTAGGTGTTCGCCACCAGGCCGGGCCCGCCGTGCCCCGGGCCCGTAATGTACATGGCGGAGAGGTCGCGCTCGGCGATGGCGCGGTTCATGTGCGCGTAGAGGAAGTTCAGCCCCGGCGTCGTGCCCCAGTGGCCCAGCAGGCGCGGCTTGACGTGGTCGCGGTGGAGCGGCTCGCGCAGCAGGGGGTTGTCGTGGAGGTAGATCTGACCGACGGAGAGGTAGTTCGCCGCCCGCCACCAGGCGTCGACCCGCTCCAGGGTCTCGGCGTCCAGGGGGGCGGTCGTCGCGTCCGAGCGGCGCTGCCACGCGGCGGGGGCGGCGGAGGTGGTGGTCATCCTGGGACTCCTCGGTGAGAAGGGCGCGGCCCGGTGGCCACGGCGGGCGGCCGCGGACCGGTCGAGGTTCGGACACGCCCAGTCTGCCCGTTTCCCCCCTCCGGCGCCGCCGCTGTCGCGGCCGGGTTCGAGCCCGGGAGAGCGCGGTGTGCCCGAGAACACAGCCGGGGGGCACACCGCCGGCGACGTAGCCTAGGTCCGTGGACCCAACCGCCCCCTCCCGCGCTGTGGTGAGCGCCACGCCGGACGTCGGCGCGGGGCGGCCGGCGGTCTCGTGGACCTGGCGCGACTACCGCGCTGCCGCGCTGACACCCCGCATGATCGGGATCTTCGTCCTGCTCCTCGCCGCCGCCGTCGTGTCCGTCCGTCTGGGTGCCTGGCAGCTCGACCGTGCGTCCGTGCGCGGCGCCGCCGAGGCCGAGGCCGCGCACGCCGCGGTCCTGGCCGCCGACCCCGTGCCGCTCGAGGACGTGCTGCGCGCCCAGACCAGCTTCACCGCCGAGCACCTCGCCCGGACGGTGGCCGTCACGGGCGAGCTCGAGGACGACCACCAGGTGCTCGTCCCCGGGCGGTCGGTGGCCGGGGAGGACGCCGTCCTCGTCGTCACCGCCCTGCGGGTGACGCAGGGACCGGACACCGGGGCGATGATCCCCGTCCTGCGCGGGTGGGTGCCGGCCGACGACGTCGTCGTCGACGACGACGGCTGGCGGCCCCGCGACGCCTCGGTCGCCGCGGTGCTCGCCGTCCCGGCCGGTGAGCAGCGGGTGACCGGGTACCTCGGCGGCTCGGAGGCGGGGGTGAGCGCCGACCTGCCCGCGGGCATGGTCGCCGCCGTCAGCTCGGCCGAGCTCGCCGGGCTCTGGGGCGGGCCCACCTACGGCGGCTACCTCGTCCAGCTCACCGAGGAGGCGGGCGGCGGGCGGGCGGCCGTCTCGGCGGAGGGCCTGGCCCACGCCCCGCCGCCGTCGATGGCGCAGGAGACCGGGCTGAACTTGCAGAACCTCGCCTACGCCGTCGAGTGGGTGATCTTCGGCGGGTTCGCGATGTTCCTGTGGGGCCGCATGGTCCGCGACGAGGTGGTCTACCGCCGCGAGGACGCCGCGGCCGTCCGCCACCAGGAGGAGACGGCACCGGCGGCACCTGGCTCCTCCTGACGGCGGCGCGGTATCCCTGCTGCGAGGGGTGCCCGCGGTCTCACTCCTGCTGCCAGGAGTGCCACAGGGCGGCGTACTCCCCGCCCCGGGAGACGAGCTCGTCGTGGCTGCCCAGCTCGACGATCCGGCCGCCCTCGACGACGGCGACCCGGTCGGCGTCGTGCGCGGTGTGCAGCCGGTGGGCGATCGCGACGACCGTGCGCCCGGACAGCACGGCCGAGAGGGAGCGCTCGAGGTGCCGGGCCGCCCGCGGGTCGAGCAGGGAGGTCGCCTCGTCCAGCACCAGGGTGTGCGGGTCGAGCAGGACCAGGCGGGCCAGGGCCAGCTGCTGGGCCTGGGCCGGGGTCAGGTCGGTCCCGCCGGAGCCGACCTCGGTGCGCGCCCCCTCGGGCAGCCGGTCCACCCACTCGAGGGCGTCGACGGCGGCCAGCGCGGCGCGCATCTCCTCCTCGCTCGCCCCCGCCCGGGCCAGTCGCAGATTGTCCTCCACCGTCCCGACGAAGACGTGGTGCTCCTGGGTGACGAGGGCGACGTGGGAGCGCAGCTCCTCCTCGGGCAGGTCCACCAGGGGCACCCCGCCGACCGTGACGCTGCCGCCGCCGGGCGGGTGGATCCCGGCGAGCATGCGACCCAGCGTGGACTTGCCCGCCCCCGAGGGGCCCACCACCGCGAGCCGCTCGCCGGGCACGAGGTCCAGGTCGACCCCGTGCAGGACGTCCTGGCCCTCCCGGTAGGCGTAGCGCACCCCGGCGGCGACGACGTGGTCGTCGGCCGGGACGGCGCCCGAGGGGCTGCGGTCCGGCTCGACGAGGGTGACGCCGAAGAGCCGGGCGAGGCTGGCGTTGGCCACCTGGAGCTCGTCGATCCAGAAGAGCAGCTCGTCGACGGGGCTGCGCACCTGCATGGCGTACAGCGCCACGGTGGTGACCGCGCCGAGGGTGACGAGCCCGGCGTCGAGGAGCCAGGCCCCCCACAGCAGGGTCGCGACGATCGGCAGCGTGAAGGACAGGCCCAGCCAGAAGAAGAGGACCACCCGCATCCGCAGGGTGACGACCTCCGTGTCCCAGGCGCGCGCGACGGCGGCGTCGGTCCGGGCACGCCGGCGCCGGCCCAGGCCGAGGGCGTCGACCGTGGCGGCCTGCTCCACGGACTCGGTGAGCACCCCGTTGAGCCGTGCGTAGGCCTCGGAGTTCACCAGGTAGGCCGGGGTGGCGGTGCGCAGGTAGCGGCGGGTGGCGACCGTGATGAGCGGCACCGCGACCAGCAGGGCCAGCGCCACCAGCGGTGAGGCGAGCACGGCGGCCGCCAGGGTGAGCAGGATCGTCGCCGAGGTCACCAGCAGCCGGGGCACGCCGAACCGCACCGTCCACTGCACGCGGTCGATGTCGTTGGTGGTGCGACCCAGGAGGTCGCCGGTGCCGGCGCGCTCGACGGTGGACAGCGGCAGGTGCGTCACGGCCAGGAGGAAGTCCTCGCGCAGCCGTGCGAAGACCTCCTCGCCGAGGATCATGGCGCCGCGCTGGGCGAAGCGGGTGATGACCGCCTGGACGACGACGACACCGACGATCGTCAGGCCGACCGAGTTGACGTGGGCGAGGGTGGTGCCCTGCGCGACGGCGTCGACGAGGTCGCCGAGCAGCCACGGCACGGCCAGGGCCGCCACGGCGGCCAGGGCCTGGAGGGTGACGACGACCACGAGCCGTCGGCGGTAGCGGCGCAGCAGCGCCATCGACAGGGAGCGGACGGTGCGCGCGTCCGCGACGGGCAGCTGCATCAGCGGGCCTCCTCGGCGTGGACGAGCTCGGCGGGGTTCTCGCCGTCGCCGCCGGCGCGGGCGACGACGTCGCGGTAGGCCCGCGCGTCCGGGTCGCCGGCGGCGGCCCGGGCGAGCAGGTCACGGTGACGGCCGCGGGTGCGCTCGGCGCCGCCGACGAGCAGCACGACGTCGTCGGCGTGCTCGAGGACCAGCGGCGAGGCGGTGACGACCACCGTCGTGCGGCCGTGCCGGGCCGCCCGCAGCCGGGCGGCGATGCGGGCCTCCGTGTGGGCGTCGACCGCGCTGGTGGGCTCGACGAGGACCAGCGTCTCGGCGCCGGTGAGCAGCGCCCGCGCGAGGGCGACCCGCTGGCGCTGACCGCCCGAGAGGGACCGGCCCTTCTCGGTGATCTCCCCGTCGAGACGCTCGGGCATGGAGTCGAGCACGTCGGCGGCGTCCGCCACGGCGAGCGCCTCGTACAGGGCGTCCTCGTCGCCGCGGTCGCGCACGTCCAGCTCCTCGCGCAGCGTGCCGGTGAAGAGCTGGGGCGTGGCGTCGGCGACGACGATCCGCTCGCGCACCCGCGCGACGGGCAGGTCGCGCAGGGGCACGCCGTCCACCGTGACCTCCGGTGCGGCGTCGTCGAGACGCCCGAGCCGGCGGGCCAGCTCGGCGGCCTCGTCCGGGCGCGCGGAGACCAGGGCCGTGAGCCGGCCCGGACGCACCCGGACGCCGCTGGTGGTGTCCACGAGCAGGCCGTCACCGGCCGGCACCGCGGGGGTCGCGCCGTCGTCGGCGGCCTCGGACTCGGCCAGGGTGCCCGCCGCCGGGGCGACGGCGAGGACCTTGACGATCTTCCGGGCGCCCACCCGGGCGCGGGTGAACATGGTGATGAACTGCGTGGCGGCGCGCAGGGGCTGGGCCAGCAGGGCGGTGGCGCCGTAGAAGGCCACCAGCTGACCGGCGGTGACCTCCCCGGTCAGGGCGAGGCGGGCGCCGAGCCAGACGACGCCGGCGACGAAGAGCCCGGGCAGCAGGATCTGCAGCGCCTCGAGGAGGGAGGAGACCGCGGCGACCCGGACCCCGGCCGCGCGCACCACCTGGGACTGGGCGGCGTACCGGGCGGCGAAGACGTCCTCGCCGCCGATGCCGCGCAGGACGCGCAGGCCCGAGACGGTGTCGGAGCCCAGGGTCGTCAGGCGCCCCGTGGCCTCGCGGTGGGCGGCCTGGCGGGCGTGCAGGGGCTTCACGAGGAGGGCGAGGACGGCCATCGTCACCGGCAGGCCGACGAGGACGGCGAGCCCCAGGGTCGCCGAGTACTGCAGAAGAACCACGGCGACCGCGAGGAAGGCGACCACCGACCCGACGAACCGGGGGAGGAGCTCGGCGGTGTTGCCGACGTGGAAGGCGTCGGAGGCGACCGTGGAGACCACCTCGCCCGTGGGCATGTCCGACGCGACGGCGCTGCCGGTGCGGGTGACGTGGTGGCCGACCAGGCGCGAGACGCGGAAGGCGCTGCCGAGCCACCCCCAGATCTCCCCGATGTGGCCGAGCGCGTCGGCGAGCGCCTGGACCACGCCGATGGCGAGGAGCAGCACGCAGGCGGTGAGCAGGCCGCGGGTGAGACCACCCTCGAGGCCGGCGTCGAGGGCGGCGCCGAGGACGAAGGGGATCGCGGCGTAGGCGAGGGCGTTGACCGTGGCGAGCGCGACGGCGCCGGTGAGGACGCCGCGCTGCCGGCCGGCGATCCAGCCGAGCAGCGCCAGCGGCGAGGTCAGCGGGGGATGTCCAGGATGACCCTGGGGGGAACGGAGCACCTGCTGAGGTTACGGCCCTTCGGGCCCGCCTCTCCACGTCATTTCCGGCGTCGGCCGAGGTGCGGGGTGGGGTGCGGCCGACAGGTGAACCCGCAGGCCACGGGCGCCGGCCGGGGGAGGAGCGGCCCCGCCGCACGACGGTGCCGTGGACCCGGCGGCGGCGTGCGGTGAGAGACTGGCTCCCGTCCCCCCGTCGAGAGGCTGTCATGTCCACGTCCCGCGCCGTCGAGCCGGTCGCCCAGGCCGGGCGCAAGGCCCGCTCCGCCTTCGCCTACTACCGCGCCATGGCGTTCGTCACCGGCGCGATGCTGCTCGTCCTCACCCTGGAGATGGTGCTGAAGTACGTCCTCAACGGCGGCGAGCCGGTGATCGGCACCTGGGTCGCGATCGTGCACGGCTGGATCTACGTCGTCTACATCGTCACCGTCTTCAACCTGTGGTCGCTCATGCGCTGGGACTTCGGCCGCATCGTCGCCCTCGTGGCCGGCGGCGTCGTCCCGGTGCTGTCCTTCGTCATGGAGCGCCGGGCCCACGGATGGTTCGAGGCCGACCTGCCCGCCCTCCTCGCCCGCACGGCGGACCGGGCCCGCTGACCCGCGCCGCCGCCGTCTATCCTGACGCGGTGAGCACACCCGAGCACCTCGCGCCCGGCGAGCCGGCCCCCGCCCCGACGCCCACCGCCGGGACCCCGCGACCCGTCCTCGTCGTCGACTACGGCGCCCAGTACGCCCAGCTGATCGCCCGGCGGGTGCGCGAGGCCAACGTGTACTCCGAGATCGTCCCGCACACCATGGCGGTGGCGGACATGCTCGCGAAGGAGCCCGCCGCGATCATCCTCTCCGGCGGCCCCGCCTCGGTCTACGCCGAGGGCGCCCCGGCGACCGACCCCGCGCTCTTCGACGCCGGGGTCCCCGTGCTGGGCATCTGCTACGGCTTCCAGTCCATGGCCCGCGCCCTCGGCGGGACGGTCGCCCACACCGGCGCCCGCGAGTACGGCTCCACCGTGGTCCGCGTCGCCGGCACCGGTGAGCTCCTGGCGGGCTCCCCGGTCCAGCAGACGGTGTGGATGTCCCACGGCGACGCCGTCCACGCCGCCCCGGCCGGGTTCGAGGTGCTCGCCACCTCCGACGGCTCGCCCGTCGCCGCGTTCGAGGACCGCGAGCGGCACCTGTACGGCATGCAGTGGCACCCCGAGGTCAAGCACTCGGTGCTCGGCCAGGAGGCGCTCGAGCGGTTCCTCTACGAGGGCGCCGGGCTGGAGCCCACCTGGACCCCGGGCAACGTCATCGCCGAGCAGGTCCAGGCCATCCGCGCCCAGGTCGGCGACGCCCGTGTCATCTGCGGCCTGTCCGGCGGCGTGGACTCCTCCGTGGCCGCCGCGCTCGTCCAGGAGGCGGTGGGGGACCAGCTCACCTGCGTCTTCGTCGACCACGGGCTGCTGCGCGCCGGCGAGGCCGAGCAGGTCGAGCAGGACTTCGTCGCCGCGACCGGGATCCGGCTCGTCGTCGTCGACGCCGCCCAGCGGTTCCTCGACGCCCTCGCCGGGGTGAGCGACCCCGAGACCAAGCGCAAGATCATCGGCCGGGAGTTCATCCGCGTCTTCGAGCAGGCCGCCCGGGACGTCGTCGCCGAGGCGGGCGCGCACGGCGAGGAGGTGAAGTTCCTCGTCCAGGGCACGCTCTACCCCGACGTCGTGGAGTCCGGCGGGGGCGAGGGGGCGGCCAACATCAAGTCCCACCACAACGTCGGCGGTCTGCCCGAGGACATGCGCTTCGAGCTCGTCGAGCCGCTGCGCACCCTGTTCAAGGACGAGGTGCGCGCCGTCGGTCTCGAGCTCGGCGTGCCCGAGGCGATCGTGTGGCGTCAGCCCTTCCCGGGCCCGGGCCTGGGTATCCGCATCATCGGCGAGGTCACCGGCGAGCGGCTGGAGATCCTGCGCGCCGCCGACGCCATCGCCCGCGAGGAGCTGAGCGCGGCCGGGCTCGACCGGGACATCTGGCAGTGCCCGGTGGTGCTCCTCGCCGACGTCCGCTCCGTCGGCGTCCAGGGGGACGGGCGCACGTACGGCCACCCCGTGGTCCTGCGGCCGGTCTCCTCCGAGGACGCCATGACCGCGGACTGGTCCCGGGTGCCCTACGACGTCCTCGCCCGCATCTCCACGCGGATCACCAACTCCGTCCCGGAGGTGAACCGGGTCGTGCTGGACGTCACGAGCAAGCCGCCGGGCACCATCGAGTGGGAGTGATGCGCCGCGTCGTCCACGTCTCCGACTGCTACCCGCCCAGGGTCGGGGGCATCGAGACGCAGGTCCGCGACCTGGCCCACCGTCAGGCGGCGGCCGGCGACGACGTCCACGTCCTCACCGCCACGCCCGGCGAGGAGCCCGGGCCCGGTGGGCGACCCGGCGAGGGGGCCGGCACGCAGGGCCGCGCAGAGCCCGTCGTCCACCGCATCGCGACCCGGCTGGCCCTCGGGGTGCCCGTCCACCCCCTCGAGCGCCCGCTCCTGCGACGCGCCCTGGCCGACCTGCGGCCCGACGTCGTCCACGTCCACGCCGGGGTCGTCTCGCCCTTCGCCTACGACGGCGCCCGTGCGGCCCGCGCCCTCGGTCTGCCCCTGGTTATCACGTGGCACTGCATGCTCGACGGTGTCGTGCCCGCGTACCGGGTCGGTGCGCGCCTGACCGGGTGGGACGAGGCGGCAGCGGCCTTCACCGCGGTCTCCGCCGTCGCCGGCGCCCGGGCCGCCGAGGTGGTCGGTGGGCGGCCGGTCGCGGTCGTGCCCAACGGGCTGGACGTCGCGGCCTGGACGCCGGTGGGCGGCCCCCCGCCGCTGCCCCCCGCGGGACCGCTGCGGGTCGTCGCCACCCAGCGCCTCGCCCCGCGCAAGCGGGCCGTGCCCCTGGTGCGCATCATGGCCCGGGTGCGCGAGGCCGTCGGCCCGGGCGTGCACCTGAGCCTCGTCGGCTCCGGTCCCGCGGAGCAGGCCGTGCGCGCGGAGATCGCCCGGCTCTCCCTGGGCGGGACCGTCGAGCTGGTCGGCCGGGTGCCCCGCCGGATCCTGCGCGAGCGGTACGCCGGCGAGCACGTGTTCGTCGCGCCGGCCCGGCTGGAGGCGTTCGGCATCGCCGCCCTCGAGGCCCGTGCCGCCGGGCTCGCGGTGGTCGCGGGCCGGGGGACGGGCGTCGGGGAGTTCGTCACCGACGGCGTGGACGGCCTGCTCACCCCCGACCGCTCCGACGGGCTCGACGACGAGGCCGCGGACGCCGCGCTCGCCGGCGCCCTCGTCCGTCTCGCGACCGAGCCGGGTCTGCTCGGTGGCATCCTCGCGCACAACCGCTCGACGGCTCCCGCAGCGGACTGGGCCGACGTGCTGGCAGCCTGCGAGGCGGCCTACGCCCAGGCGTCCGACCGGGCGGTCGCCGGCGATCCGTGACGTTCTGCGCGGAGTGTGCCACGATGCCTGCTATCAGGACCTTTGTCTCATTTGCACCTGTTCTGCCCGGCCTACGTTGGTCCTGAGAGCGGGACGGGGCCCACACCCGGAACGCAGGAGCTGCCGGCTCGCGGTGAGGCGGCACAGAACCGTCCGGAAAGGACAGAGCCATGAGGAGTTCCGCCGCCAGGATCGCCGGGATCGTCTCGATCATCGCCGGGATCGTCTTCATCGTCGCCGGAGCGGCGACGTGGGCGCTCATCACGTCCAACCTCGCCGACCAGAACATCACGGTCGCCGACGACTCGCCCATGCTGGCCGGTGACGACGTCAACGGGCCCTTCTCGGCGTTCGCCGAGGCTCAGATCATCAACGAGCACGCCCTCGACGCCACTGGCGGCAAGACGTACGCCGAGCTCGGTGGCGAGGTCCGCGCCGCCGAGGAGGCGGGTGACACCGCGCTGGCGGAGGAGCTGCAGGGCCAGCGCACGACGGTCATGAACGCCTCGTTCCTGCGGGCGTCGCTGTTCACCTCGGTCGTCTCCTACGGCGTGGCCGCCCTGGTCATCGGCCTGGGCGTGCTGTGGGTCCTCGTCGGGTGGGCGCTGACCTCCCTCGGCAGGTCCACCGTCCCGGCCTACGCCGCCACGGACCGGCGCGTCAACGTCTGACCCCGCACGGCGGAGGGCGGGTGCCGTGATCACGGCACCCGCCCTCCTGTGCGTCCGCGCTCAGCCGGCCCCGTCCCGCCGGCGCCGGTTGCGCTGGAGGACGGGCACGAGCAGCAGTGCCAGGGCCGCCACCACCAGCAGCCCGATGAAGGCCAGCTGCAGGTCGATGGTGTAGCCCAGGCCGACCGCGACCGCGGTGGCGCCGCAGATCGCGAGCACCAGCCCGAGCACGACCGTGCCGGTGCGCGGCCCGCCGGGACGCACCTCCGGCGGGGCGGTCGCCGCGGACCACACCTGGCCGGTCGGCGTCGGGGCCCACGGTGTCTCGGCAGGACCGGGCGCCCGCGCGCCGTCGGGGGTGGTGGTGACGGGGCGGGTGGCCGCGCCGTCGGGGGTGGTGGTGACGGGGCGGGTGGCCGCGCCGTCGGGGGTGGTGGTGACGGGGCGGGTGGCCGCGCCGTCGGGGGTGGTGGTGGTCCGGGGGACGTCCGTGGTGGGGTCGTCGCCCGGACGGGGGGTGTCGCTCATCGTTGCTCCTCGATCAGGATGTCGGACGCGCCGGCGGTGATGACGACGACGAGGTCCGCGCCGTCCTCACCCGCGGCGGGCGAGGTCAGCTCGTGGGAGATGTTCACGCCCGACGCCCAGGTGGTGCGACGGCGCTCGGACTCGTCGGCGGACCCGGCGAAGGGGCTCACGCCGTCGTCGTCGGTCCACCCCGGGCCCGTGATGCTGGCGAGGTTGCCCGCTCCGACGTCGACCCGGACCACCGTGGCCGAGGCCTCGGGCAGGACGACGGTGACGTCACCGGCACCGACGTTGACGGGCACCGTCACGGTGCCGTCGGTGGGGTCGGCCCCGCTCAGGTCCAGGCCGGTGAGGTCGAGGCGGAGGTCACCGGCGCCGAGGTCGTAACCCTGCCGTGCCTCGTCGACCGAGACGGGGGCGGCGTCGAGGTCACCGAAGGTCGCCGAGGACTCGAGGTTGAGCGCGACCGGAGACGTCGAGACCGCGAGCGTGGCCGGGACGACCAGCAGTGCCAGGAGGACGCCGAGGATGGACAGGGCCCCGCCGCGTCGGCCGGTGACGCCGGCCGCCAGGGCGCCCAGGCCGAGCAGGGCGAGCACGATGCCGCCCAGGACGAGGGGCAGGAGCCAGCCCACGGGCTCCATCCGGTCGAGGAGGAGCAGCCCCGCGGTGGCCAGGAGCGCGAGCGCGATGACGACGGCCACGAGGCCGGAGCCCGGCCCGGGGGTGCGAGGCCTCGGCGGCACCGGCGGGGCCGGCGGCGAGGCCGGGCGGTAGGGCACCGGTGGGACCTGGCCGTAGGACACCGGCGGGGACTGGCCGTAGGACGCGGCCGCGTAGGCCGTCGTGGGGGCGGGCGGGGGCGGTCCCCAGCCCGGCCCGGGGTGTCCGGCGAGCTGCTCGGGTGACGCCGGCCCAGGACGACCGGGGGAAGCGGTGGACTGCCAGGCGGTGGGGCTGCCCGGTCGGGGTACGCCCGGGCCCGGGTACGGGGCGCCCGGCCCGCCGGAGGTGCCCCCGGTGTGCGGGTACGGCACGCCCGGGTGGGCGGAGGCGGTCGGCGCAGGTGCGCCACCCGCCGCGTACGGCGGCGGCGGGGCCGCTGCACCGCCGGGCGTGCCCACGGCCGGGCGGTGGGAGCCGCGCCGGGCGAGGGCCACGACGCCCAGGACGATGAGGGCGAGGAGCCCCAGTCCGAACAGCGGCCAGAACACACCGCCGCGCTCGTCCCAACCGGCCCACCAGGCGCCGGGCCGGGCCAGGCCGAGGATGACGAAGGCCAGCGCACCGGCCAGGGCGGCGTCGACGTTGCCGCGCAGCGCCTCCTGGAGGTGGATCCGGCCGTCCGACTCCTCCGGGAGCAGCGCCCAGGCGAGGCCGTACAGGAGCATGCCGAGGCCGCCGAAGAGCGTGAGGACGACGAGGACACCGCGCACGAGCAGCGGGTCGATGTCCAGCCGCCGGGCGACCCCCGCGGCGACGCCGCCGATCCATCGGTCCTGCCCGCGCCAGACGCCGGTCCGGCGCAGGGAGGTGAAGAAGGAGGACTCGGCTGCGCCCGCGGGCGGGTTCTGGTGGCCGGCCCAGGGCGGGTCGACAGGTGGTGTCCGGTGGGCGGACGGGAATCCCTCGTCCGGCGAGGGGCCGGCCGTGGAGCCGGTGTCGGGTGCGTTCGTGTTCATGCTCCCAGCCAACCGTCCCGGGTGGTCCCGGGACCATCGGGGACCACCCTGGTCGGACCCTGATCCTCGGTCGCGGCGACCCTGGATCCACCCCGGGCGGGCCTCGCCGCCGGGGAGAGCGTGTGAGGATGAGGACGTGAGCGCCGCCGTCCCCTCCGTGCGCGTGCCGCTGCGCCGTCCGCGCGACGGCCGCGCGGTCGCGGGTGTGTGCGCGGGGGTGGCCGCCCACCTCGGCCTGCCGGTGACGACGACGCGCTGGATCTTCGTCCTCGCCTCCTTCGTCGCCGGCGCCGGGGTCGCGATGTACCTGTGGCTGTGGGTCACCGTGCCGGTCACCGACGGCTCCGGCGGTGCCGGGCAGCGCCTCGCCCCCCGGCTGCGCCTCGGGACGCTCTCCGGCCCCGCGCGCGACGTCGCCATCGCGGTGGTGCTTCTCCTCACCGCCGGCATGCTGCTCCTGTGGCGCGCCGACCTCGCGCCGAGCGCCTCGTGGGTGGTGCCGGCGCTGGTCGTCGCGGCCGGTGCGGCACTCGCCTGGGGCCAGCTCGCCGAGGTCGCCCGGGCCGGCGCGAGCCCGACCCGACGGGGCGCCGTGGTGGCGCGGGTCGGCGCCGGCGTCGCCCTCGCCGTCGTGGGCGCGCTCCTGCTCGTCGGCCGGGGCGAGAACCCCTGGGTCCTCCTCAGCGGCGCCGCCGCGGGCCTGGCCATCGTCTTCGGCGTGGCCGTCGTCCTCGCCCCCCTGCTCCTGCGCCTGGTCCGGGAGCTGGGCGCCGAACGGGTCGCCCGCGCCCGGGAGGCCGAGCGGGCCGACATCGCCGCGCACCTGCACGACTCGGTGCTCCAGACGCTGTCGATGATCCGTGCCCGCGCCGGGGACAACGAGGAGGTGGCGCGGCTCGCCCGCGCCCAGGAGCGCGAGCTGCGCGACTGGCTCTACACCGACCGGCCCGAGCCGGGGACCTCCACCGCGGCCGTGGTGCGCCAGGTGGCCGCCGAGGTCGAGGACCTGCGCGGGGTGCCGATCGAGGTGGTCACCGCCGGCGACGCCGAGCCGGGTCCCGAGACGGCCGTCCTCGCCGCCGCCGCGCGCGAGGCCCTCGCGAACGCCGTGGCCCACGGACGGCCGCCGGTCAGCCTCTACGTCGAGGTGGGGCCCGAGGCGGTCGAGGTCTTCGTGCGCGACCGGGGCGACGGCTTCGACCCGTCGGCCGTCCCCGCCGACCGGCACGGCGTCCGCGAGTCCATCGTGGGCCGGATGGCCCGGCACGGGGGGCGCGCCGTGGTCCGCTCACGCGCGACGGGCACCGAGGTCCACCTGGTCATGCCGAGGAAGGAACAGTCATGAGCGAGCAGCCGGGGATCCGCGTCCTCATCGTCGACGACCACGCGCTGGTGCGCACCGGTGTCCGGGCCGAGCTCGGCCGCCACGCCCCCGACGTCGACGTCGTCGGCGAGGCCGAGGACGTCGAGGGCGCCGTCGCGGCCGTGCACGCCCTGGCACCTGAGGTGGTCCTGCTCGACGTCCACCTCCCCGGCGGCCAGGGCGGCGGCGGGGCCGAGGTGGTCACCCGGTGCGCCGATCGCCTCGCCACCACCCGGTTCCTCGCCCTGTCGGTCTCGGACGCCTCCGAGGACGTCGTCGCCGTCATCCGTGCCGGCGCACGGGGCTACGTCACCAAGGCGATCACCGCCACCGAGCTGGCCGAGGCGATCCGGCGCGTCGCCGCCGGCGACGCCGCGTTCAGCCCCCGCCTCGCCGGGTTCGTCCTCGACGCGTTCGGCACCGGGGCGGCGGACGTCGCCGTGCACGACGACGAGCTCGACCGGCTCTCGGCCCGGGAGCAGGAGGTCATGCGCCTCATCGCCCGCGGGTACACCTACAAGGAGGTCGCCGCCGAGCTGTTCATCTCGGTCAAGACGGTCGAGACACACGTCTCGGCGGTGCTGCGCAAGCTCCAGCTGTCCTCGCGCCACGAGCTCACCCGGTGGGCCGCAGCCCGCCGTCTCCTGTGACGCGTGCGCTGTGAGGAGCCTCTCCGCCCGGCCGGCGCCGGCGTGGCGCCGGGGCGTCGGCGACGCCCCTTAGGGTGACGACCATGTCTACCCTCTCCGGCATCCTCCTCGTCATCCACATGATCGGCTGGGCCATCGTGCTCGGCGCCACCGTGACCAACCTGCGCCCGCCGCGGATCGTCAAGGGCGTCACGCACGGCGCGCTGACCGCCCTCGTGGCCGGGATCCTGCTCGTGGGCGTGGCGGAGATGGGCGACCGGGACGTCGACAACGTCAAGATCGCCGTCAAGCTCGTGGTCGCCCTGGCCGTCACCGCGCTGGCGATCTACGGCGCCCGCCGGGAGGAGAGGGCCACCACCGCCCTCGTCGGGTCCGTCGCGGGGCTGACGGTCCTCAACATCGCCGTCGCGGTGCTCTGGCGCTGAGCACCCACCCGACCCGTCCCCCAGGAGGCCCGCATGGACCCGTTCGGTGAGCTGCTCGTCGGTGTCGCCGTCGCGATCGGCATCGTCGGCGCGATCATCCAGCTCTACCCCGGCAGCATCATCGTCCTGGCGGCGGTGGCTGTCTGGGGCGTCGTCACCGGCGGGGCCGTGGGGTGGACGGTCGTCGTCGTCGCCACGCTCGCCGTGGTCCTCGCCGGGGTCGCGAAGTACCTGCTCGCGGGCCGCTACCTCACCGGGGCGGGCGTCCCGGGCCGCACCATGGTCGTGGGTGCCGCGCTCGGCGTCGTCGGTTTCTTCGTGGTGCCCGTGGTGGGTCTGCCGCTGGGGTTCGTCCTCGGCGTCTACCTCGCCGAGACCGGCCGACGACGCAACCACGCCGACGCGTGGCGCGCGACCGTCGTGGCCATGAAGGCGACGGGCCTGACCATCCTCATCGAGCTCGCCGGTGCTCTGGTCGCCACCGGGGCGTGGGTCGTGGGGCTGCTCCTCACCTGACCCTGTGGGCCGCGTGCAGCGGTGTCGGTGGAGCCGCTTACCCTTGGGGTGAGATGAACACCTTGTTCGACAACCTCCCGCTGCCCGGCCTGTCCACCACCGACCGGCTGCCCTCCGCCGTCCCCCCGCGCGACGACCTGCCCACCGGGCGCCCGGTCGGTGACGACCCGCCCGGGAGCGCCCGCGACGTCGCCGCGGACCCGGTGGAGCGGGCCCGCCGGCGCGCCGGGCTGTCCACCGCCGGCCGTGGCCGGCCGGACGAGGCAGCCCTCCTCGAGGGGCTCAACCCCCAGCAGCGCGCGGCGGTCGTGCACACCGGCGGCCCGCTGCTCATCGTCGCCGGCGCCGGCTCGGGCAAGACCCGGGTCCTGACGAACCGCATCGCGCACCTGCTCGCCACCGGCCGGGCCCGGCCGGGGGAGATCCTCGCGATCACCTTCACCAACAAGGCCGCGGCCGAGATGCGCGAGCGGGTCGAGCACCTCGTGGGCCCCGACGCGCGGCGGATGTGGGTCTCGACCTTCCACTCCGCGTGCGTGCGCATCCTGCGCAAGGAGCACGCCACCCTCGGGCTGCGCTCGAGCTTCTCGATCTACGACGCGGCCGACTCCCAGCGGCTCATGACCCTGGTGTGCCGCCAGCTCGACCTCGACCCCAAGAAGTACCCGCCCAAGACGTTCTCCCGGAAGGTCTCCGACCTCAAGAACGAGCTCGTCGACCCCGAGGACTACGCCGCCACGGTCAGCTCGGCCAACTCCTTCGACTCCGCCCTCGCCCAGGCCTACACGCTGTACAACCAGCGCCTGCGCCAGGCGCACGCGCTCGACTTCGACGACCTCATCATGGTCACCGTCAACCTGCTCCAGGCCTTCCCCGCCGTGGCCGAGCACTACCGCCGGCGGTTCCGCCACGTCCTCGTCGACGAGTACCAGGACACCAACCACGCCCAGTACGTGCTCGTGCGCGAGCTCGCCGGGGTCGACCGGGACGCCGACGGCGCCGGCGACCGCGACGGCCTGCCCCCGGCCGAGCTGACGGTGGTCGGCGACGCCGACCAGTCCATCTACGCCTTCCGCGGGGCCACCATCCGCAACATCCTCGAGTTCGAGGAGGACTACCCGAGCGCGACGACCATCCTGCTCGAGCAGAACTACCGCTCCACCCAGAACATCCTCTCCGCGGCCAACGCCGTCATCTCGCGCAACCCCGGCCGGCGCGCGAAGAACCTGTGGACCGACTCGGGCGAGGGACCGCTCGTCGTCGGCTACGTCGCCGACTCCGAGCACGAGGAGGCCAGGTTCATCGCCGAGGAGATCGACCGCCTCGCCGCGGCCGACGGCACCCGGCCGGGCGACGTCGCCGTCTTCTACCGCACCAACGCCCAGTCCCGCGCGCTGGAGGAGGTGATGGTCCGGACCGGCATCCCGTACAAGGTGGTCGGCGGGACCCGCTTCTACGAGCGCAAGGAGATCAAGGACGCCGTCGCCTACCTGCGTGCCGTCGCCAACCCCGACGACGCCGTCAACCTGCGGCGCATCCTCAACGTCCCCAAGCGGGGTCTGGGCGACCGCGCCGAGGCGATGATCGCCGCCCACGCCGAGCGGGAGCGGGTCTCCTTCGGTGCCGCGATCGCCGACGCCGCGGCCGAGCCGGGCGCCACCCGCGACGGCCTGCCGGTGCCCGAGGTCCTCGGCCTGGCCACCCGCGCCCGCACCCAGGTCCGCGCCTTCCACCAGCTCATGGAGGACCTGCGCGCCATGGACGCGGCGGGTGCACGCCCGGCGGAGGTCCTCGACGCCGCGCTGGACCGCTCGGGCTACCTCGCCGAGCTGCGGGCGAGCGAGGACCCGCAGGACGCGACCCGCGTGGAGAACCTCGCCGAGCTCCACGCCGTGGCCGCGGAGTTCTCCGAGCAGGATGCCAAGGGTGGTCTCGGGGACTTCCTCGAGCGGGTCTCGCTCGTGGCCGACAGCGACCAGATCCCCGATGCCGCGGGCCAGGAGGCCGGTCAGGTCACCCTCATGACCGTGCACACCGCCAAGGGGCTGGAGTTCCCGGTCGTCTTCGTCACCGGGATGGAGGACGGCACCTTCCCGCACCAGCGCTCGCTCATGGAGGAGGACCAGCTCTCCGAGGAGCGACGACTGGCGTACGTCGCGCTCACCCGCGCCCGACAGCGGCTCTACCTCTCCCGGGCCGCGGTGCGCACCGCCTGGGGGATGCCCCAGGAGCTGCCCGCGTCCCGGTTCCTCGACGACATCCCCGGGTCGCTGCTGGACTGGCGGCGGGCCGAGTCCTCGATGGACACCCTGCGCGGCCGGGCCGGGTCGGGGTTCCGCACGGCCGGGCCGGGCTACCGCTCCACCGAGGGCAGGGCCGGTGACGGCCGGCGGGGCCCGGCTCGGTCCGGACCGGTGCGCACCGGCAAGCTCGAGTCGACGGGGGCGAAGCTCGGCTCCGCCACCCCCCGCGCGGACGTTCCCGGCCTGGACCTGGGGGACAAGGTCACCCACGACAGCTACGGCGTCGGGACCGTCGTCGGCCTCGAGGGGTCCGGCAGCTCGGCCGTGGCGAAGATCGACTTCGGCGGTGGGCAGGTCAAGCGTCTGCTCCTGCGCTACTCACCGGTGACGAAGCTGTAGCCGCGGCCCGCTCAGGCCCGGAGCACCGGCAGCGCCTCACCGGCCGGGGTGCCCTGGCGCGAGACCGCCTCGATCGCGGGACGCAGGCCGAGCCACCACTGGTGCCGCGGCCGGCGGGCGGACAGGTCGACCTCCTCGTCCATGTGCACGAGCGGGTGGGCGACGACGTCGCTGCCCACCAGGCCGAGGTAGCGGCCCTCGGCCGTGCCGGTCTCGAGCTGGCCGGCGAGGTCCGCGATCGCGTGGGAGACGAGCCGGGTGGCGAGGATGCGGTCGAACGGCGAGGGGTTCCCGCCCTGCTGGAGGTGTCCGAGGACCGCCTGGCGCACGTCGTACAGGCCGTGCCCCTCCTCCTGGAAGATCCGGGCGAGGACGTCGGTGGTGTACAGGTCGGAGGCGGTCTCGTTGCGGATGGCCAGGAACAGCCGGCGCCCGGCCCGGAAGCTGGCCACCATGCGCTCGGTGTCCGTGGCGAGCTCGGCCAGGCTCATGCCCTCTTCGGGCAGGTAGACCCGTTCGGCGCCGGCGGCCAGCCCGGCCATGAGCGCGAGGTAGCCGCAGCGCCGCCCCATCGTCTCGACGACGAAGCACCGCTTGGCCGCGCTCGCGGACTGCTTGATCTTGTCCAGGGCCTCGACGATGTTGTTCAGCGCCGTGTCGGCCCCGATGGACAGCTCCGAGCCGGGCAGGTTGTTGTCGATGCTCGCCGGGACGCACACGATCGGCAGCTGGAACGCGGGATAGCGGTCCCGTTCGCTGACCATGCGGTGGGCCGCGAGGTAGGCGTTGAACCCGCCGATGATGAGCAGGCCGTCGAGCTCGAGCCGCTCGATGGCGCGGCCGAGGGCGTAGAGCTGCTCGACCTCGGGGACCGCCCGGCGGGTGCCCAGACCGGCACCGCCCTCGCCGACCCAGCCCTCGACGTCGTGCCAGGCGAGCTCGGCGACGTCACCGTCGATGAGTCCGGGGAAACCGCCGTTGACGCCCAGGACCGTCATGCCGCGGTCGATCCCGAGGCGCACCGCGGCCCGGGCGGCGGTGTTCATGCCGGGGGCCAGGCCGCCGGCGTGCAGGACAGCGACCCGCCGCCGCGGGCCCGGCGCGGAGGCGACCGGTGGGCGCGACATCGTGGCGTACGTGCGCACCATCTCCGTGAAGCTCGACCCGCGCGCGGTCATCGCCCCCGCGTAGTCGCCGGCGTCCACGGCGGTGGCGACGGCGCGTGTCGCGCTGACGGCCTCGACGAGCGGGAGCAGGGTGATGCGGTTGTGCCGCACCCCGACCACGTGGGGCTCCCCGCCCGGCTCGGCGGAGAGGACCTCCTGCGCGGCGGCGTAGCCGAGCAGGGTGCTCATCCACCGGTCGTACGCGGAGGGCGCCCCGCCGCGCTGGACGTGCCCGAGGATCGTCACCCGGGCGTCCTCGGAGAGCCGGTCCTGCAGGACCCCGCGCACGTAGTCGGCGGTGATGGGCGCGCCCGCCCGGTCCCGGGCCCCCTCGGCCACGAGGACCATCGACTCGCGGCGTCCGGCGGCGCGGGAGTCGCGGAGCTTGTCCACCATCTCCTCCTCCCAGCCCGGCGCGGGCGGGGACTCGGGGATGAGGACGTAGTCGCTCCCGCCCGCGACGGCCGCCATGAGCGCGAGGTACCCGCAGTGCCGGCCCATCACCTCCACGACGAAGGTGCGCTGGTGGCTCGCGGCGGTGCTGGCGATGGCGTCGAGGGCCTCGACGATGCGGTGCAGCGCCGAGTCGGCGCCGATGGTCATCTCGGTGCCGACCATGTCGTTGTCGATGGAGCCGACGAGACCGGCCACGAAGAGCTCGGGGTGCGCCGCGGCGGTGGCGGCGTCGAGCTCGCCGGTGGCCACGAGCTCCTCGAGCAGACCGGGCCACTCGGTGCGGAAGAGCTCGGTGCCGGTGAGGCTGCCGTCCCCGCCGACGACGACGAGACGGTCGATGCCGCGCCGGAGGAGGTTGCGGGCGGCGCGGAGCCTGCCCGGCCGGGTGCGGAAGTCCGCCGAGCGGGCGGTGCCGATGACGGTGCCGCCGCGGTTGAGGATGCTGCCGACGTCGTCCCACGCCAGGGCGCGGATGCGACCGTCCACGGCGCCCTGCCACCCGTCGTCGACGGCGAAGACCTCCGCCCCGAGGTGCAGGCCGGTGCGCACCACGGCGCGCACGGCGGCGTTCATGCCCTGGGCGTCACCCCCGCTGGTGAGCACGCCCAGGCGCGAGCTGACGTCCACTGGTCCCCCTCCGGCGTTGCGACCGGACCATCATGGCCTACCCGGGAGGCCTCCCGCCGGGACCCCGGTCCGGGACCCGCCCGGGACGCCCGCCGACGGCGGCGCCCGGGCCGCGGGCCGGCGTCGTCCGCGACACCCGCGCGCCTGCCGGGCCGGGCGAGGGGCCGACCCTAGCCTGGACCCGTCGGGGAACCCGGGGAGGCGCAGATGGCCACGCAGGTCCAGGAGCGACGTCCGCGTCCGGTCGCCGCCCGTGCGCCCCGCCGTGGCGCCGGGCGCATCGAGGGGCTCGACGGGCTGCGGGCCCTGGCGATCGCAGCGGTCCTGGTCTACCACCTGCGGCCGGAGTCCCTCCCCGGCGGCTACCTGGGCGTCGACGTGTTCTTCGTCGTGTCCGGCTTCCTCATCACCACCCTGCTGCTGCGTGAGCTCGACGACCGCGGCCGCATCGACCTGCCGCGGTTCTGGGTGCGGCGTGCCCGCCGGCTGCTTCCCGCGCTCGTCGCGGTCGTCGTGGTGACCATCCCCGCCGCGTGGCTGGCCGGGACGGACCTGCTCGTCGGGATCGGCCGCCAGGCGCTGGGGGCGCTGACGTTCTCGAGCAACTGGCTCGAGATCGGTGCCGGCTCGTCCTACTTCACGGCCACCGCGCCGCAGCTCTTCGTCAACTTCTGGTCGCTGGCGGTGGAGGAGCAGTTCTACCTCCTGTGGCCCCTGCTGCTCGCCCTCGTCGTCGCCGCTACGTCCGCCGCGCGGACCCGGGCGCGGATCGCCCTGACCGCTGCGGGGGCGTCCGCCCTGGGAATGGCCCTGCTGCACACCCCCGGGGCGGACGCCACCCGCGTCTACTACGGCACCGACACCCACGCGTTCGGCCTCATGATCGGCGCCGCCCTCGCCTTCGCCCTGGCGGGCGGCCCGTTGCCGGCCGCTGCCCGGCGGTGGGCGGGACCAGCCGTCCTGGTCGCCCTGGCCGGGCTCGTGGCGCTCATGCTGACCCTGCGCCAGTCCGGGCCCCTGACGTTCCGCGGGGGCATCCTCCTCGCGAGCGTGCTGACCGCCGTCCTCGTCGCGGGGCTGCTGGCACCGGCCGGGCCGTACCGCCGGCTCATGCGGCTGCGGCCGCTGGAGTGGCTGGGGCAGCGCTCCTACGGCATCTACCTGTGGCACTGGCCGGTCATCCTCGTCCTGGCCCAGGCGATCCCCACCGCGCACGACTCGGCCGCGCACTGGGGCGTGCGGGGGCTCTCCCTCACCGTGACCCTCGTCCTGGCCGCTGCGTCGTTCCGGTGGCTCGAGGGGCCGGTCCGCGAGCACGGGTTCCGCCACAGCCTCCGCCGTGCCGGCGCCGCCCTGTGGAGCCCGCTGCGGGGCCGGCGCGTCGTGGCGCGGGCCGGCGCCGGCGCGGCCGTGGCCCTCGTCCTCGCCTCGGGGGCCGCCGTCGCCGTCGCTCCCGAGCGCTCGCAGACCCAGATCGCGATCGAGGCGGCGCAGGCGGAGGTGGACGCCTCCGCGGAGGAGGCCGAGGTGGTCGAGGTGGTCGAGGCCGACCGCTCGATGCCCACCGGGGAGGAGATCACCGGGTTCGGCGACTCGATCGTCGTCACCAGCAAGGACGGTCTGGAGTACCGCTTCCCCGGGATCATGCTGGACGCGCGCTCGATCCTGCAGTGGCCCGACGGCGAGCGGGCCGTGCGGGCCCGGCTCGCCGAGGGGACGGTGCGCCGGGCGGTCTTCCTCGACTACGGCACGAACGCCGGCGTCACCGACGAGGCCCTGGTGCGACGTGTCCTGGACGCCCTCGGGCCCGACCGGATGATCGTCGTGGTCAACCTCTACGGCGGCAGCGCCTGGGTGCCGGAGGCGAACGCCACCCTCGCCCGGATCGTGGCCGACTACCCCCACGCGGTCGTGGCCGACTGGCACGGGGCCATCTCCGCCCGGCCCGAGCTCCTCCAGGCCGACGGGATCCACCCCGGGATCGAGGGGGCGCACCTGTACGCCTCGGTCGTGGAGAAGGCCTTCGCCGAGCTGTCCGAGCGGCTCACCGGCGTGCCCGTGACCCTGCCGGGCGAGCCCGGCGACGCCCCCGCGGCGAACCCCGCGGAGAACCCCACGGCCAACCCTGCGGAGGGGTCCACGGTGAGCCCCGGGACGGGGACCGGTGATCCGGCCGGCGGCGAGACGGCGGCCCCGCCGGGGTGAGACCGCCGCCACGGCGCGGTAGTCTTCCCCGAGATGTCTTGACGTCGAGGCATCTCGCCATGTCAACGGAAGGACGCAGTCGGGTGGATCTCTTCGAGTACCAGGCTCGGGACGTTTTCGAGAAGCACGGGGTCCCCGTGCTGCGCGGGATCGTCGCGACGACACCGGCCGAGGCGCGCGCCGCCGCGGAGCAGCTGGGCGGCGGCACGGTCGTCGTCAAGGCGCAGGTCAAGACGGGCGGGCGCGGCAAGGCCGGCGGCGTCAAGCTGGCCCACAGCCCCGAGGAGGCGGAGGCCCGCGCGGCCGAGATCCTCGGCATGGACATCAAGGGCCACACCGTCCACCGTGTGATGGTCGCCGAGGGCGCCCGGATCGCGGAGGAGTACTACTTCTCCGTGCTGCTGGACCGCAGCGAGCGGCGCTACCTCGCCATGGCCTCGGTCGAGGGCGGCGTGGAGATCGAGCAGCTCGCCGTCGAGCGTCCGGAGGCGCTCGCGCGCGTCGCGGTCGACCCGACGGTCGGGATCGACGCGGCCAAGGCCGCCGAGATCGCCGCGCAGGCCGGGTTCGCGCCCGAGCTCGCCGACGAGGTCGCCGCCGTCTTCCAGAAGCTCTGGACGGTCTACACCGAGGAGGACGCCACCCTCGTCGAGGTCAACCCGCTCGTGCGCACCGAGGACGGCGCGGTCATCGCGCTCGACGGCAAGGTCACCCTGGACGAGAACGCGGCGTTCCGGCACCCCGACCACGCCGACCTCGTCGACCGGGCGGCCACCGACCCCCTCGAGGCCAGGGCCAAGGAGCTCGACCTCAACTACGTCAAGCTCGACGGCGAGGTCGGCATCATCGGCAACGGCGCCGGGCTGGTGATGTCCACCCTCGACGTCGTCGCCTACGCCGGCGAGGCCCACGGGGTCAAGCCCGCCAACTTCCTCGACATCGGCGGCGGCGCCAACGCCCAGGTGATGGCCAACGGCCTCGACGTCATCCTCGGCGACCCCCAGGTGAAGTCGGTGTTCGTCAACGTCTTCGGCGGGATCACCGCCTGCGACGAGGTCGCCACGGGCATCGTCAAGGCCCTGGAGATCCTCGGCGACAAGGAGAACAAGCCCCTCGTGGTGCGCCTGGACGGGAACAACGTGGAGGCCGGCCGCAAGATCCTCGCCGACGCCGCCCACCCCCTCGTCACGCTGGTCGCCACCATGGACGACGCCGCGGCCAAGGCCGCCGAGCTCGCCGCCGCGAAGTAAGGAACCCCCATGTCGATCCTCCTCAGCTCCTCCTCCAAGGTCCTCGTCCAGGGCATGACGGGCGCGATGGGCCAGATCCACACCCGCCGCATGCTCGACGCCGGCACCCGGATCGTCGGCGGGGTCAACCCCCGCAAGGCGGGCACCGCCGTCGACTTCGACGTCCAGCCCACCGGTCCCGGCGCGGAGACCCGGCAGACCGGCACCGTCTCGGTCCCGGTCTTCGGCTCGGTGGCCGAGGCCCGCGAGGCCACCGGCGCCGACGTCTCGGTCATCTTCGTCCCGCCGGCCCACACCAAGGCCGCCGTCATCGAGGCCGTCGACGCCGGCGTGCCGCTGGTGGTCATCATCACCGAGGGCGTGCCCGTGAAGGACACCGCCGAGTTCTTCACCTACGCCCGCACCAAGGGTGTGCGCCTCATCGGCCCGAACTGCCCGGGCATCATCACCCCCGGCCAGTCGAACGTCGGCATCACCCCGGCCAACATCACCGGTCCGGGCCGGATCGGGCTGGTCTCGAAGTCCGGCACGCTGACCTACCAGATGATGTACGAGCTCTCCGACATCGGGTTCACCACGTGCATCGGCATCGGCGGCGACCCGATCATCGGCACCACCCACATCGACGCCCTCGAGGCGTTCGAGGCGGACCCGGAGACCGAGCTCATCGTCATGATCGGCGAGATCGGCGGCGACGCGGAGGAGCGTGCGGCCGCCTACATCAAGGAGCACGTGACCAAGCCCGTGGTGGGCTACGTCGCCGGCTTCACGGCCCCCGAGGGCAAGACGATGGGCCACGCCGGCGCCATCGTCTCGGGATCCTCCGGCACCGCCGAGGCCAAGAAGGTCGCCCTCGAGGCGGCCGGGGTCAAGGTCGGCAAGACGCCGTCCGAGACCGCCCGCCTGGCCCGGGAGCTGCTCGGCGCCTGACGCCCCGCACCCCGCCACGACGGCGGTCGCCCCTCCGGGCGGCCGCCGTCCGCCGTCTTCCGACACGCCGGGGCGCGCACCACCGCCCCGCGGCGCGCAGGCCGGACGATGGGGTGGATGGCCACCACCGACACCCGCCCGCCCGTCGTCATCGACGTGCCCGGGCCCCAGCGCGTCCGCACCCTGCCGGAGGGCTGGCTGCGCGGGCTGGTCGCCGGCGGCGAGGCCGCCGTGCTCAGCTGGCTCACCGTCGTCGTGCCCGCGGTCGCGACCTACATCGCCACCGCGGCCGCCCCCGCGCTGGGGGAGGCGTCCTGGCAGGGGGCCGCCCGAACCGGCACCTCCCTGTGGCTCCTGGGCCACGGCGGGCGGCTCGAGGTCGGCGGTGGGACGGTCGTCTCGCTCGTGCCGCTCGGTGTGGCGCTGCTCTCCCTCGCCCTCGTGCACGTCTCGACCCGCCGGATGCGGCTGACCTCGGTGGCCGCCGCCGCCCTCGTGCCTGTCGGCTACGTCGGGGCGACCGCACTGCTGTCCCTCGCCGCCGCGGTCCCCGCCGGACGCGCCGGTGCCCTGGCCGGCGCCGCTCTCGTGGCGGTCACCGCGGCCGCCACCGCGGCAGCGCGGGACCGCCTCGTGCTGCCGGCTCGGGTCCACGGCGCGGTGCGCGACGGTCTCCTCGCTGCGCTGTGGTCCCTCGCCGCCCTGACCGCGGCATCCGTCGTCCTGGGGGCCGTCGCCGTCGTGGCGGGCTGGGACCGGATCGTCATGATCCAGCAGTCCTACGGCACCGACGTCGTCAGCACCGTGGTGCTCCTGGGCGGCCAGCTCGCGTACGTGCCGACCGCGCTCGTCTGGGCGCTGGCCTGGATCGCCGGGCCCGGCTTCGCCGTCGGCGCGGGCACCCACTTCGCCGCGGCCTCCGTCCAGACGGCCCCGCTCCCGGCGGTCCCGCTCCTCGGGGCCCTGCCCTCACCCGGCTCGCCCGGTCAGGGGTGGGTGGCGGTCCTGCCGGTCCTCGTGGGCCTGGCGGCCGGGGTGTGGCTGCTGCGCAGGGACGGCGATCGCGGTCTGCGCGCCGCCTCCGCCGCGGCCCTGCTGGCCGGCGCCGGCACCGCCGCGGTGGTGCTCCTGCTCGCGGCGGCCGCGTCGGGCTCGGTGGGACCGGGACGGCTGGCCACGGTCGGACCGGACCCCGTTCTCCTCGCGGCCACCGTCCTCGCCCAGGTCGGGGGCGCCGCGCTGCTCACGGTCCTGGCGGCTCACCCGCGCACCCGTGCCGCGCTCGGAGCGGGCGGGAGCGCCGCGCGGCAGCGGGTCGAGGAGCACCGGGCGGCCCGCGCCGACCGGCGGGAGGCCGCGTCCGCCCCCGACGGCCCACGCCTCGACGACGCCGTCCCGACGGTCCCGGGCCGGCTGGCCGGCGACGAGTCGGACGGGGCGGTGGAGCCGCCTGGACCGGCCGGACCCGGCACGGCGGGAACCGGCACCGCCACGGCCGTCGCGACCGAAGGCGGCGGGCGGGCAGCGACGGGTCCGGACGGTGGGTCGCCCCGGCCGCCGGTGTGGGCCCGGCTCGACACGCCCCCGGCCGACCCGCCGGAAGCGCAGCCGCAGGCCCCGGACGGCGGCCGCTGGTCCGGTCCGCGGCTGAGCCAGTGGTCGGCCACGCCGTAGCGCGCCCGCGCGGCCGCTAGCCCATCCCGAGCCGCTCGCCCAGCGCGTTCTCGAGCTGAGCGCGGCAGCGGTCCTGCGCCTGCCCGGTCAGGGCCGACCGCACGCACCGCGCGTACCGGTCGTACTCGTCCCAGAACACCGCCTGCGTGAGCGAGGTGGCGCTCAGGACCCCGGCGAGGACGAGGGCCGCCACGAGCGCGGGCCGCAGCGCGCGACCGGCGCGGGCGCGCCGCAGCCGCGCCAGCGCAACCACACCGAGGACCAGCGCGGCGAGGCACAGGACACCCGAGAGCAACGGGTAGGGCCAGGGGAGGGCGACCACCCCCAGGCCGACACCCAGGAGCAGGGTCGCGCCGAACGCGCGGACCCACCCCATGGCCCGCGCCCGGTCCGCGTCGGTCTGCTCGGGCGGGCGTGCGGTGGCCATGCGCCCATCATCGCCCAGGGGGGCACTACGCTCGCGCAGGTGAGCGCCCCCCACGTCACCGAGCCCGCCGGGCGGCCGGCGCGGCTGGTCGTCCTCGTCTCCGGCGGCGGGTCGAACCTCGCCGCCCTGCTCGACGCCACCGCCGACCCCTCCTACGGGGCGTCGGTCGTCGCGGTCGGCGCGGACCGCGACGGCACCGGCGGTGTCGCGATGGCGCGCGAGGCCGGCATCCCCACCTTCGTCTGCCGGGTGGGTGACCACGCCGACCGGGCCCGGTGGGACGAGGCGCTGACGGCGGCCGTGGCCGAGCACGAGCCCGACCTGGTCATCTCCGCCGGCTTCCTCAAGCTCTGCGGCCCCCGGTTCATGTCGGCCTTCGCGGGGCGCTACGTCAACACCCACAACTCCCTCCTGCCCGCCTTCCCCGGGATCCACGGCCCGCGCGACGCCCTCGAGTACGGCGTGCGCATCGCCGGCGCGACGCTGTTCTTCGTCGACGAGGGCGTCGACACCGGGGTCATCGTGGCGCAGGTGGCCGTGCCGGTCCTCGACGACGACGACGTCGAGACCCTCACCGAGCGGATCAAGGTCGCCGAGCGCGCCCAGCTCGTCGAGCAGGTCGGCCGGCTCGCCCGCGAGGGCTGGCACATCGAGGGCCGCCGGGTCCGTCCCGGCCGCTGACCGGCCGGGTCGCCGGCCCGCCGGCCCCCGGCGGGCCACGGTAGGATGGCCCCGGCCGTGACTGGCGAGCCAGGTGGAGACCACCACCGGGGAGCGGCCGCAGTTCCCCTGCTGGAGCACCGCGCGCCTGGGTGCCTGGGTCGGGTGCCCCGTGCACCCTGTTCGCGCCGTCGACCCAGGAGTGACCATGACCACGCCGCCCGCCGCCCCCACCGACCGCGTGCCCCTGCGCCGCGCCCTCGTCTCGGTCTACGACAAGTCCGGCCTGGAGGACCTCGCCGGCGCCCTGCACGCCGCGGGGGTGGAGATCGTCTCCACCGGCTCCACGGCCGCCCGCATCGCCGCCGCCGGCGTGCCCGTCACCGGCGTCGAGGAGGTCACCGGCTTCCCGGAGTGCCTCGACGGTCGGGTCAAGACGCTGCACCCGCGCGTCCACGCCGGGATCCTCGCCGACCGCCGCAAGGCGGGGCACCGCGAGCAGCTCGACGAGCTCGGCGTCGCTCCCTTCGACCTCGTCGTCGTCAACCTCTACCCGTTCACCGCCACCGTGGCCTCGGGCGCCGGTCCCGACGAGTGCGTCGAGCAGATCGACATCGGCGGTCCCACGATGGTGCGCGCCGCCGCGAAGAACCACCCCTCGGTCGCCGTCGTCGTGGACCCGGCCCGCTACGGCGATGTCGCCCGGGCCGCCGCGGAGGGCGGGTTCACCCTGGCGGAGCGCCGGGCGCTCGCGGCCGCAGCCTTCCGCCACACCGCCACCTACGACGTCGCCGTCGCCTCGTGGATGGGCAACGTCCTCAGCCCCGACGACGAGGTCGACGGGACGGCCACCGGCTTCCCGGGGTGGATCGGCGCCACGTGGGACCGCCGTGCGGTCCTGCGCTACGGCGAGAACCCCCACCAGCGGGCCGCGCTCTACACCGACGGTCACGGTCCGGTCGGGCTCGCGCAGGCCGAGCAGCTGCACGGCAAGGCGATGAGCTACAACAACTACGTCGACGGCGACGCCGCCTGGCGGGCCGCGCACGACCACGACCAGCCGGCCGTGGCGGTCATCAAGCACAACAACCCCTGCGGGATCGCGGTCGGCGGGGACGTCGCCGAGGCGCACCGCCGTGCCCACGCCTGCGACCCGGTCTCCGCCTACGGCGGCGTCATCGCGGCCAACCGGCCGGTCACCGCCGAGATGGCCCGCCAGGTGGCCGAGGTCTTCACCGAGGTCGTCCTCGCACCGGGCTTCGAGCCCGAGGCCGTGGAGATCCTCGCCCGGAAGAAGAACATCCGGCTCCTGCGCGTCGACGGCGCCCCCGCGGCGGGCGTGGAGACCAGGCCCGTCAGCGGTGGGCTCCTCGTGCAGTCCGTGGACCGGGTCGACGCCCCCGGCGACGACCCGGCCGGGTGGACCCTCGCCGCCGGCGAGCCGGCCGACGAGGCGACCCTCGCCGACCTGGTCTTCGCCTGGCGCTCGGTCCGCGCGGCACGGTCCAACGCCATCCTCCTCGCCCGCGACGGTGCCTCCGTGGGCGTGGGCATGGGTCAGGTGAACCGGGTGGACTCGTGCCGCCTGGCCGTCGAGCGGGCGAACACCCTCGGGGTCGGCGTCAGCAGCGACGTCGACGGGGCGGGCGGCGCGGCGAACGCGTCGGCCGCCGGTGCCCCCGAGCGCGCCCGGGGCGCGGTGGCCGCCTCCGACGCGTTCTTCCCGTTCGCCGACGGCCTGCAGGTCCTCCTCGACGCCGGGGTCCGCGCGGTCGTCCACCCCGGCGGCTCCGTCCGGGACGCCGAGGTGGTCGAGGCCGCCCGGGCCGCCGGGGTCACGATGTACCTCACCGGGACGCGCCACTTCGCCCACTGAGGACGAGGCACCGGGCGGGCGTCCGGGCCCGCACGCCCGCCCGGGCCAGCGTCGCGCCGGCGTTGCCGATGTTGCGACAGCGTCGCGCCGGTGTTGCGCCGGCGTCCGGCCGGTGTCAGCGCACGGCTCGGCGCAGCGGCACCTCGGGGTCGCTCGCCCGCCCGACGTCCAGCGCGGGGTCGGACCCCGCGGCGAGGAGGCGACGAAGTGCGGCGACGTCCCGGGGCCGGTCCGCGGTCAGGCCCGCCGCGAGGCGGTGCCCGGGCCGGAGGTAGAGGACCGTGAACCCGGCGGTGACGTCGCCGCGGAGGACGACCTCGACGTCGTCGTCCGCGGGAGGCTGACCGACGAGCGTGAGGTCGTGGCCGAGCTGGGTGGAGAACACGTAGGGGACGGGCGTGGGCGGTGCCGGCCGGCCGAGCAGGCCCGCGGCGAGGGCCGCCGGGTGGCTCAGGGCCGCGTCCCAGTGCCCGCCCGGCACGGTCCCGAAGGTCGGCGTCGTCATCTCGGCGCAGTCCCCGACGGCCCGGACGCTGGGCGGACCGCCTCGCACCCGGCCGGCGGCGTCGACCGGGACGGCGCCCTGCCCGGTGAGCGGGACCGCCCCCGCCAGCCATGCCGTCGCGGGGCGCACGCCCGTGGCCGCCAGGACGACGTCGGCGGCCACCTCCTCGGCCGGCTCCCGGGCGCTCGCGGCGAGGACCACGGCGTCCGGGCGCACGGCCGTCACCGCGCGGCCGCACCGCAGGTCCACGCCCGCCGCCGCGTACCAGGGCGCGGTCAGCGCCCCGGCGGCGGCCCCGACCTGGCGGTGCAGCGGTGTGGGGGCGGCCTCGACGACCGTGACCTCGCACCCGTGCAGGGCCGCCTGCCCGGCGACCTCGGCGCCGATCCAGCCGGCGCCCACGACGACGAGGCGGGCGCCCGGGACGAGCAGGCCGCGGAGCCGCGCGGCGTCGTCGGCGCCGTGGAGGGTCAGGGCGTGGTCCCAGGAGGACGGCCGGGCGGCGGCGGCGCCGACGGCGAGCACGACGACGTCGGCCTCGACGGTCTCCTCGGCGCCCGTGCGTGTCCCCGCCGGCGGGCCGGCCGGCGCCAGGGTCACCCGTGCGCGGGTGCCGTCCGCCTCCAGGCGTCGAGCGCGCCGCCCGAGCAGGACCCGGTCGGCGAGCTCGCCGAGGTCGCCGTAGCCCTCCTCGGCGAGCCACAGCGGCTCGGTGCGGGTGAACAGCTCCTTGGACAGGGGCGGCCGGTCGTAGGGTGCCCGGTCCTCGGCGCCGACGACGGTGAGGCGCCCGGTGAAGCCCTGGGCGCGCAGCTCGGCCGCGGTCCGCAGCCCGGCCAGCCCGGCGCCGACCACGAGGACCGAGCGCGGCGGGACGTCCCGCCCGCGGGTGGGCGCGGACTCGGGCACGATCGGGACGGGCACCCGTCCCACGGTAGTCTCGCCGGCATCATGTCCCCCGCACGCGGCCCCCGGCTGGCCCTCCTGGCGGTCCTCGTCCTCGCCGTGGCCCTCGTGGCGCTCGTGGCGGTGTGGTCCGACGCCCGGACGGCGGCCCTCGTCCTCGCCGGGCTCCTCGCCGCCGTCGCGGTCGCACGGGGGGTCCTGCCCGAGGCGCTCGTGCCGGGGTCGCGCTCGCGTCCCGTCGACGTCGTCCTCCTGCTCGCCCTCGCCGGCGCCCTGGTCTACCTCGCCCCCTGGGGCAACGCGACGCTCGCGCTGCCCTGACGGCCCGGCGCCCGCCGTGCGCCAGGATGGTGGCGTGAGCGACCTCGTCCCCGACATCGTCCTCGTCCTGCTGTTCATCGTGCTCGGCGGTGTCTTCGCCGCCTCGGAGATGGCTCTGGTCTCACTGCGGGAGAGCCAGGTCCAGTCCCTCGCGGAGCGGGGCGGGGCCGGCCCGCGGGTGGCGCGCCTCACCGCCGACCCCAACCGGTTCCTCTCCGCCGTCCAGATCGGCGTCACCCTCACCGGGTTCTTCTCCGCCTCCTTCGGGGCCGCCCAGATCGCGCCGCAGATCGCCCCGCTCCTGCGCGGCTGGGGCCTGGCGGAGGGGACCGCCTACGGCCTGGCCTTCGTCGGGACGACCGTGCTCGTCTCCTACCTCTCGCTCGTCCTGGGCGAGCTGGTCCCCAAGCGGCTGGCCATGCAGAGCGCCGAACGGTTCTCGCTCGTCGTCGCCACACCGCTGGACTGGGTCGCCGCGGCCATGCGTCCGGTGATCTGGCTCCTGGGTGCCTCCGTCGACGTCGTCATGCGGCTGCTGGGACGCGACCCGTCCGCCCCCCGGGAGGAGATGGGCACCGAGGAGCTGCGCGCCCTCGTCGCGCGCCACGAGGCGCTGGGCGTCGAGGAGCGCGACATGGTCGTCGACCTGCTCTCGGTCGGCGACCGCACCGTCCAGGAGGTCATGACCCCGCGCACCGAGGTCGAGTTCCTCGACGCCGCCCTGCCCATCGCACGCGCCCAGGCTCTCGTGCGCGGGCTCGAGCACTCCCGCTACCCGGTGAGGGGCGAGGACACCGACGACGTCCTGGGGTTCATCCACATCCGGGACCTCATCCACCCGGAGGAGCACGTGCGCAGCGTCGGCGACCTCGTGCGCCGGGTGCTGTTCTTCCCCACCGGCACCCGCGTGCTGACGGCGCTCACCGAGATGCGGGGCAGCCACGCGCACCTCGCGATCGTCGTCGACGAGTACGGCGGCACCGACGGGATCCTCACGCTCGAGGACGTCGTGGAGGAGTTCGTCGGCCAGATCCAGGACGAGTACGACCGGGAGGTTCCCGAGGTCGTCGCGACCGGGGCCACCGAGTCCGTCGCCGGCCGGCTCGGCCGCGCCGACGTGGGCAAGGTGCTCGGTCGGGAGCTGCCCGAGGGGCCCTTCGACACCCTCGGCGGCTTCGTCATGGCCCGGCTGGGGCACGTGCCCGCCCCGGGTGACACCATCACCTGGGACGACCTCGTCCTCACGGTCACCGAGATGGACGGGCGGCGGGTCGACCGCCTCGACGCCCGCCGCACGGGCTGAACGGGTCGAGCCGAGCGCGGTATCTTGACGTCGAGTAATCTGTTCCAGGCGCCGGTGCCCCGGCGCGGAGTCGAGCGCCCTCCGGGCGGTCAGGAGAGTAGCGGCACATGGCGAAGATCAAGGTGGCGGGCCCCGTCGTCGAGCTCGACGGCGACGAGATGACGAGGATCATCTGGCAGTTCATCAAGGACCGTCTCATCCACCCGTACCTCGACGTCGACCTGCGTTACTACGACCTGTCGATCCAGAACCGCGACGCCACGGACGACCAGGTCACCATCGACGCCGCGAACGCGATCAAGGAGCACAACGTCGGCGTCAAGTGCGCCACGATCACCCCCGACGAGGCGCGCGTCGAGGAGTTCGGCCTCAAGAAGATGTGGGTCTCGCCCAACGGCACGATCCGCAACATCCTCGGCGGCGTCGTCTTCCGCGAGCCCATCATCATCTCCAACGTCCCGCGCCTGGTCCCGGGCTGGACGAAGCCGATCATCATCGGCCGTCACGCCCACGGCGACCAGTACAAGGCGACCAACTTCAAGGTGCCGGGCGCCGGGCAGCTCACCATGACCTTCACCCCGACCGACGGGTCGGAGCCGGTCCAGCACGTCGTCGCGAACTACGGCGACGACGGCGGCGTGGCGATGGGCATGTACAACTACAACAACTCCATCCGGGACTTCGCCCGTGCGTCGTTCGCGTACGGCCTCCAGCGCGGCTACCCGGTGTACCTGTCCACGAAGAACACGATCCTCAAGGCCTACGACGGCGCGTTCAAGGACATCTTCGCCGAGGTCTTCGAGACCGAGTACAAGGCGCAGTTCGACGCCGCCGGCCTGACCTACGAGCACCGCCTCATCGACGACATGGTCGCCGCGGCCATGAAGTGGGAGGGCGGGTACGTCTGGGCGGCCAAGAACTACGACGGCGACGTCCAGTCCGACACCGTCGCCCAGGGCTTCGGCTCGCTCGGGCTCATGACCTCCGTCCTCATGACCCCTGACGGCAGGACCGTCGAGGCGGAGGCCGCCCACGGCACGGTGACCCGGCACTACCGCCAGCACCAGCAGGGCAAGCCCACCTCGACCAACCCCATCGCCTCGATCTTCGCCTGGACCGGTGGCCTCAAGCACCGCGGCAAGATCGACGGCACCCCCGAGGTCACGGGCTTCGCCGAGACCCTCGAGGACGTCGTCATCAAGACCGTCGAGTCGGGGAAGATGACCAAGGACCTCGCGCTGCTGGTCGGCAAGGACCAGGAGTGGCAGACCACCGAGGACTTCCTCGCCACCCTCGACGAGAACCTCTCGGCCCGCCTGGCCTGAGCACGGCCCCGACGCCCGGCCGGCCCTGCGGGGAGGCCGGGCGTCGGCGCGCCCGGGGGCCGCCAGGTGCCCGCCACCCGGACTCCCGGGTGTGAGCCTGGCCACCCGGGGTAATCTTGATGCCGAGATACTTTCCGAGCCACACGAAGGAGTGCCCCGATGACCACGACCCCGGTGAACGTCACCGTGACCGGAGCGGCCGGACAGATCGGCTACGCGCTGCTCTTCCGGATCGCCTCGGGCCAGCTGCTCGGTCAGGACACCCCGGTCCGCCTCCGCCTGCTTGAGATCCCCCAGGGCGTCAAGGCCGCCGAGGGCACCGCGATGGAGCTCGACGACTGCGCGTTCCCGCTCCTGGCGGGCATCGACATCTTCGACGACGCCCGTCAAGGGTTCGACGGCGCCAACGTCGCCCTCCTCGTCGGAGCGCGGCCGCGCAGCAAGGGCATGGAGCGCGGCGACCTCCTCGAGGCCAACGGCGGCATCTTCGGCCCGCAGGGCGAGGCGATCAACGCCGGCGCCGCGGACGACGTCAAGGTCCTCGTCGTGGGCAACCCCGCCAACACCAACGCCCTCATCGCCCAGCGCCACGCCCCCGACGTCCCCGCCGAGCGCTTCACCGCCATGACGCGCCTGGACCACAACCGCGCCCTCCACCAGCTCGCCACGAAGGCGGGCGTCGCGGTGAACGAGGTCGAGCGGCTGACCATCTGGGGCAACCACTCCGCCACCCAGTACCCGGACATCTTCCACGCGCGGGTGGGCGGGCGTGCCGCCACCGACGTCGTCGACGAGGCCTGGCTCGAGAGCGAGTTCATCCCCACGGTCGCCAAGCGCGGCGCCGCCATCATCGAGGCCCGTGGGCTGTCCTCGGCGGCGTCCGCCGCCAACGCGGCCATCGACCACGTCCACGACTGGGTCACGGGCACCCAGGGGGAGGGGTGGACCTCCGCCGCCATCGTCTCGGACGGCTCCTACGGCGTGCCCGAGGGCCTCATCTCCTCCTTCCCGGTCCGCGCCCGCGACGGCCGCTGGGAGATCGTCCAGGGGCTGGAGGTCAACGACTTCTCCCGCGCGAAGATCGACGCCTCGGTGGCCGAGCTCGTCGAGGAGCGCGACGCCGTCCAGCAGCTCGGCCTCGTGTGAGCACAGCCTGATCCTCGGCGCCCCGGCCGCACGGCCGGGGCGCCGCTCGTGCACGTCACGCCGCCGCCCGGCGGCGTCTCCCGGCCGGTCGAGCCACCTGTCGCTGGGGCAGCCGTCGCTCTCGTCGGGTGGGCGCCGGGTCTGGCTCGACCGGGTTCGCCCCGTTTCGCGCGTCTCGCCATGCGAGCCGTTGCAAGGCTTGCTGAAATGCTTGCAGAGCGGCTAGCCTCCGTCGAGACCTGCGCGAGGGCGCGCAGCCGACGAAGGAGTCCCACCGCATGCCACGCCGTCTGCGCGCCGCCATCGCGTCGCTGAGCACCGCCACCCTCGCCCTGACCGGGCTGGCCGCCCTGACCGCGGCCGCTCCCGCCCAGGCGGCCGACCGCCTGGTCACCCTTGTCGGGAACCTCCAGGACGAGCTCGGCTGCGCCGCCGACTGGGCGCCGGAGTGCCCCGACACCGTGCTCGCCCCGACCGCCACCGAGGGCCTCTACGCCACCGAGTTCGAGGTCCCGGGCGGCTCCTACGAGTACAAGGTCGCCCTCGACGGCGCGTGGGACGAGTCCTATCCCGCGGACAACCGGCCGCTCGTCCTCGCCGGGCCGGCCACGGTGCGGTTCACCTTCGACGACACCACCAAGCAGCTCGCCCTCGAGGTGCTCAGCGTCGCCGGCGGCTACACCGCCGCCGACGACGCCCTCGTCGCCGCGCCGGTGCGCACCGAGGGTGCGGGGGAGAGCTTCTACTTCGTCCTCACCGACCGCTTCGCCAACGGCGACACCACCAACGACACCGGTGGCATCGCCGGCGACCGGCTCGACCACGGCCTCGACCCGGCCGACAAGGGCTTCTACCACGGCGGTGACATCGCGGGCCTCAGCGAGCAGCTGGACTACATCGAGGGGCTGGGCACCACGGCCATCTGGCTCACGCCGTCCTTCAAGAACAACCCCGTCCAGGGCGAGGGCGCGGACGCGTCCGCCGGGTACCACGGCTACTGGATCACCGACTTCACCCAGATCGACCCGCACCTGGGCACCAACGCCGAGCTCGAGGCGTTCGTCGACGAGGCCCACGCCCGCGGGATCGACGTCTTCTTCGACATCATCACCAACCACACCGCCGACCTCATCGACTACGAGGAGGGCGTCTACAGCTACGTCGAGAAGTCGGCGAGCCCCTACCTCGACACGGCGGACCAGCCGTTCGACCCGGCCGACTACGCCGGCACGGGCGACTTCCCGGCCATGGACACGACGTCCTTCCCGTACACCCCGGTCCGGACGGGCGGCGACGTCACCCCGGCCGCGCTGAACGACGTCACGCTCTACCACAACCGTGGCGACTCGACCTGGACCGGGGAGTCGGTCACCTACGGCGACTTCATCGGGCTCGACGACCTCATGACCGAGCACCCCACGGTCGTGTCCGAGATGGTCGACATCTACCGCGCGTGGATGGACATGGGCATCGACGGGTTCCGCATCGACACCGCGAAGCACGTGAACTTCGAGTTCTGGGAGGAGTGGACCACCGCGATCGACGCCCACGCCGCGGAGGTCAACCCCGACTTCTTCACCTTCGGCGAGGTCTTCGACGCCGACGCCCGCCTGACCTCCCCCTACGTCCGCAAGACCGAGATGTCGTCGGTCCTGGACTTCGCGTTCCAGTCCGCCGCCCTCGGCTACGCCAAGGGTGCCGGGCCGGCCGGTCTGTCGAGCTTCTTCGCCACCGACGACTACTACACGACCGCGGACTCCAGCGCCGACGCCCTGCCGACCTTCCTCGGCAACCACGACATGGGCCGGGTGGGCTACCTCCTCCAGGGCAGCGGCTCCGAGCTCGAGCGCTCGGAGCTGGCGCACTCGCTCATGTACCTCACCCGCGGCCAGCCGGTGGTCTACTACGGCGACGAGCAGGGCTTCATCGGGACGGGCAACGACAAGTCGGCCCGCCAGGACATGTTCGCCTCCGCCACCGCGGAGTACCTCGGCCAGCCCACCCTCGACGGCACGTACGGCACCGGGGACCACTACGACACCACCGCGCCGCTGTACACCCACATCGCCGAGCTCGCCGCCCTGCGCGACGCCCGCCCGGCCCTCGACCGCGGCGCGCAGATCGAGCTGCACGCCGCCGACGGCGTCTACGCCTTCGCGCGGGTCGACCGCGACGAGAAGGTCGAGCACCTCGTCGCGACGAACAGCACCGGCACCGAGCAGAGCGCCACCTTCACCACCCTCACGCCGGGCGCCACGTACACGCCCCTGCACGGCACCTCCACCGCGGTGACGGCCGACGCGAGCGGCTCGGTGACGCTCACCGTCCCCGCGCTGTCCGCCGTCGTGCTGGTCGCCGACGCCACCGTCGGCGCGCCCGCCGAGGCTGCACCGATCACCCTCACCCCCGCCCACGGCGCGAAGCTCGAGGGCCTGGTCCCGGTGACGGCCGACGTCGCGGACGACGTCTGGTCCGAGACCACGTTCTCCTACCGCATCGTGGGTGAGACCGCGTGGACGACCCTCGGCACCGCCGAGGACGACACCCCCCGCGTCTTCCACGACGTCGACGGCCTCGCCGCCGGCACGCTCGTGGAGTACCGGGCCGTGACGGTCGACGCCGCCGGGAACACCGCCGCGGCCTCGACCGTGGGCTCGGTCGGCGTCGACGTCACCGGCGCCCCGCCCGCGCAGCCGGACGAGGAGCTCTTCGTCACCGTGCCGGGGGACCACAACTCCGAGATGGGCTGCCCGGGCGACTGGCAGCCGGACTGCGCCGCCGCTGCCCTGACGCTCGACGAGGCGTCCGGCAGGTACGTCGGCACGTTCGACCTGCCCGCCGGCGACTACAAGTACAAGGTCGCCGTCGGCGGCAGCTGGGACGTCAACTACGGCGTCGGCGGGGTGCCGGGCGGGTCCGACATCGCCTACACCCACTCCGGCGGGCCGGTGACGTTCGTCTACGACCCGGTCAGCCACGTCGTCACCAGCTCCGCCGAGGGTCCGTTCGTCACCCTGCCGGGCAGCTTCCAGAGCGAGCTCGGCTGCCCGGGGGACTGGCAGCCCCAGTGCCTGGTCTCGCTGATGGTCGACCCCGAGCGGGACGGCACCTACACCTTCACCACCGGTGACATCCCCGCCGGGAGCTACGAGGTCAAGGTCGCGCACAACCTCTCGTGGGACGAGAACTACGGGACGGGCGGCGCCCCCGGCGGTGCCAACTACACGTTCTCGGCCCCCGGCGACGGCAAGGCCGCGACCTTCTCGTACGACATCGCGACCCACCTGCTCACCATCGAGGTGACCGACCCGCCGCTGGCCGGGACCGGCCAGCAGCTCGCCCACTGGCTCGACGCCGACACCCTCGCCTGGCCCGCCGACCTCCTCGGCGGAGCCGACCCGGCCGACCTCACCTGGAGCCTCCACCACGCGGCGGAGGGCGGTCTCGGCCTCACCGACGGCGCCGTCACCGGCGGCGCGAGCACGGCGCTGACCTACGCCGGCACCGGCCTGGACGAGGGCCTCGCCGAGCGGTTCCCGCACCTGGCCGGCTACGTCGCCCTCGACGTCGAGGGCCTGGACCGCGGGCAGGTCGAGGAGCTGCTCACCGGCCAGCTCGCCGTCCTCCTCAGCGGGCCCGACGGGCCCGTCGCGTTCACCGGCGTCCAGATCCCGGGGGTCCTCGACGACCTCTACGCCGACGCCGCGGGCGAGCGGGTCCTCGGCGCGGACTTCTCCGGTGGCGCCCCGGCGCTGGCGCTGTGGGCACCGACCGCCAAGGACGTCACGCTCCTGCTCCACGCCGACCCGGCCGGCACCGGCGAGCCCGAGCGTGTCGCCATGGAGCGCCAGGCCGACGGCTCGTGGACCGTCCAGGGCGAGGCGGACTGGGAGGACCGCGCCTACCGCTACGAGGTGGAGGTCTACGTCCAGACCACCGGCGCGGTCGAGACCAACGTGGTCACCGACCCGTACTCGGTCGGCCTGACCCTGAACTCGACCCACTCCGTGCTCGTCGACCTCGACGACGACACCTGGGCGCCCGCCCTGTGGGCGCAGACCCCGGCGCCGGAGATCGACGACCCGGTCGACCGGACGATCTACGAGCTCCACGTCCGCGACTTCTCGATCGCCGACAGCACCGTCCCGGAGGAGCTGCGCGGCACGTACGCCGCGTTCACCCTCGAGGGCACGGACGGGATGACCCACCTGCGTGAGCTCGCCGACGCGGGCATGAACACCGTCCACCTGCTGCCGACGTTCGACATCGCGACCATCGAGGAGGAGCGCGCCGCGCAGGCGGTGCCGGAGATCCCCGAGGGCGCCGCGCCCGACTCCGCCGAGCAGCAGGCCGCGGTCATGGCCGTGCGCGACGAGGACGGCTTCAACTGGGGCTACGACCCGCTGCACTTCTCCACCCCGGAGGGGTCCTACGCCTCGGCCGGCAACCAGACCGGCGGTGCCCGCGTCGCCGAGTTCCGCTCGATGGTCGGCGGGCTGCACGACGCCGGCCTGCAGGTCGTCCTCGACGAGGTCTTCAACCACACCGCGGCCGCCGGGCAGGCGGAGACGTCGGTGCTGGACCGTGTCGTCCCCGGGTACTACCACCGGCTCAGCGGCACGGGCTCGATCGAGACGTCCACCTGCTGCCAGAACGTCGCCACCGAGCACGAGATGGCCGAGAAGCTCATGGTCGACTCCGTCGTCACCTGGGCCGCGGACTACCGCGTCGACGGCTTCCGCTTCGACCTCATGGGCCACCACAGCCGCGACAACATGGAGGCGGTCCGCGAGGCCCTCGACGCCCTGACCGTCGAGGAGCACGGCATCGACGGCGAGGAGGTCTACCTCTACGGCGAGGGCTGGAACTTCGGCGAGGTCGCGAACAACGCCCGGTTCCACCAGGCCACCCAGGGCCAGCTCGACGGCACGGGCATCGGCACCTTCTCCGACCGGCTGCGCGACGCCGTCCGCGGCGGTGGTCCGTTCGACGAGGACCAGCGCACCCACCAGGGCTTCGGCTCGGGCCTGGCCACCGACCCCAACGCCGTGGCCGCCGGCACCCCCGAGGAGCAGGCCGCCCGTCTGGCGCACGCCACCGACCTCGTCCGCCTCGGTCTGGCCGGGAACCTGCGCGACTACACCTTCCTCACCTCGGCGGGGACCGAGCAGTCGGGCGCGGAGCTGGACTACAACGGCCAGCCCGCCGGGTACGCCACATCCCCGGAGGAGGTCATCACCTACGTCGACGCCCACGACAACGAGACGCTGTTCGACTCGCTCACGTTCAAGCTGCCGGTGGAGACGTCGATGGACGACCGGGTGCGCATGAACACGCTCTCGCTCGCCACCACGGCCCTGGCCCAGACGCCCAGCTTCTGGCACGCGGGCACCGACCTGCTGCGCAGCAAGTCCCTCGACCGCAACAGCTACAACTCCGGGGACCACTTCAACCTGCTCGACCTGACCATGCAGACCAACAACTTCGGTGTCGGTCTGCCCCCGGAGCCGGACAACGGCGACAAGTGGGACGTCATGGCCCCGCTGCTGGCGAACCCGGACCTGCGTCCCGCACCCGAGCACATCGCGGCGTCGGCCGCCCAGGCCCAGGACCTGCTCCGGCTGCGCCACTCCACGGACCTGTTCCGCCTCGGCTCGGCGCAGCTCATCCAGGAGAAGGTCAGCTTCCCGGCCTCCGGGCCGGATGCGGCGCCGGGCGTGCTCGTCATGCACGTCGACGACCTCGTCGGGGAGGACGTCGACAAGAAGCTCGACGGCGTCCTGACGGTGTTCAACGCCTCGCCGGAGCCGGTCACCCAGGCCCTGCCCGAGCTGGCCGGGCGCGAGTACGCGCTCTCCCGGGTCCAGGAGCAGGGGGCCGACGCCGTCGTGCGGGGCACCACGTGGGACGCCGCCACCGGCACGGTCACCGTGCCGGCCCGCACGGTCGCCGTGCTGGTCGACGCGGCCGACGGCCCGGGCACCGGACAGCCCGGCGACCGGCCGACCGGCCCCGGCGAGCCCGCCGAGACCCCGGTCGGCCCGCCGGCCGACCGGCCCGGCCGCGGCCCGCAGCGCTAGTCGGGGTGAAGGAGGAGGGGCGCCCCCCACGGGGCGCCCCTCCGTCGTCCGTGCAGCGCCCGGGACGGCGGGTCAGCCGCGGGCGATGTCCCCCAGGCACCGCTGGAGACCGGCCGGGTCGTCCTGGTAGACCTCGACGCACTGCTCGAAGTCCGGCCCGAGCCGGGCGAACAGGGCCGCGCCGAAGACGGTGGAGGCGATGCCGAGCAGGATCGCGAGCACGCCGACGGCGATCCCCGCGACGGAGGTGCCGCGGTTGGTCGCCTCACGCCGTCCGACGCGCTGAAGGGCGACCGCCCCCATGATGACCGCGACCAGACCACCGAGCGCGCCCAGCAGCCCGACGAACGGCACCCAGGCGATGAGCAGGGAGAGGATGCCCACGACGAGCGCCCCGACGCCCAGACCGTTGCGGGGACCGTAGCCGCCGGGCCCGGCGGCGTACTGCTGTCCGTACTGCTGTCCGTACTGGGGCTGGCCGTACTGCTGGCCGTACTGGGGCTGGCCGTACTGAGGCTGGCCGTACGGGCGTTGGCCGCCGTACGGGGGCTGGCCGTACGGCTGGGATGGGCCGTCCTGCCGGCCAGCGTCCCAGGGCTGCTGCTGCCCGCCGTCCTGCTGGTCCTGCCGGCCGTGGTGCGGCTGACCGGGCGGCTGCTCCCCGTGCCCGGGCTCGCCGCGGTCGGGTGGACCGCCCTGCTGGGGCTGGTCACCGTCGGACCACGGCCGGGGCTGCTCGGAGCTCATGGTTCCTCCCTCGTCGGGAGCTCCATCGTCGCAGCCGTGGGCGCCGGCGTCGACGGTCGCTCGTCCTACGGCGTCGGCGTGCCCGCGCGGCTGCGACGACCGCCGCTACGGGAAGACGACGGTGCGGCGCCCGTCCACGAGCACGCGGTGCTCGGCGTGCCAGCGCACGGCGCGGGCGAGGACCCGGCGCTCGACGTCCTGGCCCCGGGCGACCATCTCGCCGACGTCGTCGGAGTGCGTGACCCGCTCGACGTCCTGCTCGATGATCGGGCCCTCGTCCAGGTCCGCGGTCACGTAGTGCGCCGTCGCGCCGATGAGCTTCACGCCCCGCCCGTGGGCCTGGGCGTACGGTCGGGCCCCCTTGAAGCTGGGCAGGAACGAGTGGTGGATGTTGATGACGTTGCCCGCCAGCTCGGTGCACACCTCGTCGGAGAGGATCTGCATGTACCGGGCCAGGACCACCAGCTCGACGTCGCCGGCGTGGACGATGTCCAGGAGCGCGCGCTCGGCGTCGGGCTTGGTCTCCCGGGTGACCGGGATGTGGTGGAAGGGCGCGTCGTAGGACCTCGCGACGGGCTCGAGGTCGGGGTGGTTGGCCACCACGCCCACCACCTCGATCGGCAGTCCCTGGTACCGCTGCCGGAAGAGCAGGTCCACGAGACAGTGCGGGTCCTTGGACGCCATGATCAGGGTCCGGACCGGGCGGCCGACCCGGTCGAGCTTCCAGGTCATGCCGAACTGGCGCGCGACGGCGCTCAGGGCGGCCTCGACCTCGGCGCGCGGCGCCGCGGTCTCGACCTGCACCCGCATGAAGAACAGACCCGTGGAGGGGTCGCCGAACTGCTGCGACTCGGTGATGTTCCCCCCGTGCTCGGCCAGCGCGCCGGAGACGGCGTGGACGATCCCGGGCTGGTCGGGGCAGGACAGGGCGAGGACGAGGTGCTCGGCGCTCGCGGTCGCGGACGGCTCGGCGGTGGTCACGAGAGGCGAGGGTAGCCGCCGGCGCGCCCGCCCGGCCCGGGCGTCCGCGGATGAGGACCCGGCCGGGCACGAGGTGATGCCACACTGTGGCCATGGACGACGTCAGGATCGACCTCATCACCGTCGACGAGGCCGGGGAGCTGCTCACCGTGCGACGGGCGGCCTTCGTCACCGAGGCCCAGCTCTACGGCGACCCCAACCTCCCCGCGCTGACGCAGTCGCTCACCGAGCTCGTCGCCGACATCGAGCGCCCCGACGTCGTCACCCTCGGTGCCTGGTCGGGCCACCGGCTCATCGGCTCGATCCGCGTGGAGCTGGAGGCCGAGCGCGCCACGCTCGGCCGCCTCGCCGTCGTCCCCGACCTCCAGGGCCAGGGAATCGGCACGCAGCTGCTCATGGCGGTGCTGCAGTACCTGCCCGAGCAGACCAAGGAGGTCTGGGTCTTCACCGGGCAGGACTCCAAGCAGAACATCTCCATGTACGCCAAGCACGGCTACGAGCACCAGTACGACCAGCACACCGGGGACCTCACCTACGCCTACCTTCGCCGGATCCTCGGCGAGGGGGGAGACGAGGACGAGGAGGAGACCGTCGCCGGCTGAGCGGCGAGGAGTTGGTAGCCTGTCCCCGTCGCGACTGGCGCCACAGGTGGTCCACCACCGGGGAGCGACGGCACCACCGACTCCGAGGTCGTCCGCCTGGGCCGAGGGTCACCACCTTCAGTGCTCGCGCACCGGGTGTGCGTGACCGAACCCCGGAGGAACGATGACCCAGCAAGACGCCACGTCCGTGGCCGACCAGAGCCTCGCCGAGCTCGACCCCGAGATCGCCGCCGTCCTCGACGGCGAGCTCGTCCGCCAGCGCGAGACGCTGGAGATGATCGCGTCGGAGAACTTCGTCCCGCGCGCCGTCCTGCAGGCGCAGGGGTCGGTCCTGACGAACAAGTACGCCGAGGGCTACCCCGGGCGCCGGTACTACGGCGGCTGCGAGCAGGTCGACATCGCCGAGAACCTCGCCATCGAGCGGGCGACCTCCCTCTTCGGCGCGGAGTACGCCAACGTGCAGCCGCACTCCGGTGCCCAGGCGAACGCCGCGGTCCTGCACGCGCTCGCCACCCCGGGCGAGACCATCCTGGGCCTCTCGCTCGCCCACGGCGGGCACCTCACCCACGGCATGAAGATCAACTTCTCGGGCAAGCTCTACAAGGTCGCCGCGTACGGCGTCGACGAGCAGAGCCACCGCATCGAGATGGAGACGGTGCGCGCGAAGGCGCTCGAGTCCCGGCCCAAGGTCATCATCGCCGGCTGGTCGGCCTACCCCCGCCAGCTCGACTTCGCCGCCTTCCGTGAGATCGCCGACGAGGTGGGCGCCTACCTGTGGACCGACATGGCCCACTTCGCCGGGCTGGTCGCCGCGGGCCTGCACCCCTCCCCGGTGCCGCACTCCGACGTCGTCTCCTCCACGGTCCACAAGACCCTCGGCGGCCCACGCTCGGGCTTCCTGCTCGCTCGGGACAAGGAGGCCTTCGGCAAGAAGCTGGACTCGGCGGTCTTCCCGGGTCAGCAGGGTGGGCCCCTCATGCACGTCGTGGCCGCCAAGGCGGTGGCGTTCAAGGTCGCCGCCGGCCAGGAGTTCCGCGACCGGCAGGAGCGCACCCTCGAGGGCGCGCGGATCATCGCCGAGCGTCTGACCCAGCAGGACGTGCGCGACTCCGGGGTCTCCCTCGTCACCGGCGGCACCGACGTCCACCTCGTCCTGGTGGACCTGCGCAGCTCCGCCCTGGACGGCCAGCAGGCCGAGGACCTCCTCCACGCCGCGGGCATCACCGTCAACCGCAACGCCGTGCCGTTCGACCCGCGCCCGCCGCGGGTGACCTCGGGCCTGCGCATCGGCACCCCGGCGCTGGCCAGCCGCGGCTTCGGCGCGGCGGAGTTCACCGAGGTGGCCGACATCATCGCCACGACGCTCGTCGGTGGCGCCGGCACCGACGTCGAGGCGATGCGGGCCCGGGTGCGGGCGCTGACCGAGGCCTTCCCCCTCTACCCCGGGCTGCAGCAGTGACGGCCCGGGTCCTGGACGGGCGGGCCACCGCCGCCACGATCAAGGCCGAGCTCGCCGAGCGCGTCGCGGCCCTGACCGCCCGCGGGCGCACCCCCGGCCTCGGCACCGTCCTGGTGGGGGAGGACCCCGGCTCCCGGGCGTACGTGGCGGGCAAGCACCGCGACTGCGCCGAGGTCGGGATCGCCTCGATCCGCGTGGACCTGCCGGCGACGGCGAGCCAGGCCGACGTCGAGGCCGCCGTCGCGCGGCTCAACGCCGACCCCGCCTGCACCGGGTACATCGTCCAGCTCCCGCTGCCGGCCGCGGTGGACACCAACGCCGTCCTCGAGCTCATCGACCCGGCCAAGGACGCCGACGGCCTGCACCCGACCAACCTCGGCCGGCTGGTCCTCCGGGTCAAGGAGCCCGTGACGTCCCCGCTGCCCTGCACCCCGCGGGCGGTGCTCGAGCTCCTCGCCCGTCACGGCATCGACCTGGCCGGGAAGGACGTGTGCGTCGTCGGCCGCGGGACCACCGTGGGACGGTCCATCGGCCTGCTCCTGACCCGCAAGGACGTCAACGCGACCGTCACGCTCACCCACACCGGGACGGCGGACCTCGCCCACCACGTGCGCGCGGCGGACGTCGTCGTGGCGGCGGCGGGGCAGCCCGGGATCATCACCGCCGACATGGTCCGGCCCGGCGCGGTCGTCCTCGACGTCGGGGTCTCCCGCGTGGTGGACCCGGACACCGGGAGGGCGACCCTGCGCGGGGACGTCGACCCCGGCGTCGCCGATGTCGCCGCCTGGCTCTCGCCCAACCCCGGCGGGGTGGGGCCGATGACCCGGGCGATGCTGCTGGCCAACGTGGTCGACACCGCCGAGCGCCTCGCCGGCTGAGCGCCGTCGCGTCGCGGACGTCGTCCCACCCTGTCGGTGGGATCGGGGAGGATGTCCCGGTGCTCACTGTCGCCTCCGTCAACGTCAACGGCGTCCGCGCCGCCTTCCGCCGCGGCATGGCCGCCTGGCTCGCCGCCCGCAACCCGGACGTCCTGCTCCTCCAGGAGGTCCGGGCCGACGACCGGACCCTCGCCGAGCACCTCGGTGAGGGCTGGCACGTCGCGCACCAGGCGAGCGACGCCAAGGGCCGGGCCGGGGTCGCCGTCGCGTCCCGCGTCCCGGCCGCCGCGGTGCGGGTGGGGCTGGGCAACGGCACTCCCGAGCCCGCCGTCGACACCGGCCGCTGGGTGGAGATGGACCTCGAGGTCGGCGAGCGGCCCCTCACGGTCGTCTCGGCCTACGTCCACTCCGGCACCGCCGGCACGGAGAAGATGGACCTGAAGTACGCGCACCTGGACAAGGTGAGCAGGCGCCTGGAGGAGCTCACCGGCCAGGCGCGGGCGGGGGAGCGAGAGGTCCTCGTCGCCGGAGACGTCAACATCGCCCACGGCGAGCGGGACATCAAGAACTGGAAGGGCAACCACAACAAGACCTCGGGCGCCCTCGACGCCGAGATCGCCTACCTCGACCGGTGGACCGGCGAGCTCGGCCTCGTCGACGTCGCGCGGCGGATCGCCGGGGACGTGCCCGGGCCCTACACGTGGTGGTCCTGGCGGGGAAAGGCGTTCGACAACGACGCCGGCTGGCGCATCGACTACCAGCTCGCCACCCACGGGCTCGCGGAACGGGCCGTCGACGCCGGCGTCGACCGGGCCGCCACCTACGACCAGCGGTTCTCCGACCACGCGCCCGTGGTCGCCACCTACGACCTCTAGCCGCCCGGGAAGCCGGTGAGGAGGCGCGGCACCCCACGGCCACCGGGCACCTCGGCCACGATGGCCGCCGGGTCCACGAAATCTGGGGGCGTGTGCCGGACATGTACGGGGTGAGAGGCCGGGACGGGCGGCCGCCGAGCACGAGGGGATGACGTGCCGACCGACCACACCGGCGCCGTCGAGGCGCTGTACGACCAGCACGCCGGGACCGTCCACCGCTACGTCTACCGGCGGGTGCTGGACCGGGCGACGGCCGACGAGCTGACCAACGACGTCTTCCGGATCGCGTGGCAGCGGCTGCAGACGGCACGCCCGGTGGACCTGCCCTGGTTGATCGGTGCGGCGAAGAACCTCGTCCTCAACGAGGTCCGTGCGCGTGGCCGGCGGCAACGGCTGACGGCGAGGCTGCGCGACGAGGCCGTCACGTGGGCGCCCGGCCCGGACGTGGTGCGCGACCGTGTCCTCGAGGTGCTGTCGACCATGCGCGAACGAGATCGGGACATCCTCATGCTCGCCTACTGGGACGGGTTCCGGGGGGCCGACCTGGCCGCCGTCCTGGGCTGCGGCGAGGCCACTGCCGCCTCGCGACTGTTCCGTGCCCGCAAGGCCTTCGCCCGGCTCGCGCCACCGGAGCTCGTCGGGCACGAGATCGTCATGAACGGAGGGCAGCGCTGATGGACCGCATCGAAGAGCTGATGAAGGTTGCCGACCCCGCGCGTGACGCCCCCGGCCCGCGCCCGTTCCGCCTCGCGGAGGTGGCCGGACCGTCGGTGGCGTCTACGGCGCGACGGCGTGGGCGTCGCGATCACCTCGCGGTGTGGGGCAGCGCCGTCGGGGTGGCGGCCGCGCTGGCCGGCGGCCTGGTCATCGCCCACGAGTGGCGGACCGCCCCGGACACGCCCGCCCCGCCCGCCGGCAGCGGCGCGGGCGAGGGAAGCACGCCTGCGACGACGTCTCCCGATCCCGCCCTCGCACCGACCGACCTGCCCAACGGCCTGGTCCCGGCGCACGACCAGGTCTACCTCGAGGACTCCGACGCCTGCGCCGCCCTCGACGTCACCCAGGTGCTCACCCAGGGCGACCGGGCACTCGCCACCGAGCCGTGGGAGTACCCGGTGGTCGGCTGCGTGGACGGCATCGCCGCGCTGACCATGTCCGACCGGGCGGTCCATGCGGCCGGCCTGGACGACGTCGTGACGGGTGTCGTCCTGGCCCGCTGGGAGGACGGCCGGTGGGCCGTCGAGGACCCGCGCGAGCTCGACGGCGGTCAGGTGGCGGTGCCGGTGTACCACTCCTGGCCCGCCCTCCTGGGGTACCAGCTGCCCGGCGACCCGCCCGCCGCGGAGCGGATGGCCGAGCAGTACGCGCAGATCGGCGTCGACGCCGGGACCGGTGAGCGGCTGCTCGGCCCGGAGACGACCGCCTGGACGGTCGACACCCCAGCCGGGAGCTGGACGCCCGGGGCCGCAGGACCGGCCGAGTTCTCCTGGCGGTCCGACGCGACCTGGGCGCACGACGAGCTCAGCGGTGCGGCGGCCGGTGGCGGCGCCGAGGACGTGCGTCACGAGGTCGTCTACTTCGACCCGCGGGGCAGGAGCGTCGCCCGGCTCGTGGTGACGACGTCGGCGGAGCAGGCGGGGTGCGCGCTGACGGACGCGACGTACGTCGTCGAGGGTCGCCGGCCCACCGGTCTGCGGTCGCAGCTCGGGTCCCTGGACGTCGGACTGGTCACGGCCGAGGACGTCCTGGGGGTGGAGGTCTCCACGACCAGGCTCGTCCCGTCCTCCGCACCGGACTCCGGCGCCTCGTGCGACCTGCCCGAGGAGCACGCGGTCGGCGACGTCGCCGTCCACCTCGACGGCGGCCGGTACCAGTTCCGCACCGCGCAGGAGCGGGAGGAGTACCTCGCCACCCAGGAGTACGCCGACGTCGTCCGGCTGGCCGCGTCGGTCGAGCTCGGCTGAGCCCCGGCGGTCCGTCAGCCCGGCCGCCGGGCTGCCGGACGGCCGGGTCCCCGGTCGCCTCAGCGGGCGGCGGCCCGGGCGCAGGAGACGCAGCGCGTCGCCGTCGGCCGTGCCTCCAGACGGCCCGGCCCGACCGGGTTCCCGCAGCGCTCGCAGGTGCCGTAGGTGCCGCGTTCGAGCCGGTCGAGCGCGGCGTCGACCTCGCCGAGCGTGTGCCGCGCGCTCTCGGTGAGTGCCACCACCTGGGCCCGCTCGTAGCCGATGGTGGTGCCCTCCGGGTCGTGCTCGTCGTCGGTGTTCGCCCCCTCGGCGGCGGCCACGACGTCGGCGAAGGAGCGGTCCAGCGCGGCGAGACGGGCGGCGGTCGCCGCCCGCAGCGCCGTCAGCCGCTCGCGTGCCTCGTCCTGCCCCGACACGTGCTAGCCCACGGGGGCGGCCGCGCCGGCCGGCTCGGCGACGAGGAACTCCGGCCGGGCGAACCCGGCGGCGGCGAACGCCCGCTCCACGGCGTCGGCCACCGCGGCGGCGGAGGCGGCGTCCACCAGGGCGATGGCCGAGCCGCCGAAGCCCCCGCCGGTCATCCGGGCCCCGTGCGCGCCCGCGGCCCGGGCGGCCGTCACGGCCACGTCCAGCTCGTCGCAGGAGACCTCGTAGTCCGCGGCCAGGGAGGCGTGGGACCCGTCGAGGAGCGCCCCGGCCTCGGCCAGCGCCGTCCCCGTCAGCGCGGCCCCCGGCGCCGCCGAGAGCACGCGCACCAGCGCGCGGACCCGCTCGATCTCGGTGACCACGTGCCGCACGCGCCGGCGCTGCTCGTCGTCGGCCAGCCGGTCGAGCACGTCGGTCAGGGTCGTCGTGCCCGCCGCGAGCGCGTCGGCCACCACCCGGAGCGAGGCGACCCCCAGGACCGCCGCGGCGCTCTCGCAGACCTCCCGGCGGCGGGCGTACTGACCGTCCACGAGCCGGTGCTCGGCGCGGGTGTCCACCACGAGCAGGGCCAGCCCGGCCGCTGCCAGGTCGAACGGGATCTGCGTGACGGAGCCGTCGGAGGTGTCCAGGAGCAGGGCGTGCCCGGGCCGGCAGCGCAGCGCCGCCGCCTGGTCCATGCCGCCGGTGGGGGCGCCCGCGACCTCGTTCTCCGCGCGGACGCACGCCGCGGCGAGCCGGGCCCGTCCGGCGTCGTCGTCCGGCCCGGCCTGACCGAGCCCGCCGACCCCGTCCAGCGCGACCGCGACGGCGCACTCGATCGCGGCGGAGGAGCTCAGACCCGCGCCGTAGGGCACGCACGAGTCGACCGCGACGTCGAACCCGGGCACGGGGTGCCCGTCGCCCGCCAGGGCCCACGCCACCCCGGCGGGGTAGGCGGGCCAGCCGTCGACGGCGCCCGCGGACCCGGCCGGCCCGACGCCGTCGAGGTCGACCTCGCGCACGGCTCGCCGTCCCGCCGCGCCGCCCGGCGCCGCGCCCTCCTGGGCGCTGACGAGCCGGGCGGTGCGGTCGGGCCGCGCGCGCAGCGCGACGAACGTGCGGTGCGGCAGCGCCAGCGGCAGGCACAGGCCGTCGTTGTAGTCGGTGTGCTCCCCGATGAGGTTGACCCGGCCCGGGGCCGCCCACACCCCGTCCGGCTCCCCGCCGAGCGCCTCGGCGAAGAGCGCACGCACCCGTGCGGCCCCCTCGGCGTCGGTCCACGCCGGCAGCAGCGGGACGCTCACGCCTGACCCGCCCCGGCCGGGACCACCTCGCGCAGCCGGTCGGCGATGCGCTCGGGGGTGGTGTCGGAGATCCACGCGCCCATGCCCGACTCCGAGCCGGCCAGGTACTTGAGCTTGCCGGGGGCGCGCAGGACCGAGAAGAGCTGCAGGTGCAGGCGCAGGTCGTCGCGGCCCTCGCGCACCGGTGCCTGGTGCCACGCCGCGATGTAGGGCAGGTGGATGGGGCCGCCGGAGTCCTCCTCGCCGGGCGGGACCACGAAGAACCGGTCCCCGCCCTGGAGCAGGCGCAGGTAGATCCCGGCGAGGTCGTCGCGCTCGGCGTCGGTGAGGGCGGGCAGGTCGGGCACGTCGCGGCGCGGCGCGAGGTGGACCTCGACGGGCCAGCGCGCGGCCGCCGGGACGTACGCCGCCCAGTGCTCGGACTCGGCCACCACGCGGCGGCCCGAGCGCAGCTCGGCGTCGAGGACGTCGCGCAGGAGGTTGCGCCCGGTGCGCGCGCGGTGGGCGCGCGCCTGGCGCAGCATCGTCGCGGTGCGCGGGGTGAGGTAGGGGTAGGCGTAGATCTGGCCGTGGGGGTGGTGCAGCGTCACGCCGATCTCCCGGCCGCGGTTCTCGAAGCAGAACACCTGCTCGATCCCCGGCAGGGCGGAGAGCTCGGCCGTGCGGTCCGCCCACGCCTCGATGACGGTGCGCATCCGACGACGACCGACCCCGGCGAGGGAGGCGGTGGAGTCGGGCGAGAAGCAGATGACCTCGCACCGGCCCGCCGCCGGGCGGGTGGGCCACAGCTCCTCGCCGTCGAGGGGGGTGACGACGTCGTCGACGCCGGGCACGGCCATGAGGGAGGGGAAGCGGTTCTCGAACACGACGACGTCGTAGTCGGTGTCCGGGATCTCCCCGTCGGAGTAGGCGGCGCCCGGGCGGGCCGGGGCGAGAGGGTTGGCGTCGGCCGGGGGCAGGTGCGTGCGGTTCATCCGGTGCGCCGCCATCGGCACCCACTCGCCGGTGAGGACGTCGTAGCGCATCTCCGGTCCCGTCACCGGCCGCGGCACCCCGTCCTCGCCCGTGACCGGCGCGAACCGGTCCGGGAGCGGTCGGGGGTCGTCCAGGCGGCGGGTGGCCCCGCCGGAGACGTAGGGCTCGGAGTCGTCGAAGTAGATGAGCTCGCGTCCGTCGGCCAGGCGGGTGCTGGTGCGGCGGACCGAGGCGATCTCGGGTGCGGTCATGGGTCTCACTCCTGGGTGATCTCGAGGACGATGCCGTGCTCCTCCGCGGCGGTGACGGTCGCGGGCCCGGGGGGCTCGTCGGTGACGAGCACCGCCAGCTCGTGCACGGAGCAGAAGGTGCGCAGGCCGATCGCGCCCCACTTCGAGGCGTCGACGACGGCGACGGGGGTCCGGGCGGCGCCCACCATCGCCTCGTTGGTGGCGCCCTCGGCGAGGTTGGGCGTCATGAGGCCGGTGGCGGGGTCGAACCCGTGCGCACCGAGGAACGCCCACTCCACCCGCATCCGCCGCAGCGTGTCGACCGCGAGCGGACCGACGAGCGCGTCGGAGCGGGTCCGCTCACCGCCGGTGAGCAGCACCGTGGGGGCGGGGCGGGAGTCGGCGCGGGCGCGCTCGGCCTCGTCGTGGAGGACCTGGGCGGCGGGCAGGGAGTTCGTCACCACCGTGAGGGTGCCCACGTGGGGCAGGGCGGCCAGGGCCTGGGCGACGGCGAGGGTGGTGGTGCCGCCGGTCAGCGCGACGGAGTCCCCCGGGCGCACCAGCGAGGCGGCGCGGCGCCCGATGGCCGCCTTCTCCCCGGGGTGCTGACCCACCTTCGTGCCGAAGAGCGGCTCCTCCGCGGCGCCCGCCGTGGCGACCGCGCCGCCGTGGACCCGGTCGACCAGGCCGCGCGAGACGAGCTCGGTGATGTCGCGCCGCACGGTCATCTCCGAGACGCCGAGCGCGTCGACGACCTCCGCCACCCGGACGGCCCCGTGCCGGGCGACCTGCTCGAGGATGAACTCCTGGCGCTGCCGCGCGAACAGGGGCGCGGTTCCCTCACGTTCCATGACCACCAGCATACACTGACCCGAACACGAACGAACACGGCCGAACAGGCCGGGCCCGCGAGTTCCCGAGCGGCCCCGGAGGTGCCAGGATGGGGACGTGCCCACCTCGTCCCGCGCAGCCCTCGGCCGCCACCCCGGGAGCCGGTAGGCGTGCACCTCCCCGAACGGTCCGGCGACCAGGTGCGCATCGGCGTCGCCCTGCAGGTCCCGGCCCCCTACGGCACCCTCGTGCAGGCCGTCCGGGCGCGGGTGGGCGACCCCTTCGCCCACGCCATCCCCCCGCACATCACGCTGCTGCCGCCGACCGTCGTCGAGCGGGACCACCTGCCCGACGTCGTCGCCCACCTCGCCGCGATCGCGGCGGCGGAGGCCCCGTTCGTCGTCGCCCTCGAGGGTGCCGGCACGTTCCGGCCCGTCAGCCCGGTGGTCTTCGTCAAGGTGGCCCGCGGCGCCGAGCGGTGCGCCGCGCTGGAGTCCCTCGTCCGCAGCGGGCCGCTCGCCCAGGAGCTGCGCTTCCCCTACCACCCCCACGTCACGGTGGCCCACGACCTCGACGAGGACACCCTCGACCGGGCGCACCTGCTGGTGGAGGACTTCGAGGCCACCTACGCCCAGGGCAGCATGCGGCTGTACGAGCACGGCGAGGACGGGGTGTGGCGCACCGTCGCGCGGCTGCCGCTGACGGGCACGTCGGTCCACGCGGCCACCGCGGACCGGGTCGGCTGACCACGCCCGGGCGCGGCTAGGGTGCCTGCTATGACCGAGCCCGTCCTCCACGCGATCGTGCCGGCCGGCGGTGCCGGCACCCGGCTGTGGCCCCTGTCCCGGCGTGCGGCACCGAAGTTCCTCCTGGACCTCACCGGTGCCGGCCGCACCCTGCTCCAGCAGACCCTCGACCGCCTCGCCCCGCTCACCGGCCCGGGCGGCACCGTCGTCGTCACCGGCGCGGTCCACGCCGAGGAGGTGCACCGCCAGCTGCCCGACCTGCGCGAGGCCGACCTCCTGGCCGAGCCCTCCCCCCGGGACTCCATGGCGGCCATCGGCCTGGCCGCGGCGGTCCTGCTGCGCCGGCACGGCGACGTCGTGGTGGGCTCGTTCGCTGCCGACCACGTCATCACGGACGGGGCCGCCTTCGTCCGCGCCGTGCGGGAGGCGGCCGACGTCGCCCGCGCCGGCTACCTCGTCACCATCGGGATCGAGGCCGACCACCCCTCCACGGCGTTCGGCTACGTCCGCGCCGGGGACCCGGTCGACCTCGGCGGCGCACCGGCGCCCACGGCGCGGGTGGTGCGCGGTTTCACCGAGAAGCCCGACGCGGCCACCGCCGAGCGCTACCTCGCCACGGGGGAGTACCGGTGGAACGCCGGCATGTTCGTCGTGCGGGCCCAGGTCCTGCTCGACCACCTCGCCGAGCAGCGCCCCGAGCTGGCCGCCGGTCTGGCCGCGATCGCCGACGCGTGGGACGGCCCGGCCCGGGCCGAGGTCCTCGGGCGGGTCTGGCCGGGGCTGGAGAAGATCGCGATCGACCACGCCATCGCCGAGCCGGTCGCGGCCCGGGGCGGCGTCGCCGTCGTCCCGGCCGCGATGGGCTGGGACGACGTCGGCGACTTCGCCTCCCTCGCCTCGATCGTCGCCGGCGACGGCGCGGTGCTCGGTGACCCCGGGCTGGTCATCACGGAGGCCTCGGACGGCGCCCTCGTGGTCCCCGCCGGGCGTACCGTCGCGGTCCTGGGCATCCCCGGGGCGGTCGTGGTGGACACCCCGGACGCGTTGCTGGTCACCACCCGCGAGCACGCCCAGCGGGTCAAGGGCGTCGTCGACCGGCTCACCGCGCAGGGCCGCACCGAGCTCCTCTGAGGCCGTGCGCCGACGCGGCGATAGGGTCTGAGCGTGCAGACCGCGACCGCCCGCTCCGAGACCGCCCGACGCATCACCGCCGTCGTGGCCGGGCTCGAGGACGAGCTCGTCGCGCTGCGCCGCCGCATCCACGCCCACCCCGAGCCGGCGTGGATGGAGCACGAGACGACCGCGCTGGTGGCTGAGCGCCTCCGCGCCGCCGGGCTGGCCCCGCGCCTGTTCGAGGGCACCGGCCTCATGGTCAACATCGGGGCGGACCCGCGGGGGCGGGGCCGGCGCCGCATCGCCCTGCGGGCCGACCTCGACGCCCTGCCGCTGCAGGAGACCTCCGGCCTGCCCTTCGCGTCGGAGAAGGACGGCTTCGCGCATGCCTGCGGCCACGACCTCCACACCGTCGCCCTCCTCGGTGCGGCGCTGACCCTCAAGGCGCTCGACGACGCCGGCGAGCTTCCGGTGGGGGTGCGGTGCATCTTCCAGCCGGCGGAGGAGGTCCAGCCCGGCGGCGCCGAACGGTCCATGGGGGAGGGCGTGCTCGACGGGGTGGAGCAGATCTACGCCCTGCACTGCGACCCCAAGCTCGACGTCGGCTTCGTCGGCTCGCGGATCGGACCCATCACCGCCGCGTCGGACACCGTCACCGTCACCGTCCAGGCCGAGGGCGGGCACACCTCCCGCCCGCACCTGACCGGCGACGTCGTCTTCGCGCTCGGCGAGCTCATCACCTCCCTGCCGGCGGTGCTCGGCCGGCGGATGGACCCGCGGGCGGGGGTCAACCTCACGTGGGGCGCCGTCCACGCCGGCCGGGCGTCCAACGCCATTCCGGCCAGCGGCACGATCACCGGGACGCTGCGCTGCCTCGACGGCCGGGCGTGGCAGCGGGCCGCCAAGGTCATCCAGGACGCGATCCCGCAGATCCTGGGACCCTACGGCGTCGAGGTCGACGTCAACTACGTGCGCGGCATCCCGCCCGTGGTGAACGAGGAGCGGGCGGTGCGCACCGTCGACGCGGCCGTCAAGGACATCCTCGGCGCGGACGCCGTGGTGCTCGCCGAGCAGTCCCTGGGCGGGGAGGACTTCGCCTGGTACCTCACCCGGATCCCCGGCGCGCTCGTGCGGCTCGGCACCCGCACGCCGGGCGGACCGTCCTTCGACCTCCACCGGGGCGACATCGTCTTCGACGAACGTGCGCTCGGGCTCGGCGCCCGGGTCCTCGCCCGTGCGGCGGTCCTCGCCGGCGCCACCGCCGTGGACGAGCCGGAGGGGGTCCCGGCGCGGGTGCACGGGCCGCTCTGAGCCCGCCCGGCCCGGCACGGCGCGGGGTCTGTGTCCCCGGAGTGACCGGCGGAGCACAGATCGGTAACGTTTCGCGGCACATCTCACGATGTGGCGTGGGACACCCCTTCCCGACGGCTAGTCTCGTGGGCGATACCCGCCGAGAACGGATCTGGCTGGGCACGCCGACCCTCCAGCGGCACCCGCCCAGCAGGTCCGCGGCATCTCACAGCAGGAGAAGACGCGTGAAGAAGAGCATCTACGCGACGGCGCTGGCCACCACGGCCGCCCTGGCGCTCGCCGCCTGCGGCGCTGCCCCCGAGGAGGAGACCCCCGCCGGGTCCGAGACCACGGGCGGCGAGGAGACCACCGAGACCGCCGAGGCCACCGAGGGCGCCGCCGCCGAGGACTACCTCGCCTGCCTGGTCTCCGACCAGGGTGGCTGGGACGACCAGTCCTTCAACCAGTCCGCCTTCGAGGGCATGGAGATGGCCGTCGAGGAGCTCGGCATCGAGATGGCCGACGCCGAGTCGCAGTCCGACAGCGACTACGGCCCGAACGTCGACTCCATGGTCCAGCAGGGCTGCGACCTCACCATCGGTGTCGGCTTCCTCCTCGAGGACCCGGTCCAGGCGGCCGCCGAGGCGAACCCCGACGCGAACTTCGCGCTCATCGACTCCGCCTTCTCCGGCCCGGACTTCGCCCCCGTCGAGCTCGAGAACGCCAAGCCGATCCTCTTCAACACCGCCGAGGCGTCCTACCTCGCCGGCTACGTCGCGGCCGGCGTCACCGAGACCGGCACCGTCGCCACCTTCGGCGGCATGCAGATCCCGTCCGTCGCGATCTTCATGGACGGCTTCGCCGACGGCGTCGCGAAGTACAACGAGGACAACGGCACCGACGTCCAGCTCCTCGGCTGGGACAAGGAGGGCCAGACCGGCTCCTTCTCCGGCGACTTCGAGAACCAGGCCGCCGGCCAGACCCTCACCGAGCAGTTCATCGCCCAGGGCGCGGACATCATCATGCCCGTCGCCGGCCCGGTCGGCCTGGGTGCCGCCGCGGCCGCCGAGGCGGCGGACGGCGTGAAGATCATCGGTGTGGACTCCGACTGGTACGAGTCGACCGAGTACGGCGCCATCACCCTGACCTCGGTCGTCAAGCAGATCGGTCAGGCCGTCTACGACACGGTCGAGCAGTCCTCGACCGGCGGCTTCTCGGCCGAGCCCTACGTCGGCACCCTGGAGAACGAGGGCGTGGGCCTGGCCCCGTTCCACGACTTCGACGCCGAGGTCCCGCAGGAGCTCAAGGACGCCGTGACGGCCCTGCAGGAGCAGATCATCTCCGGCGAGCTCACGGTGGAGACGCCCAACGCCCCGTGACCTGATGGACGACTGACGGCCCGGCCCTCGGGGGCCGGGCCGTCAGTCGTCACCAGCGGGTAGCGTGTCCCTCCCGGCCGCACCCCCCCACCGCGCGTCCCCTCCCGCGCACCGTGACGGATGGAGTCCTCCGACGTGAAGCTTGAGCTCCGCGGCATCACCAAGGTCTTCGGCCCCCTCGTGGCCAACGACCACATCGACCTCGTGGTCCAGCCCGGGGAGATCCACGCCCTCCTCGGCGAGAACGGCGCCGGCAAGAGCACGCTCATGAACGTGCTCTACGGCCTGTACACCCCGGACGACGGCCAGATCCTCCTCGACGACGCCCCCGTGACCTTCGCCGGCCCGGGTGACGCCGTCGCCGCGGGCATCGGCATGGTCCACCAGCACTTCATGCTCGTCCCGGTCTTCACGGTCGCCGAGTCCGTCGTGCTCGGGTACGAGCCCACCGGTGCCGCCGGCCTCATCAACGCCGCCGAGGCGCGCCGCCGCGTCAAGGAGATCTCCGACCGCTTCGGGTTCGACGTCGACCCCGACGCGACGATCGAGGACCTCCCCGTCGGCGCCCAGCAGCGCGTGGAGATCATCAAGGCGCTCTCGCGCGACGCCAAGGTCCTCATCCTCGACGAGCCCACCGCCGTGCTCACCCCGCAGGAGACCGACGAGCTCATCGCGATCATGCGCCAGCTCAAGGAGAACGGCACCTCGATCGTCTTCATCACCCACAAGCTCCGCGAGGTCCGCGCCGTCGCGGACCGCATCACCGTCATCCGTCGCGGCAAGGTCGTCGGCGAGGCGAGCCCCACCTCCACCGAGACCGAGCTGGCGTCGATGATGGTCGGCCGCTCGGTCAACCTCGGCGTCGACAAGGCCGTGGCCGCGCCCGGCGAGGAGTCCTTCGTCGTCGAGGGCCTCACCGTGCTCGACGCGGCGGGCAAGCCCGCGGTCGACGACATCTCCTTCGGGGTGCGCCGGGGCGAGATCCTCGCCGTCGCCGGCGTGCAGGGGAACGGCCAGACCGAGCTCACCGAGACCATCCTCGGCCTGACCCCCTCGGTCGCCGGGACCATCAGCCTCGACGGGCAGGACCTCGCCGGCGACGGCGTCAAGGAGCGTCTGCGCGCGGGTATCGGCTTCGTCCCCGAGGACCGCTCCACCGACGGCATCATCGCCAGCTTCTCCGTCGCCGAGAACCTCGTCCTCGACCTCTACGACACCGAGCCCTTCGCGAAGGGCCTGGCGATGAACCCCGCACGGGTGCGCAGCAGCGCGGAGCAGCGCTCCCAGGAGTTCGACATCCGGCTGACCTCCGTCGACGACCCCATCTCGACGCTGTCCGGCGGCAACCAGCAGAAGGTCGTCATCGCCCGCGAGATGTCCCGGCCCCTGCGGCTGCTCGTCGCCTCCCAGCCCACCCGCGGGCTGGACGTCGGCTCCATCGAGTTCATGCACAAGCGCATCGTCACCGAGCGCGACAACGGCACCCCGGTGATCATCGTCTCCACCGAGCTCGACGAGGTCCTCGCCCTGGCGGACCGGATCGCCGTGATGTACCGCGGCCGGGTCGTCGGCATCGTCGACGGCGACACCGACCGGGACGTCCTGGGCCTGATGATGGCCGGGGTCCCGCTCGAGGAGGCCCGGGCCCAGGCGGCCGAGCACCACACGACCACGGGCGGGGCCGACGCCGCCACCACCCAGGAGGGAACGCTGTGAGCGACCCGGTTCACGACCACCCCCAGCAGCCCGCGCAGCCGGGCGACGTCGTCGCCGAGGGTGAGCAGAAGCCGGCGCCCGAGGGGGCGCCGGCCGCCGGGGGGACCCGCACGCAGAGCTTCGTCAAGGACCTGCTCTCGGGGTCCTGGCTCGTCTCGCTCCTGGCCGTCGTCGCCGCCCTCGTCATCGGCGGGGTGCTGATCGCCCTGGCCGACCCGCGCGTCCAGGAGACCGCCGGCTACCTCTTCGCCCGTCCCGGCGACTTCGTCGGCGCGGCGTGGGACGCCGTCTACGGCGCCTACCGCGCCATGTTCCGAGGGGCGATCTTCGACTTCGAGGCCACCACGGCGGCCCGGATGTTCCGGCCCATCACCGAGACGCTCGTCTTCTCGATCCCGCTCATCCTCGCCGGGCTCGGCCTGGCGGTGGGCTTCCGGGCCGGCCTGTTCAACATCGGTGCCCAGGGCCAGATCATCCTCGGCGCCATCTTCGGCTCGTTCATCGGCTTCACCTTCGACCTGCCCCCCGTGCTCCACGTGACCCTCGCCGTCGTCGGCGCCGCCCTCGGCGGCGGGCTGTGGGCGGCGATCGCCGGCGTCCTCAAGGCCCGGACCGGGGCCAACGAGGTCATCGTGACGATCATGCTCAACAACATCGCGATCTACCTCGTCGCGTACCTGCTCACCACCACGGCGTTCCAGCTGCCCGGCTCGCCCTTCCCGAAGTCCCCGCCCATCCCCACGGACTCGGCGACCTTCCCGCTGCTGCTGGGTCCCTCGTTCCGCCTCCACGCCGGCTTCCTGCTGGCGATCGCGGCGACCGCCTTCGTCTGGTGGCTCCTCGAGCGCTCCACGCTCGGCTTCGAGATCCGCGCCGCGGGGGCCAACCCGTCCGCGGCCCGGACCGCGGGCATCTCGGTCAACCGCGTCATCGTCACCACGATGGTCATCTCCGGTGTCCTCGCCGGCCTCGCCGGCTCCTCGATCGTGCTCGGCACGGAGAAGGCGCTGACCGCCGGGGTGGCGGCGAGCTACGGCTTCGACGCCATCACCGTGGCGCTGCTGGGCCGCTCCCGCCCGGTGGGGACCTTCGTCGCCGGGCTGCTGTTCGGGGCGCTCAAGGCCGGCGGCTTCCTCATGCAGTCGACCACCGCGACGCCGATCGACATCATCCTCGTCGTCCAGTCCGTCATCGTCCTGCTCATCGCGGCCCCGCCGCTGGTGCGCGCGATCTTCCGCCTGCCCGCCCCGGGCGCCCGCCCCCGCCGCCGGCCCGCCCCGGCGGCCGTCAAGGAGGCCGCAGCATGACCGCCGTCGCCACCGCGCCGGCCGGCGCGCAGCAGCGCACCGTCCTGGCCCCCATCAGCTGGCGCTGGCCGCTGATCTACGGCGTCCTCGCCCTGGTCGCCCTGGTCTTCTTCACCCTGCTGCCCGAGGGTGGCCGGGAGACCAACTACCAGATCTCCCGCGGGGGAGACCTGTGGACGATCCCCAACTTCACGGTCCCGCTCACGGCGACGAACCTCGTTCTGTCCGTCGTCATGCTCGCGCTGACCGCCTACGTGGTCCGGGCGACGGTCGGGCGGCACCGGATCCCCACCTGGGTGCCGATCGTCTTCGGGATCGCGTTCGTCCTGGCGTTCCTCACCTGGGTGGGCGCGGGACGGGCGACGGTCATCCCTGTCACCACCCTGCTCTCCGGGGCGCTGGCGCTGTCGGTCCCGCTGGTCTTCGGTGCCCTCTCCGGGGTGGTGTGCGAGCGCTCGGGCATCGTCAACATCGCCATCGAGGGTCAGCTCCTCGCCGGCGCCTTCCTCGGGGCCGTCGTCGCCTCCCTCACCTCCAGCGCCTACCTCGGCCTGGTCGCCGCGCCGCTGGCGGGCGCCGCCGTCGGGGCGATCCTGGCGTTCTTCGCAGTGAGGTACTGGGTCGACCAGATCATCGTGGGTGTGGTCCTCAACGTCCTCGTCATCGGCCTGACGAGCTTCCTGTTCTCCACGGTGCTCACCGAGAACAAGGCCACCTGGAACGCCGCGCAGCGCCTGCCCACCCTGCCCGTCCCGCTGCTCAGCGAGATCCCGGTGATCGGGCCGGTGCTCTTCCGCCAGACCCTGCTGGTCTACCTCATGTACGCGGCGGTCATCGTCCTCCAGGTCTTCATCTTCCGCAGCCGGTGGGGCCTGCGGATGCGCTCGGTGGGCGAGCACCCCAAGGCGGCCGACACCGTCGGGATCAAGGTCAACCGCACGCGCGTGCTCAACACGATCCTCGGTGGCGCGATCGCCGGGCTCGGCGGGGCCTTCTTCACGGTCGGCTCGGGCCTGGCCTTCGGCAAGGAGATGTCCGCCGGCCAGGGCTTCATCGCCCTCGCCGCGATGATCCTCGGCCGCTGGAACCCGGTCGGTGCGGTGGCCGCCGCGCTGCTCTTCGGCTTCTCCAAGAACCTGGGGAACGTCCTGTCCACCATCGGCTCCAACGTGCCGTCGGAGTTCCTCCTCATGCTGCCCTACGCGGTGACGATCTTCGCCGTCGCGGGCCTCGTGGGACGCGTGCGCGCCCCGGCCGCCGAGAACATCCCCTACATCAAGTGAGCGGGGCGGGCATGGGCGTGGACGAGGGAACCTGGGAGTCGCTGCGTGAGCTGGCGCGCGAGGCCATGGACCGCGCGTACGCGCCGTACTCCGGGTTCCCGGTGGGCGCCGCGGCGCTTGTCGACGACGGCCGGACCGTCTCGGGCTGCAACGTCGAGAACGCCGGCTACGGGGTGACCCTGTGCGCCGAGTGCGGGCTCGTCTCCGACCTCGTGCGCACCGGCGGGGGGAGACTGGTGGCCTTCACGTGTGTCGGGGGGCAGGGCCGGCCCCTCGCGCCGTGCGGGCGGTGCCGCCAGCTGCTGTGGGAGCACGGCGGCCCCGACCTCCTCGTCGAGCTGCCCGGCGGGATCCGGCCGATGTCCGAGGTGCTGCCCGAGGCCTTCGGGCCCGAGGACCTGCGCACACCATGAGCGAGGACGCCGCCCACCCGGCGGCGCCCGCCCCACCCGCCGGCGCCCGCCCCACCCGCCGGCGCCCGACGAAGGAGAGACCCATGACCGAAGCCTTCGACGCCGTCGACGTCATCCGCGCCAAGCGTGACGGCGCCCGCCTCAGCCCGGCCCAGATCGACTGGGTCATCGACGCCTACACCCGTGGGGTCGTGGCCGACGAGCAGATGAGCGCCCTGGCCATGGCGATCTTCCTCAACGGCATGGAGCGCGCCGAGATCTCCCGCTGGACCGAGGCGATGATCCGCTCGGGGGAGCGGATGGACTTCTCCGGCCTCGACCGACCCACCGCGGACAAGCACTCCACCGGCGGGGTGGGGGACAAGATCACGCTGCCGCTGGCTCCGCTCGTGGCCGTCTTCGGCGTCGCGGTGCCGCAGCTGTCCGGGCGCGGCCTCGGCCACACCGGCGGCACCCTGGACAAGCTCGAGGCGATCCCCGGCTGGCGCGCGAGCCTGAGCAACGAGGAGATCCTCGCCCAGCTCGGCGATGTCGGCGCCGTCATCTGCGCCGCGGGCTCCGGCCTGGCGCCGGCCGACAAGAAGCTCTACGCCCTGCGCGACACCACCGCCACCGTCGAGTCGATCCCGCTGATCGCCTCGTCGATCATGAGCAAGAAGATCGCCGAGGGGACCGGCTCGCTGGTCCTGGACGTCAAGGTCGGCACCGGGGCGTTCATGAAGGACCGCCACCGTGCCGGTGAGCTCGCCCAGACCATGGTCGAGCTCGGCACCGACGCCGGGGTCCGCACCGTCGCCCTGCTCACCGACATGTCCACCCCGCTCGGGCTCACGGTCGGCAACGCGCTGGAGGTCCGCGAGTCGGTGGAGGTGCTCGCCGGCGGGGGCCCCGCCGACGTCGTCGAGCTCACCGTCGCCCTGGCCCGGGAGATGCTCGACGCCGCCGGGCGCCGCGACGCCGACCCCGCCGCGGCCCTGGCCGACGGCCGGGCGATGGACGTGTGGCGCCGCATGATCGCCGCGCAGGACGGCGACCCCGACGCAGCCCTGCCCGTGGCCCGGCACACCGAGCAGGTCCTCGCCGACCGCGACGGCGTGGTCACCGTGCTCGACGCTTACACCGTCGGCGTCGCCTCGTGGCGCCTCGGCGCCGGACGCGCCCGCAAGGAGGACCCGGTCCAGGCCGGCGCCGGCATCGAGCTGCACGCCAAGCCGGGTGACCGGGTCCGCGCCGGGCAGCCGCTCATGACGCTGCACACCGACACCCCCGAGCGCTTCGCCCGCGCGCAGGAGGCGCTCGAGGGCGGCGTCACCGTCTCCGCCCAGGAGTCCCCGCGCCCGCACGGCATCGTCCTGGGGCGGGTGGCCGGCTGATGCCGGCCCGCTGGCGACGGCTCTCCCTCGGCTCGGTCCTGGCGCGGCTGACGGCGATCGGCGACGCGGACTCAGGCGACGTGGGCGACCCCGGCGCCGCCACGCCCGTCGGCGGGGCCATGCCCGTCGACGGGGCCATGCCCGTCGGCGCTGCCGGCCTGACGGCCCCGACCGGTCGCGGGTCCGCCCCCTCGCCGGTCGACCCGGTGGCGGCGCGCGACGGCGTACCCGTCACCCTGGGCGGCGCGCCCGTACGGCAGGTCGACCCGACGACCTGCGGCTCCGCCGTCCTGCTCATGCTCGCCGCCACCGGTGACCCGGCCCTGGCGGCCTGGCTCGAGGACGGCCGGCTGCCGCACGGGATCGCCCCGCACCGGGTGCCGCCGGAGATCCCGCCCACGCTGCTCACCGGGCCGCTGGGCCCGGGTGCCGCGGCGCGCCGGATCGGGGCCGCCCAGACGCGGATCAAGGAGCGGACCTCGGCCCGGGCGGTCGGCAAGCTGTCCTGGCCCGCCTCCTACGGCACACCGCCGTGGACGGCCGCGCGCGAGGCCCGCTTCCCCGGGGTGCGGTACCACAGCCGTCCCCTGGACGACACCTCGGCGCAGGCGGCCGCGCTGCTCGCCCGTGCGCACGCCGCGACCGTGGCCGGGATCCCCGTCCCGCTGTACACCGGGGGAGACCTGGGCGCCGGGCCGGCGACCGCGGTGCCGCGCCACGTCGTCCTCGCCGTCCCGCCCCCGCCCGGCCCCGGCCGCGGGTACGACGAGCACGGCCGCCCCGTCCTGCACCTGTACGAGCCCTCCAGCGCCCGCGTCTACCGCCTGCTCGTCGCCGAGCTCCTCGGCCGCACCGAGCGATCGCGTGCCCTCGGCGGCTGGACGCACGTCGCCTGGGTGCTGCTCCCGACCACCGACGGCGCCGTGGCGGCGGGGTCCGCCGACCTTGCGTCCGCCGACCCCGCGGGCCAGGGTGGACGTGCAGGGTCCCACCGAGCCGAGGAGGAGTCATGAGCACCGAGCGCGCCGACGACGTCGAGCACGACCCGGACATCGACGGCCAGGAGCACGTCGTCGACACCGACCCGGCCCGCGCCCCGGAGGAGTACGCCCCGGAGGTCGAGGTCGACGAGCCCACCCGGGAGGCGGAGCCCGCCGACGTGGCGGAGCAGCTCATCGAGGTGCCCGTGCCCGAGGACGAGGAGAGCGACGCCGCGGAGCCCGCGGAGTACTGACCGGGCCGTTAGGCTGGTCCGCCGGGCCGCCCGCCGAGGGCGGCCCGGCCAGCACCGGGCCCGCGCCCGCACCGAAGGAGAGACGATGAGCCCCACCCGCACCGAGGTCGCCCGCATGGTCGACCACACCCTGCTCAAGCCGGAGGCCACGGAGCAGGACGTCGCCGCGCTCGTGGCGCAGGCCCGCGAGCTCGGGGCCTACTCGGTGTGCGTCTCGCCCAGCATGCTCCCGCTCACCGGCACCGGGGAGGTCAAGGTCGCGACCGTGTGCGGCTTCCCCTCCGGCGCCCACCACGCCGACGTCAAGGCCGCGGAGGCCGCCCGGTCCGTCGCCGACGGCGCCGACGAGATCGACATGGTCGTCAACCTGGCCCTGGCCACGACCGGACGCTACGACGACGTGCGCGGCGAGATCGCCGCCGTCCGTGCCGCCGCGCCCGCCCCGGTCGTCCTCAAGGTCATCATCGAGTCCGCGGCGCTGACCGACGACCAGGTCGTCGCGGTGTGCGAGGCGGCGGAGGCCGCCGGCGCCGACTTCGTCAAGACCTCCACCGGGTTCCACCCCGCCGGCGGGGCCAGCGCGCACGCGGTGGCGCTCATGGCCCGCACGGTGGGCGGACGCCTCGGCGTCAAGGCCTCCGGCGGCATCCGCACCACCGAGGCGGCCCTGGAGATGATCGCCGCGGGGGCGACCCGCCTGGGCCTGTCCGGGACCGGCGCCGTCCTGGACGGACTCTCCGACTGAGCCCGCCGGGCTCCCCGACCACCACGAACCACGACGAGCCGACGGCTCGGCGCCGACAGGACGGAACTGCCTTGGCCCTGCTGGACGGCAAGACCCTGCTCGTCACCGGAGTGCTCACGGAGGGCTCGATCGCCTTCCACGTGGCGCGGCTCGCGCAGGAGCAGGGCGCCGAGGTCGTCCTGACGTCCTTCGGACGCCAGCTCCGGCTCACCCAGGCGATCGCCCGGCGGCTGCCGGCCGCCGCCCCCGTGGTCGAGCTCGACGTCACCTCCGACGACGACCTCGCAGCGCTCGCAGCGAGGGTGGGGGAGCACACCGACCACCTGGACGGCGTCGTGCACTCCATCGGCTTCGCGCCGCAGTCGGTGCTCGGCGGCAACTTCCTCGCGGCGCAGTGGCCGGACGTGGCGACGGCGCTCCAGGTCTCGGCCTTCTCGCTCAAGGCGCTGGCCGCCGCCGCGCAGCCGATGCTCGGCCGGGGCTCCTCGATCGTCGGGCTGACCCTCGACGCGACCGTCGCCTGGCCCGTCTACGACTGGATGGGGGTGGCGAAGGCGGCCCTGGAGTCCACCGCCCGCTACCTCGCCCGGGACCTCGGCCCGGACGGCATCCGGGTCAACCTGGTCTCCGCCGGGCCCGTGCGCACCAAGGCCGCGACCTCGATCCCCGGCTTCGAGACCCTCGAGGGCGGCTGGGACGCGCGCGCCCCGCTGGGCTGGGACGTCGCCGACGCCGAGCCGACGGCCCGCGCCGTCGCGGCCCTGCTCTCCGACTGGTTCCCGGCGACCACCGGCGAGATCGTCCACGTCGACGGCGGCGTGCACGCGATGGGCGTCTGAGGGGCTCCACCACCGCCGCCGGGGGCGAGAGTCCCGGACCGCGGCGGGAACCCCGCGCCCGCCGCCGGCCCGCCCGGGCGGGCGCCGGCCCGCGCGCGGGCGGGCGCGGGCCCCCGCCCGGTCCTAGCATTCGTCCGTGGTCCTGCCTCGATCCCGCACCCGCAGGCTGCTGCGCGCGGTGGCGTTCGCGGTGGGCCTGACGATCCCCGTGGCCGTGCTCGCCTACCTCGTCCGCGCGCAGGCGAGCCCGGTCGTGGACCTCGACCACACCTCCGTGGCCGCCGGCACTGCGCTGACGCGCGCAGAGCCCGCCCTCCACTCCGTGCTGCTCGCCTGGCAGCTCGCCCTGCAGGCGCGCTGGGTGAACCTCGCGGTGACGGTGCTGTGCCTCTGGGTGTGGCGCCGGCACGGTCTGCGCACCCGGGGCGACGTGGGCGTTCGTCACGCTCATGGTGGCGTGGGGACTGAACCTCGTGGTCAAGGAGGCCGTCCAGCGGGCCCGACCGGTCGTGGCGGACTCCGTCGTGCACGCGCCCGGGTTCAGCTTCCCGTCCGGTCACGCCATGAACACCGCCGTCGCCGGGTTCGTGGTGACCGCCCTGCTGTGGCCGCTGCTCGGCCGGGGGGGCCGCGTCGGCGTCCTCGCCGGCGTGAGCGCCGTCGTGGTGATCACCGGGGTCGACCGGGTCATGCTGGGTGCGCACTACCCCTCCGACGTCGTGGCCGGGATCCTCCTCGGTGGCGCGACGGCCGGGGGCTCCCTGCTCGGCTACCTCGGGTGGAACCCCGCGCACCCCGCGGACCTGCCCGAAGGGACCTGACGATGGGATCTCTGCGCCGCTGGGAGGACGACCCGAGCCGGCCGACCCCCGGGCGGGCCCTGGCGGACCTCGGTCGCCGCGCCCTCGCGCCGGCCGTGCCGCTGTGGGGCCTCGTCGTCGGGACGGGGCTCCTGATCGTCGGACCGTTGGACTCGCTGCCCGAGGAGGAGGCGGTCAACGAGGCCCTCGCGGCCGGGCGCACCCCCTCGCTGGACGCCGTCACCTCCGTGCTGTCCAACATCGGCGCGACCCTGTTCATCGTCAGCGCCTGCCTCGTGGCGATGGCCACGCTGTGGTGGCGCACCCGGCAGTGGTGGTTCGCCGTCGTGCCCGGGATCGCGGTCGCGCTGCAGGCCGCAGTGTTCGTCACGGCAGCGGCCGTCGTCGGCCGGGAGAGACCCGACGTCGACCACCTCGACGAGGCCCCGCCGACGTCGAGCTTCCCCAGCGGTCACACCGGTGCCTCGACGGCCTTCTACCTCACCATGGCGATGCTGGCCCAGCGCATCCGGCGCCCCGTGCTGCGCCGGGTGGCGACGGCGGTCTGCATCCTCGTCCCGTTCCTCGTGGCGACGGCCCGGCTGTACCGCGGCATGCACAGCCCGACCGACGTCGTCGTCGGCATGCTCAACGGGATCGTCTGCGCGCTCCTGGGCTGGCACTACCTGCGCCGCGAGGAGGACGGGCGAAGGCGTCAGACCCGCGCGTACCGGGCCCGGCCGAAGGAGTAGACGCCGTACGCCGCCAGGCCGAGCGCGACCGCGGTGAGCAGCGCCTGACCGAACGGCACGCCCTGGAGCGACCGCAGCGCGCCGTCGAGCCCCGCGGCCCGATCCGGGTCGGCCGTGACCGCGGCGGCGACGAAGAGCGCGCCGACGATGCCCAGGGCGACCCCCTTGGCGACGTACCCCACGCGGCCGGCACGGACCAGCCACGTCCCGGGGTTCTCGCGGAGGTCTCGGAGGAACTTCGCCTTCCAGCCCTTGACCACGTGGTACGCCCCGACGGCGAGCACCCCGATCCCGACCACGGCCACGAGCACCCGGCCGAAGGGCTGGGCCATCAGGGAGGCGGTGAAGCTCTCGGTCTGGCCGGCGCCCGACGAGGACGTCCCCCGCAGCACCGACACGCCGGTCCAGGCCAGGGCCAGGTAGAGGACGGCCTTGCCGGCGCTCTTGACGCGCGACCCGGTGTCGCCGCGGGCCACCGCCTCGGCGACCTGCCAGAGGGCGAGCAGGACGAAGCCGGCGACGACGACCCACAGCAGTGCCGAGCCGACCGGGCTCTTGGCGAGCTGCGTCATGGCACCGGTCTGGTCGGAGGAGCCGCTGGAGCCGCCCCAGGCGATCTGGAGCGCCAGCCAGGCCACCAGGAGATGGATGAGGCCGCTCGCCGCGTACCCCAGGCGTGCCCCGGTCTCGAGCATCGGGTGGTCACCGGCCTGGGCGGCGGTGCCTCGTACCGTCTCGTTCATGAGGACACTGTGGCACCGCGTCGGCCACGGCGCGCGTCCGGAGGCGTGCCTTCTCTCCTCGTCGACGCCCACCGCGGCTGCGCCGAGGCCCTTGCCCGCCTCCCGTCGAGGGCGACGCCACCGCTCCGACGTCACCACCGGTGTGACCAGCACCGACGCGTCCGACCGGACCAAGGTCCCGGGGGTGGGTGACCTCCCTCCCCGCACACTGGCCGGGTCAGAAGTTACGGTGCCGTAGGTTTCGGAGAGTCCCCCATGCTCGTGCAACCGGACGACGGCGCTGCTCCGCGTGGGCCGGGCCCCACCCTGCCCACGATCATCCAGGGCGGCATGGGGGTGGCGGTGTCCTCGTGGCGGCTGGCCCGGGCGGTCTCGCTCACCGGCCAGCTGGGCGTGGTCTCGGGCACCGCCCTCGACGTCGTGGTCGCCCGCCGGCTGCAGGACGGCGACGACGGCGGCCACGTGCGCCGGGCCCTGGCGCACTTCCCGGTGCCGGCCGTCGCCGAGCGGGTCCTCGCCAGGCACTACCGGCCGGGCGGCCGCGCTCCGGGACGGCCCTACGTCCCTGTGCCGAAGGTCAGTGCCCGACCGACGACGACCGCCCTCGAGCTGTCGGTGGTGGCCAACTTCGCCGAGGTGTGGCTCGCGAAGGAGGGCCACGACGGCGTCGTCGGCATCAACTTCCTCGAGAAGATCCAGATGGCCACGCCGAGCGCCGCGTACGGGGCGATGCTCGCCGGTGTGGACTACGTCCTCATGGGGGCCGGGATCCCCACCGAGATCCCGCGCCTGCTCGACGCCCTGGCGCGGCACGAGCCTGCGTCGATCGCCCTGCACGTCGAGGGCGCCGGCCGGAGGTACTCCGTCGGCCTGGACCCGCAGGCGCTGACCGGGGGCGGCCTGGCACCGCTGCGGCGACCGCGTTTTCTGGCGATCATCTCCGCGCACGTCCTCGCCACGCATCTGGCGCGCGAGGACGCGACGCGACCCGACGGCTTCGTCGTCGAGGGACCGCGTGCGGGCGGCCACAACGCCCCGCCGCGGGGCCGGCTGGTGCTCGACGACGACGGCCAGCCCGTCTTCGGGCCCCGCGACGAGGCGGACCTGGCCAGGATCGCCGCCGTCGGCCTGCCGTTCTGGCTCGCCGGGGGCTACAGCTCACCCGAGCTCGTCGCCAAGGCCCGGGCGGCCGGCGCCGCGGGGGTCCAGGTCGGCTCGATCTTCGCGCTCTCCGCCGAGTCCGGGCTGCGGCCCGTACTCCGTGAACAGATGCTCACGGCCCTCGCCGAGGACCGGCTCGAGGTGCGGACCGACCCGCACGCCTCGCCCACGAGCTTCCCGTTCAAGGTCGTCTCGCTGCCCGGCACGCTCTCCCAGCCGCAGGTCTACGAGGCCCGGCCGCGGCTGTGCGACGTGAGCCACCTGCGGGTGCCCTACGAGCGCGAGCCCGGCGTCCTGGGCTACCGCTGCCCGGCCGAGCCGGTGGACATCTACGTCGGCAAGGGCGGGTCGGTGGAGGACACGGTCGGGCGCAAGTGCCTGTGCAACGCCCTCCTCGCCGACGTCGGCCTCGGACAGACCCGCCGCGACGGCTACGAGGAGGACTCCCTGGTGACCCTGGGCACGGACCTCGACGGGGCGGCCGCACTGGTCGCGGCCGAGCCGGCCGGGTGGAGCGCGGCCCGCGCCGTCGAGTACCTCCTGGACTGACCCCCGGGGACGCCGGCGGCCCGCTGAGAGCCGGCCTCCCGTCGCCTCGGTGCGGCCCTCGGGCGGGGCGCCCGCTGGACCGTCAGAGGCCGACCGCGGCCGCCACGTCGGCCCGCAGGAGCGCCATCCGCTCGCGGGCGTCCCGGCGGGCGCGAGCGACGTCGGTCCCGGCGCGCACCTCGCTCACGACCTCGAGGTAGCACTTGAGCTTCGGCTCCGTGCCGGACGGTCGCACGATCACCCGGTCGCCGGCGGCCGTGAGGTAGACGAGCGCGTCCGTCGCGGGCAGCTCGGGCGAGCCCTGCGCCAGGTCGGTGGTGGTCGTGACCGGCGAGCCCGCCAGCGTGGCGGGGGCGGCGGCCCGAAGCCTCGCCATGGCGCCGGCGATGAGGCCGAGGTCGGCCACGCGGAAGGAGAGCTGGTCGCTCAGGTGCAGCCCGTGCCGGCGCGCCAGGTCGTCCAGCGCTCCCGGGACGTCCCCGCCGTGGTCGCGCAGCTGGGCCACGAGGTAGGCCAGCCGCACGGCGGCGGTGATGCCGTCCTTGTCGCGCACGGCAGCAGGGTCCACGCAGAAGCCGATCGCCTCCTCGTAGCCGAACACCAGGCCCTCCGTGCGGGCGATCCACTTGAACCCCGTCAGGGTCGTGCGGTGCTCGAGGCCGTGCGCGGCCGCGATGCGGGCCAGCTGGCGGGAGGAGACCACGGAGCTGGCGAGCACGCCGTGGCCGCCCAGCGCGGCGACCGCCGCGCTCTGCTCGCCGAGGAGGGAGCCGATCTCGTCACCGGTGAGCTGGCGCCACCCGCCCGCGACGGAGTCGTCGGGCACCGCCATCGTGCACCGGTCGGCGTCGGGGTCGGTGGCCAGGACGACGTCGGCCTCGACCCGCCGGGCCAGGGCGACGGCGAGGTCGAGGGCGCCGGGCTCCTCGGGGTTGGGGAAGGCGACGGTGGGGAAGTCCGGGTCGGGCTCGGCCTGCTCGGGCACGGGGTGGACGTCGGTGAACCCGGCGCGGGCGAGCGCCTCGAGGGTGGTGCGCGAGCCGACCCCGTGCATCGACGTCAGGACGATCCGCAGGCCGCGGGTGTGCCCGGCGGGGACGAGCGAGGCGGCCCGGGCGAGGTAGGCCTCGTGGACCTGCGGGCCGAGCACCTCCCACCCGCTCTCGGCCCGGGGCACGTCCAGGGCGGGCGGCGCCGCGGCGATGCGGGCGGCGATCTCGCCGTCGGCGGGCGGGACGATCTGGACGCCCTGCCCGGCGCCGGTGGCGGCGCGGCCCCCGAGGTAGACCTTGTACCCGTTGTCGCGAGGCGGGTTGTGGGAGGCGGTGACCATGACCCCGGCGTCGGTGCCGAGGTGGCGCACCGCGAACGCGAGCACCGGCGTGGGCAAGGGCCCGGGCAGGAGCAGGGCGGTGCCGCCGGCGGCGGTGACCACCGCCGCGGTGTCGACGGCGAACTCGGCCGAGCCGTGGCGGGCGTCGTATCCCACGACCACCCGGAAGCCGGCGCCGACCTGCTCGGCCAGGTAGGCGCTCAGCCCTGCCGCCGCGCGGATGACGACCGCGCGGTTCATCCGGTGCGGACCGGCGCCGATCTCACCGCGCAGCCCCGCCGTGCCGAACTCCAGCGGTCCGGAGAACCGGTCGTCCAGGTCGGCGGCTGCCTCGTCCGAGCCCCCCGTGGCTCGCTCCAGCAGGTCCGTGAGCTCGCGGCGGGTCGCCGGGTCCGGGTCGGCCTCGACCCACGCTCGGACCTGCTCGGGGGTGACGTTCACGGTGGTGCTCCTCTCGTGGGCGCGGGCACGCCCCGCGCGGCTGCTCAGATGGCGCGGACGATCTCGGCCAGCAGGCGGGAGATCCGCGGACCCGCGGCCCGGCCGGCCTCGAGGACCTCGGTGTGGGACAGGGGCGTGGGGGAGATCCCGGCGGCGGGGTTGGTCACCAGGGAGATCCCGAGCACCTCCAGCCCCACGTGCCGGGCGGCGATGGCCTCGAGCGCCGTCGACATCCCCACGAGGTGGCCGCCCAGCCGGCGGGCCATCTGGACCTCGGCCGGCGTCTCGTAGTGGGGGCCGCGGAACTGGACGTAGACGCCCTCGGGGAGCTCGGGGTCCACCGACCGGGCGAGGGCCCGCAGGCGCGCCGAGTACAGGTCGGTGAGGTCGACGAAGGTCGCGCCCTCCAGCGGCGAGGTGCCCGTGAGGTTGATGTGGTCGCTGATGAGGACCGGTGTCCCCGGCGCCCACTCCGGTTCCAGCCCTCCGCAGCCGTTGGTCAGGACGAGGGTCCGCGCGCCCGCGGCCGCGGCGACGCGGACGCCGTGCGCGACCCGCCGCACGCCCCGGCCCTCGTAGTAGTGGGTCCGCGCGCCCAGGACGAGCGCGTGCCGGTCCGTGCCGGCGACCCGGACGGAGGAGAGCGTGCCGGCGTGGCCGACGACCGCGGAGGCGGTGAAGCCGGGCACCTCGTCAGCCGGCACCTCCGCGACGACGTCGCCGAGCAGGTCGGCGGCGCCGCCCCAGCCCGAGCCCAGCACGAGCGCGACGTCGTGGCGCTCGACGCCGGTGACCTCGGCCAGGTGCGCGGCGGCCGCACGGGCCACGTCCTGCGGATCGGTACGGGGGTCGTCGAGGTCGGGCACGGGCACGCTCATGGGCCAGACGTTATCGCGAACCCGAGGCGCCCCGGGCCTTCCCGTGGGCTCCCCGGGCCTCTCCCACGCCGTCCCGAGCCTCCCCGGGGGCGCCCCGGGGTGGGGCGGGGGCACAATGCCTCGGGTGAGCACCGCACCCGGACCCGTCCCGCCGCCCGACCAGGCCGAGCACGCCGCTCCGGCCGCCGAGCACCACGCGGGGGCCTCCCCGGTGCGCCAGGGCTCGCGCGTCGTCATCATCGGCGGCGGACCGGGCGGGTACGAGGCCGCCCTCGTCGCCACCCAGCTCGGCGCGCGCGTGCACGTGGTCGAGCGGCAGGGGATGGGCGGGTCCGCCGTCCTGACCGACGTCGTCCCCTCCAAGACCCTCATCGCCACCGCCGAGTGGATGACCGTCACCGAGCAGGCGGGCGAGCTGGGCATCGGCGCCGAGGACGACGGCGCCGGAGGCGCGCTACGGGCCGACATGGACGTCGTCGACCGGCGCGTGGTCAGGCTCGCCCAGAAGCAGTCCCGCGACATCCGCGGCCGCCTCGAGCGCGAGGGTGTGCAGATCACCCTCGGGACCGGCCGGATCGCGCCCGGCCTCAGCCCCGCGGGCACCCGGGACGTCCTCATCACGACCAGCGAGGGCGAGGAGCTGCGGGACGAGGCGGAGATCGTCCTCGTCGCCACCGGCGCCACCCCCCGGATCCTGCCGACCGCCCAGCCCGACGGCGAGCGGATCCTCACCTGGGCGCAGATGTACAACCTCACCGAGATCCCCGAGCACCTGGTGGTCATCGGCTCGGGCGTGACCGGGGCGGAGTTCGCCGGTGCCTACAACGCGCTCGGGGCACAGGTCACCCTGGTCTCGAGCCGGGAGCGGGTGCTGCCGGGCGAGGACGAGAACGCCGCCGAGCTCATCGAGGCCGTCTTCCGGCGCCGCGGCATGACCGTGCTCTCGCGCTCGCGGGCGGCGGGGGTCACCCGCACGGGTGACGGCGTCGCGGTCGAGCTCACCGACGGCCGGGTGGTCGAGGGGTCGCACTGCCTGGTCGCGGTGGGCGGCGTGCCGGCGACCGCAGGCATGGGGCTCGAGGAGGCGGGGGTCGAGCTGAGCCCGTCCGGGCACGTCCAGGTCGACCGTGTCTCGCGCACCCGGGCGCTGCGCGTCTACGCCGCCGGCGACTGCACCGGGGTCCTGCCGCTGGCGTCGGTGGCAGCGATGCAGGGCCGGATCGCGATGTGGCACGCCCTCGGTGACGCCGTCTCCCCGCTCGACCTCGGCGTCGTCGCGGCGAACATCTTCACCGCGCCCGAGATCGCCACCATCGGCGTGACGCAGAAGCAGATCGAGGACGGCGAGGTGGACGGCGACGTCACCCGCCTGCCCCTGTCGCGCAACCCGCGCGCGAAGATGCTCGGCATCAAGGAGGGGTTCATCAAGCTGTTCTCCGACCGGTCGACCGGCACGGTGCTCGGCGGCGTCGTCGTCGCCCCGCGCGCGGCGGAGCTGGTCTACCCCATCACCATCGCCGTCACCGAGCGGCTGACCGTCGACCAGCTCGCCAACGTCTTCACCATCTACCCCTCGCTCACGGGCTCCATCGCCGAGGCGGCCCGCACCCTGCACCGGGCCTGACGCGCCTTCCTCGGGTCGGCGCCTGCGCGCCGAGCGATCCCGTTGTTGCCGAGCGATCCCCTTGTTGCCGAGCGATCCCCTTGTTGCCGAGCGATCCCCTTGTTGCCGAGCGATCCCTTCGTTGCCGAGCGATCCCGTTGTTGCCGAGCGATCCCCCTGTTGCCGACTGAGAGTGGTCTGCGGGGATCGTTCGGCGCCAGAGTGATCGCTGGGCGACAGCAGGATCGTTCGTGAGCCGATGCACCCGTCGTCGCCCGTGGATCTGCGGCCGCGCCGGGCCGCCCGTTCGTCGCCCGCTGATCTTCGCCGTAGTCCGGCCGCCGAGCGATCCCCTTGTCGCCTGTCAGCGACGGTCGAAAAGTAGGCCAGTTCTGACGGCTGAAAAGTAGGCCACGTTGTGTGTGTGGTTAGTGTGCCTGGTTCTCCGCGGCTGCGGAGGGCAGTGTGTCGATCTCGGTGTGGCGGAGTCGGTAGCTGGTGCCTTTGAGGGTGATGACCTCGGCGTGGTGGACGATGCGGTCGATCATGGCCGCGGCGACGGCTTGGTCGCCGAAGACCTCGCCCCAGCGGGAGAAGGGCAGGTTGGAGGTCAGGATGATCGAGGCGTGTTCGTACCGGGACGCGACGAGCTGGAAGAACAGGTTCGCGGCTTCGGCCTCGAAGGGGAGGTAGCCGACCTCGTCGATGACCAGCAGCCCGTAGCGGCGTAGCCGGCGGAGCTCGGCGGGCAGCTTGCCCAGGGCGTGAGCGGCGGTGAGGCGGGTGACCCACCCGGTGGCGGTGTCGAACAGGACACGGGTGCCGTGCTCGGCGGCGGTGATCCCGAGCGCGGTGGCCAGATGGGTCTTGCCGGTGCCGGGCGGGCCGAGGAGGACGATGTTGCCGGCCTCGGTGAGGTAGGCGCCGGCGGCGAGGCGGTGGATCTGGCCGCGGTCCGCCGCGGGCTGGTGGTCGAAGTTGAAGTCGGTGAGGGTCTTCCTCGCGGGGAAGCTCGCTGCGCGGATGCGGATGTTCGCGCCGGAGGCCTCTCGGGCGGCGACCTCGCGGCCCAGGACGGCGGCGAGGTAGTCCTCGTGGGTCCAGTTCTCCGCGCGGGCCTGCTCGGCCAGCCGGGCGGCGGCTTCGCGGATCCGTGGGGCTTTGAGGGCCCGGGTGTAGTACTCCAGCTCCTTGACCGCCTGGGTTTGGGGGGCGCCCATCAGGCGACCTGCCCGTCCAGGCCGGTCACACCGAACGCGGTGTCATAGACCGACAGATCCCGCATCAGGTCGACGGCGTGCTCAGGGACCTCCCGCGGGGCCAGGAATCGCTGACGCAGAATCTTCGCGGTGGCGACATGGCCCGGGTCGGTCACGGTCGTGCCAGATGCCCAGGAGCGGACGTGGTCGGCGACGACCTGTCCCTCGCAGGTCACCCGAACCCGTTCGAGGTCCGAGGTGACCTCGACGAGGCGACCGATCACGGCCGGGTCGACGGAGTAGTCGTTTGTGGCGGCGCGGACGTAGTAGTCGCGTCCGAGCCGGGTCACCCACCGCGCCCCGACCGATGGCGTGACCGGCGGCAGCTGCAGCATCGCCGCCCGGTCCGCAACGACGAGGTCGACCGGCCGGGCGGCCAGGGCCCGGACGGTCCGGGCGTTGGCCCGCGGCCAGGCCTCGAGCTGAGGGTTGAAGTCGGCCGGTGAGGCGAAGACCCGACCCGGCAGGAACGAGGTCTCGAGGAACTGGTTGGCCCGCTCGACGATGCCTTTGGTCTCCGGGTCGTACGGCCTTGCCTGGACCAGCCGGGTCGCCAGCGTCCCGCAGAATCCCGCCACGCCGTCGGCGAGGCGACCACTGCGGCCGATGCCGGCCTCGTTGTCCCACAACAGCGCCCGGGGCACCGCCCCAAGCTGCGAGCTGAGCAGGTGCCACATCCCGGCGAGCAGGTCCCCGGTCGTGCGTGAGGGCAGCATCATCGCGGTCAGGAACCTCGAGTGCGACGCGGCCATCACCAGCACCGGCAACGACGCCTGCTGCCCGTTACCGACCGGGACCTTCACCGGCGGGAACCACAGGTCGCACTGCACCTGCTCCCCGGGGGCATGGGCCAACCGGTCGGCCGGGTCCACCGGCAGGTACCGCGGCCGTAGTCGCGCGACGTTCTCCCGCAGCCACGTCACCGACCCCGTCCAGCCCACCCGCTCGGCGACCACCGTGGCCGGCATTCGCGGATGCTCGGCCAGCAGCGCCCGCACCGCCGGCTCCACTCGCGACCATGCCGAGCCCGTCACCGGCGGTCGGGGCTTGTACTGAGGTGGCAGATCCGACCGCAGGGCCCGGACCACCGTGTCTCGGGCTAGCCCAAGCTCCTCGGCGATCCGCCGCTGCGACAGTCCCTCGGCCTCGTGCAGATGCCGGATCCGCGCCCAGTCCTCCACGCTCATCACCTGTCCGATACTCGTCAGGTGGCCTAGTTTTCGACCGTCGTTCCTGGCCTACTTTTCGACCGGCGCCGACATCGCCGAGCGATCCCCTTCGTTGCCGAGCGATCCCCTTGTTGCCGAGCGATCCCTTCGTTGCCGAGCGATCCCTTCGTTGCCGAGCGATCCCGTTGTTGCCGAGTGAGAGTGGTCTGCGGGGATCGTTCGGTGACAGAGTGATCGTTCGGCGAAACAGTGATCGTTCGTGCCGTGCGGCCGGGGATGCGCCGCCGCACGGGGCCTGACGCGGAGCCGGTGCCCGTCGCCGGACCCGGTGGCGGCCGACGCCCCGGGCCCGCCGCGGAACCGGTGGGGGCCGGCGCCCCGGGCCCGCCGCGGACCAGGTGCCCCGACGCCGGTTAGGGTCGGTCCATGTCCGCCTCGCCGACCTCCGTCCCGCCCGGCACGGCCGCGACCGCCCCGGCCGCGGCGCCTCTGGGGCGCCCCGCCCTGCCCGACCTCGCAAGCACCGACGTCGTCGACCTCACCGCCGCGGTGTGCGACATCCCCTCGGTCTCCGGCGAGGAGACCGCGCTCGCGGACGCCATCGAGACCGCGCTCCGTGGCCGGCCGCACCTCGAGGTGCTGCGCGACGGTGACGCCGTCGTCGCGCGCACGCACCTCGGGCGGGAGCGCCGGGTGGTGGTCGCCGGCCACATCGACACCGTGCCGGTCAAGGAGAACCTGCCCACCCGTCGCCGGCAGGGCGACGGCGGCGAGGAGGAGCTGTGGGGCCGGGGCACGACCGACATGAAGGGCGGCGTCGCCGTCGCCCTCCACCTCGCGGCGACCGTCACCGAGCCGCTCTGGGACGTCACGTGGGTCTTCTACGACCACGAGGAGGTCGAGGCCGACCTCAACGGTCTTGGCCGGCTCGTCCGCACCCGCCCCGACTGGGTGACCGGCGACCTCGCGGTCCTCGGTGAGCCCACCGCGGGCGGCATCGAAGGGGGGTGCAACGGCACCCTCCGCGCCGAGATCCGTACCCACGGCCGCACCGCCCACTCGGCGCGCGCCTGGCGGGGCGTCAACGCCGTTCACGCCGCCGGGGAGGTGCTGGCCCGGCTGAGCAGGTACACCCCGGCCGAGGTCCTCGTCGACGGGCTCGTCTACCGCGAGGGGCTGTCCGCGGTGGGCATCCGCGGCGGCATCGCGACCAACATGATCCCGGACGAGTGCGTCGTCACCGTCAACTACCGCTTCGCGCCCTCCCGCACCCCGGCGGAGGCGGAGGCCCACGTGCGTGAGGTGTTCGACGGCTACGACGTGCAGGTCACCGACCTGGCACGCGGTGCCCGGCCCGGTCTGGACGACCCCTTGGTGGCCGGGTTCGTCGCCGCGGTCACAGCCGTGACCGGCGGCGCCCCCGGGCCCAAGTACGGGTGGACGGACGTCGCGAGGTTCGCCGAGCTCGGCGTCCCGGCCGTGAACTTCGGCCCCGGTGACCCGATGCTCGCCCACGCCGACGACGAGCGGTGCCCGGTCGGCCAGATCCGCACGTGCGCCCGCGCCCTCGGGTCCTGGCTCGCGGGGACCACCGACGGCGGGACAATGGGGACATGACGCGAGAGGTGCACAACCACCACGCCCGTGGCGCGGACGACACCGGTGCGCCCGCCGGTGGCGCCACCCAGCGGGGCGAGACCACCAACGGACGCAACGGCTACCGCCGGGGACCGGTGCTGCTGCGCGGCGGACAGATCCCGGGCGAGACCACCGACGCCCGCCTCCTCAAGCCGGACCAGGACGTCAGCTGGCTCCACCTCGACCCCTGGCGGGTGCTGCGCATCCAGTCCGAGTTCGTCGAGGGCTTCGGGGCCCTGGCGGACCTCGGACCGGCCATCTCCGTCTTCGGCTCCGCCCGGATCCACCGTGACGAGGCGGAGTACGCCCTCGCCGAAGAGGTCGGGCAGCGGCTCGTCGCGGCGGGCTTCGCGGTCATCACCGGCGGCGGCCCGGGCGTCATGGAGGCCGCCAACAAGGGCGCGTGCGAGGCCGGCGGGGTCTCGGTGGGCCTGGGCATCGAGCTGCCCTTCGAGCAGGGCATGAACCGGTGGGTCGACCTCGGCGTCAACTTCCGGTACTTCTTCGCCCGCAAGACCATGTTCCTCAAGTACTCCCACGGCTTCATCGTCCTGCCGGGCGGTTTCGGCACCATGGACGAGCTCTTCGAGGCCCTCACCCTCGTCCAGACGCAGAAGGTGTCCTCGTTCCCCATCGTCCTGGTGGGGCGGGAGTACTGGGGCGGCCTCGTGGACTGGATCCGCACGACGATGGTCGCGCGCGGCACCATCGCGCCGCCCGACCTCGAGCTCCTGCCCGTCGTCGACACCGCCGAGGAGGCGGTGGAGGCGGTGCTGTCCGGGGTCGAGCTGCTGGTCAGGGAGCAGCAGGCGCAGGCTGCGGCCGCGTCCGAGGCAGGTTGGGCGGCCGAGTGATCTAGACTGGGCCCCGGCGATCACCGGCCGCTGCGCGCGACGCGAGCGGTCCGGGTGGTCGAGGATCCACCGAGAATGAGGGGTGCACCACATGGCCGCGATGAAGCCGAGGACCGGAGACGGCCCGCTCGAGGTGACCAAGGAGGGACGCGGCATCGTCATGCGCGTGCCCCTCGAGGGTGGAGGTCGCCTTGTCGTCGAGCTCACCCCGGCCGAGGCGGGCGAGCTGAGCGAGGCGCTGAGCGCCGTCGCCGGCTGAGCACCGAGAACCGCAGCACCGGCGACGGCCGGCCAGCCCCGCTGGCCGGCCGTTCGCCGTCCCTGCCGTACCTCGGGTCGTCAGCTGTCCTGCAACCACCGGTCGGCCGTCCTGCAACCACCGGTCGGCTGCCCTGCCGCCCTCCGGTCGGCCGCAGCCCTGCCTGACCCAGCCGGTTCCCCACGCCCCATCCCTGAAAGGCCGTCCCCGTGATCCAGCCGGTCCTGCCCGAGATCGTCGTCCTGGACGAGTCGCTCGCCGACCCCGCCGCATCCTGGCGGGGCCTGGGCGCAGAGGTGCTCGGCGTCGTCCGGGACACCTCCGGGACGGTCGACGACGCCGCGGACCTGTACGGGGTCGACCTCACCAGGGACGCTGACTCCCTCGAGGGCAACGGCGGCGCGAGCGCCGTCGTGACGCTTCCCCACCTGCGTGGCGGCGCCGCGCCGTGGGAGGGCCTGCCGGGCCGGGTCGTCCTGCTCGGCGAGGGTGACGGCGGCCCCGACGACGCCCGGCGCGCCGGCCTGGCGCTGGGCCGGGCCGCGACCGGCCGGGACACCGTCGTGCTCGTGCTCCCGCCGGGGGCGCGCGAGGATCGGCTCCAGGCCCTTGCGGAGGGCTTCCTCCTCGCCTCGTTCCGCATGCCCCGCACCGCGCGCGAGCCCGACGGCAAGCCACCCGCCCGTCGCCTCGTCATGCTCAGCCGCGGTGGCCCCACGGCGGACGCGCTGGCCCGTGCGCGCACCGCGGTCGAGGCCACGCTCCTGACCCGGGCGCTGGCAGCCACGCCGTCGTCGACGAAGAACCCTGGCTGGCTCGCCGACCAGGTCCTCGGGCTCACCGCGGCGGTCTCCGCCGAGATCCCCGCCTCCGCGGGCACGCTGAGCGCGGAGGTCCGCGACGAGGACTGGCTGGAGCGGCACGGGTTCGGCGCGATCCTGGCCGTCGGCGCCGCCTCGGCCACCCCGCCGCGGCTGGTGACCCTGACCTGGGAGCCCGCCGCCGCCGACGCCCCCGTCGTCGCGCTGGTGGGCAAGGGCATCACCTTCGACACCGGCGGCATCTCGATCAAGCCTCGCGAGGCCATGGTCCCCATGAAGACCGACATGGCCGGCGCGGCAGCGGTCCTGGCCGCCGTCCTGGGCGCCGCACGCCTGACGCTGCCCGTGCGGACGACCGCGGTCCTGCCGCTCGCGGAGAACGCCGTCGGCGGGGCGGCCTACCGCCCGGGGGACGTCGTGCGCACCTACGACGGCACCACGGTGGAGATCTCCAACACCGACGCCGAGGGCCGGATGGTCCTGGCCGACGCCCTCGCGTGGGCCGTCGAGCAGCTCGCGCCCGACGTCGTCGTCGACGTCGCCACGCTCACCGGTGCCGCCAGCCAGGGCCTGGGCCGCAGCCACGCCGCCCTCTACGCCACCGACGACGACCTCGCGGCGGACGTGCTGGCCGCCGGTGGCCGGGCCGGCGAGCCCGCGTGGCGGATGCCGCTCGTGGCGGACTACCGCCCGGCGCTGGACTCCGACGTCGCGGACGTCGCCCACGCGGTGCGTGACCCGCACGTGGGTGGCGGGTCCATCACCGCGGCCCTGTTCCTCCAGCGGTTCGTCGCGGACGTGCCCTGGGCGCACCTGGACATCGCCGGGGCCGGCCGTGCCGGCAGCAAGCAGGGCGAGGTCCCGGCCAACGGGCCCACCGGTTACGGCTCGCGCCTGCTGGTGGAGTACCTGCGGGCGGTCGGCTCAGCGGCGCACGGCGACGAGAAGCCCGTCCCCGCTCGGTAGCAGGGCCGGGACGAGGCGCTCGTCCTCGCGCACCCGGCGGCCGAGCTCGCGGACGGCGACGGTCGCCTCGTCGCGGCGGGCGGGGTCGGCGACCCGGTCGTGCCACAGGGCGGCGTTGACGGCGAGCACCCCGCCGCGCCGCAGGAGCCGGACGGCCTGCTCCACGTCCTCGGCGGCCTCGGCCGGGTCGCCGTCGACGACGACCATGTCGTAGGCGCCGTCGGCGAGCCGGGGGAGGACCTCCAGCGCCCGGCCGGCGATGAGCCGGGTGCGGGCGGGCCGGTGCCCCGCGGCGGCGAAGGCTTCGCGGGCGGCGCGCTGGTGCTCGGTCTCCCGGTCGATCGTCGTCAGGACGCCGTCGTCGCTCATCCCTGCGAGCAGCCACAGGCCCGAGACGCCGGTGCCGGTCCCCACCTCGGCGACCGAGCGCGCCTGGCAGGCCGCGGCCAGCAGCCGCAGGGCCGCCCCGGTGCCGGGGTGGACAGGGGTGACGCCGAGCTCCTCGGCGCGCATCCGGGCCTCCCGCGCCGGCTCGTCCTCGGGCACGAACTCCTCGGTGTACGCCCAGGACAGGGCCTTGTCGGCGGTGATGGTGGCCTCCTGGGAGCTCGGCGGCGGCGGCCGCGGGTGGGACGTGCCGATGCTACCGGTGTGGCGCCCCCGCGGGCGGGAGCTCCACCCGGCGATCCCGCCACTCACGCCTTCCCAGGCGGCTTCCAGGTTCGGTCCCTAGCATGGACGTTCACGCAGACGGGAGACGAGGACAAGATGCCCGACGCCGGCCTGACCGCAGGTCAGCCGCAGCCCCGGCCCACCGGTGAGACCCGCCCCGGTGACCCCGGCGCGGACGACCGTGCCGCCGTCACCGACGACCTGCCGGTGTGGGCGCCGCCGAGCTGGGAGCAGATCGTCACCGAGCACTCCCCACGCGTGTACCGGCTCGCCTACCGCCTCACCGGCAACCGCGCCGACGCCGAGGACCTCACCCAGGAGACGTTCGTGCGGGTGTTCCGGTCCCTGCACAGCTACCAGCCCGGCAACTTCGACGGCTGGCTGCACCGCATCACCACCAACCTCTTCCTCGACCAGGCCCGCCGCCGCTCCCGGTTGCGCCTGGACCCCATCGGCGAGGCCACGGAGCGGCTGCCCGCCGCCCGGGACACCGACGAGCCCGAGCGGGGCTTCGAGCACGCGCACCTCGACCTCGACGTCCAGGCCGCCCTGGACGCGCTGCCGCCGCGGTACCGCGCCGCCGTCGTGCTGTGCGACATCGAGGGCTTGTCCTACGAGGAGATCGCGGCGACCCTGGACATCAAGATGGGGACCGTGCGCTCACGCATCCACCGTGCCCGCGCCATGCTGCGCGAGCAGCTCGAGCACCGCCGCCCGGCCGGGGCGACGGCACCGCAGGCCGTGAGCGCGGGAAGGGCGTGATGGCGCACCTCGGTGACGACGTGAGTGCACTGGTCGACGGCCAGCTCCCGCACGAGCGTGCCGAGGCCGCCCTGGCCCACCTCGTCAACTGCGAGATGTGCGCGGCCCAGGTCGCCGTCGAGCGGGCCTCCCGGCGGCACCTGTCCTCCGCCCGTGACGTGCGCCCCAGCGCCGAGCTGACCGACCGCCTCATGGCCCTGGCCCGGGAGGTCCCGGAGGCGCCCCAGGGTGTGCGGGCCGCCGCCGGCCGGGCCTGGGCACCGCTGGCCAGCGGTCGGACCCGCCGCCGGCTGGCGCTGCGGTCCACCGCGGTCCTCGCCGGGGCCGCGGGCGTCGTCGGTGCCCTCGTCGTGGTGGGGACGCTCGCCGAGCGCACGGGGGACCCGGCCGCGATGCTCGCCCGCTTCGCCGGCCCGGAGCGGCACGAGGCCGAGCTCGTCGTCTCCGCCGACACCCTCAGCACCAGCGCCGGCGGCACCACCGCGGCGGCGCTGAGCTGGCTCGGCGAGCACGGCTGGGCGCCGCCCGTGGCGCTCCCCGAGGACGCCAGGATCACCTCGGTCACCGCCGCGGAGGGCCGCAGAGGCGAGGAGGTCCTCGAGCTGAGCGTCGTGCTCGACGGTCACCCGGTGGACGTCCTGCAGCAGCAGGCGGTGCTCGACCCGGACTCGCTCACGGGCCTCAGCGCCGTCGACGGCGAGCACGTCTTCGAGCTCCCCGGGACCGGCAGCCGTCTGGTGCTCCAGAGCGGCGACGTGACCGTGCTGGTCTCGGCCCCCGACGACCCCGCCCTCGCCCGCGCCGTCGCCGCCGCCTTCCCCGTCACCGAGCCCGGCGCGGGGATGGGGGACCGACTCGGTCGCGGCTGGCATACGATCGTGGCCTGGACGGACCTGCTGGTCGAGGCGCCGTGACCCCGCCCGCCGGGACGGAAGGAACTCCCATGGACGAGGAACCCCCGGGCCGGGACACCGAGGCACCCACGGATGCGTCGCCGTACGACTACGAGGCCACCCCGGCGCCGCGTCCCGAGCCCTTCCACCGGGTGGGGCACGGCGACGCCGCGCACCCCGCGCTCGACCGGGACGACGCCGCCGCTGCCGGACGGCGGTTCGGGGCCCGCTGGCGGCGACGCGCGACGAGCGCCCACGCCGACGACGACGGGCCGTCGCGCCGCGCCACGCCCACCTCCTGGCCCGCACCGCCGCCGTCCGACGGCGGACCGGTGCGCCCCCCGTCCTACCCGCCGGTCCGGACGTCGTTCGGACCGCCCCCCGCGCCGGCCGACGGAGCCGGCACCCGGCCGGTCGACGGGACCGGCTGGTCCCTCGGCGGCGGCTCGTCGGACGGTCCGGCGCCCGGCCACCCCGGCGGCCCGCAGGGCGAGACCCACCCCGGCCCGCAGGTCGGGACCCACCCCGGCCCCCAGGGCGAGACCCCCGGCCGCGCCGGCGCCTCGCCGGACGCGGCCCGGCACGGCACCACCACCGCCGGCCCGGCCGGACCGTGGGGGCGCCCCGAGGGTGAGCGGCCCGCGAGCCGGGGCGTGCCGTGGACGAGCGGCGCGACCGCGACGGCGGACGCCGGCCCCTGGCGACGACCTGGCTCCAGCGAACCCGGCCCGGGCGCGCCGCCCCCCACGGACGGCGTCGCCACGATCTTCGCGCCCTCACCGGACGCCGCCGGCTGGGCCCGGTACGGACCCGCCGAGCCCGAGCCGGAGCGGCAGCGCCGCGGCGTCGCCCGCGGGGTCGTCGTACTCCTGGTCCTGCTGGCGCTCGTCACCGGGATGCTGCTCGGCGCGCTGGGCGCCCGGTCCTTCTTCGACGTCGGAACCACCGGTGCCTCGGCCACGCTGCCCGTCTCCTCCGGCGCCGGGGCGGACCGGGCGCCGGAGTCGGTGGCCGGCATCGCCGAGCAGGTCCTGCCCTCGACCGTCTACATCGAGGCGCAGGGCGGGGGGCAGGCGAGCTCGGGCACGGGCATGGTGCTGCGCGAGGACGGCTACCTCGTCACCAACAACCACGTCATCGAGGTCGCGGCGGACGGCGGCAGCGTCGTCGTCGTCTTCCCCGACGGCGCGCAGGAGGCGGCCGAGATCGTCGGCCGCACCTCCGACTACGACCTCGCCGTCCTGCGGGTGGGGCGCACGGGCCTGATCCCGCTGGTCCTGGCCGACTCGGACTCGATCGCCGTGGGCGACCCCGTCATCGCCGTCGGCGCGCCGCTCGGCCTGGAGGGCACGGTCACCACCGGCATCGTCAGCGCGCTCAACCGGCCCGTCCGCGCGGGGACCACCGCGCAGACCTTCATCAACGCCATCCAGACCGACGCCGCCATCAACCCCGGCAACTCGGGCGGGCCGCTCGTCGACGCCGCCGGCCAGGTCATCGGCATCAACAGCGCCATCGCCCAGACCCCCGGCGCCTCGCAGGCCACCGGGAGCATCGGCCTGGGCTTCGCGATCCCGGCCAACCAGGTCCGGCGCACCGCCGAGCAGCTCATCGCCTCCGGCCGGGCCACCTACCCGATCATCGGCGTCGCGCTCGACACCCGGTACTCAGGTGAGGGCGTGCAGGTGATGACCGACGACGACGGCGACACCGAGGCCGTCACCTCCGGCGGGCCCGGCGCCGTCGCCGGCATCGAGCCGGGCGACGTCATCCTGGCGATCGACGGTCGCCCGGTCACCGATCCCGACGAGCTCATCGTGGCCATCCGGTCGCGCGCCCCGGGGGAGACGGTGACCCTCCTGGTCAGGCGGGGTGCGGACGAGCGGGAGGTCGACGTCGTCCTGGGGGAGGGGCCGTGACCGAGGGCGCCCGCCGGGGCGGTGCCCGCCCCGTATCCTGACGCCGTGGGTATCAACGGAGGCGAGTGGGTCGTCCTCATCGTGCTCGCCTTCCTGCTCATCGGCCCCGAGCGGCTGCCCGAGGTCGCCCAGCAGCTCGGCCGGCTCACCCGCGAGCTCAAGCACCTCGCCACCGGCGCCAAGGAGAAGGTGCGCGAGGAGCTCGGTCCCGAGATGGACGACCTCGCCGTCTTCGACCCTCGCCAGTACGACCCGCGCCGCATCGTGCGCGAGGCGCTCATGGAGGACGAGCCGTCCGCGGCGGTGCGTCCGGCCCGCCCGCCCGCCGCGAGACGTCGGCCCGCCCCCCGGACCGCGCCCGCCCCCGTCGGCCCCGCCACGGCGGGAGCCCTCGCCGGTGCGGCGGGCGGGGCGGCGGCCGCCGCCGCAGGCGCCGGCCCGGGAGCCGCGGTGGTCGCGGGAGCCGGGGCCGGGGTCGTCCCACCGGCGGGCAACCGGCCGCAGCCCGCGGACGGTCCGGGGGGCGGGTCGGGCGTCACCGGTGCGGCGACGGGCGACGAGGACGGCACCGGCGTCGCCCACGTCGACGCCGTGGTGGGTGAGGGGGCCGACCCGGCGGCCTACGTCGTCCCGTTCGACGACGAGGCCACCTGAGGTCTGGCGACGCCCGGCTCAGCGACCCAGCGGGCTGATCCCCAGCGAGCGGCCCGCGAGGCCGCGGGCGCGGTGCGACAGCGACCGCGCGAGGCCGCGCAGCGCCTCGGCCGCGGGGCTGGTGCCCTCGCGCAGCACCAGGGGCAGACCGTCGTCGCCGGCCTCGCGCAGCTCCTGGTCGAGCGGGACCTGCGCGAGCAGCGGGACCGGGTAGCCCAGGGCGGTGCCGAGCTCGGACGAGACGCGCTCGCCGCCGCCCGAGCCGAAGATCTCCAGGCGTGAGCCGTCGGGCTGCTCCAGCCACGACATGTTCTCCACGACGCCGACGACGTGCTGGTGGGTCTGCTCGGCGATGATCCCGGCGCGCTGGGCCACCTCCGCGGCGGCCACCTGGGGCGTCGTGACGACGAGCACCTCCGAGTTCGGCAGCATCTGCGCCACGGAGATGGCGATGTCGCCGGTCCCGGGCGGCAGGTCGAGGAGCAGGACGTCCAGGTCGCCCCAGAAGACGTCGGCCAGGAACTGCTGCAGCGCGCGGTGGAGCATGGGTCCGCGCCACACCACCGGCCGGCCGTTCTGGGTGAACATCCCGATGGAGATGACCTTCACGTCGTGCGCGACCGGCGGCAGGATCATGTCGTCGACCTTCGTCGGCGGGTACGTCACGCCGAGCATGCGCGGGATCGAGAAGCCGTAGATGTCGGCGTCGACGACGCCGACCTTGAGGCCGTCCGCCGCCATCGCCGCCGCGAGGTTGGCCGTCACCGAGGACTTGCCCACCCCGCCCTTGCCGGAGGTGACGGCGTACACGCGCGTCAGGGACCCGGGCTGGGCGAACGGGATGACCGGCTCGGCCTCGCCGCCGCGGAGCTGGGAGCGCAGGGCCTTGCGCTGCTCCTCGGTCATGACGCCCATGTCGACGCGCACCGCGCTCACGCCGTCCATGGCGCCGACGACGTTGGTGACGTCGCGGGTGATGGTGTCCTTCAACGGGCAGCCGGCCGTGGTGAGGTCGACGCCGACGACGACCAGACCGCCGGGTTCGACCTCGACGGAGCGGACCATGTTCAGCTCGGTGATCGGGCGGCGGATCTCGGGGTCCAGGACGTTCCCGAGCTCGGCCTGAACGGCCTCGACGGTGGGTGCACTCATGCCCTCCATCGTAGGCGGCCCGGGACCCGTCCCTCGTCGGCCCCCGGTAGTCGCGGTCTCCCGGCCGCTGCCGTCGCCCGTGCGGCCGCCGCGCTCGTCGACGCTCTCAGTCGCCGCCCTCGCCGGCGCCGCCCTCGCCGGCGCCGCCCTCGCCGGGGCCGCCCGGGCCGGGCGCGTCCGGGGGCGCAGCCGACGGGCGGAGGCCCTTGCCCTTGCCGCCCTTGCCCTTCGACCGCGCACCCGCGCGCTCGACGGTGCGCTCCATGTCCGAGAGCTCCTGCTCGAGCTCTCGGATGCGCAGCTCGCGCTCCTCGACGATGTCCTCGAGCAGTCCCCGCAGCTCCGAGCGCACGAAGTCGCGGGTGGCGACCTCGTTCATCGCCAGCCGGAGGGCCGCCATCTCGCGGGCGAGGTACTCGGTGTCGGCGAGGTTGCGCTCGGCGCGCTGCCGGTCCTGCTCGGCCGCGACCCGGTCACGGTCGTCCTGGCGGTTCTGGGCGAGGAGGATGAGCGGGGCGGCGTAGGACGCCTGCAGCGACAGCATGAGGGTCAGGGCGGTGAAGCCCAGGGCGGCGGAGTCGAACTGCAGCGGCACCGGGCCCCAGGTGTTCCACGCGAGCCAGACCGCCACGAACGCGCTGAGGTAGACGAGGAACCGCGGGGTGCCCATGAACCGGGCGATCGACTCCGAGGTGCGGCCGAAGAACTCGGGGTCCACGCGCGGGCGCCACCGCCGGCGTGCCTCGAGGGGGGTGTCGAGGCGCTCAGCCATGGGCGGTCCTCGTCATCGCCTCGTCGGTGACCTCGTCCTCGGCGTCGCGCCAGTCGTCCGGGAGCAGGTGGTCCAGCACGTCGTCGACCGAGACGGCGCCGAGGAGCCGGCCGCCCGCGTCGACGACGGGCAGGGCCGTGAGGTTGTAGGTGGCGAGCAGCCGGGTGAGCTTGCCGATGGGGTCCTCGGGGAGCACCGCCTCGACGTCCTTGTCCAGCATCGTGCCGAGCATGGTGTGCGGGGGCTCGCGCAGCGCCCGCTGCAGGTGCACGACGCCGAGCAGCTTGCCCGTGGGGGTCTCCAGCGGGGGCCGCACGACGAAGATCATCGCGGCCAGCGCCGGGGTGACGTCGGTGCGGCGGGCGTGGGCGAGGGCGTTGGCCACGCTCGCCTCGGGCGGCAGGACCAGCGGCTCGGTGGTCATGAGGCCACCGGCGGTGTGCTCGTCGTAGGCCAGGAGCCGGCGGACGTCCTCGGCCTCCTCCGGCTCCATCCGATCGAGGAGGTCGCGCGCCTTGTCCGAGGGGAGCTCGGAGACGAGGTCGGCGGCGTCGTCGGGCTCCATGGCATCGAGGACGTCGGCCGCCCGCTCGACGTCGAGGGCCGAGACGATCGCCACGCGGTCCTCCTCGCCGAGCTCCTCCAGGACGTCGGCGAGCCGCTCGTCGTCGAGCTCGCTGGCCACCTCGAGGCGCCGGACGTCCGGCAGGTCTCGCAGGACGTCGGCGATGTCGGCCGGCTTGAGGCCCTCGAGGGTGGCGAGCAGGGCGGTCGCGCCCTGGGCCCGTCCGCCGGCGAGGCCGGTGACCTCCTCGACGTCGACGACGAACGCCTCACCGCGGCGCAGCAGGCCCGTGCGGCCCGTGTGGCGGCGGACGAAGAGCTTGGTGATCATCCAGTCACCGGTGCGGCGCTGCTCGAGGGCGACGTCCTCGATGACCGCGGTGCCCGAGCCGTCGCGCAGTGTCACGGTCCGGTCGAGGAGCTCGGCGACGACGAGGGTCTCGGTGGCGCGGCGCTGGAACCGGCGGATGTTGACCAGGCCCGTGGTGATGACGGCCCCGGCGTCGATGCTCGTCACCCGGGTCAGCGGCACGAACACGCGCCGCTTGCTGGCCACCTCGACGACGAGGCCGACGGCGCGCGGGGCCCCCTTGAGGCGGATGAGGACGACGACGTCGTGGACCCGCCCCACCTGGTCGCCCAGGGGGTCGAAGACGGCCGTGCCGGCCAGCCGCGCGACGTAGACGCGGCTCGGCGGGTTCGGGCGGGCGGGGGGCGTGCTCACGCCGGCCAGCCTAGTCGTGGCGGCCGGACGGTGGTCGGTGGGGAACCGCCCGCCGAGGCGCGTCGCCGACCTCGGGCGCCGTGTGACGCACGCGACCCGCCGGCACGGAATGGTTGAACCGTCATCTAACTTGACTCCTTCGTACCCCTGACACCCCCTCGAAAGGTTCACCATGGAAATCGGCCTCCTCCTCGTCCGCGTCGTCGTCGGCGCCCTCCTCGTCGGTCACGGCGCCCAGAAGCTGTTCGGCTCCTTCGGCGGCTACGGCATCGCCGGCACCGGTGGCTGGTTCGAGTCCATCGGCTTCCGGCCGGGCCGGGCGATGGCCGTCGTCGCCGGCCTCTCCGAGCTCCTCGGTGGCCTCCTGCTCGTGCTCGGCCTGCTCACCCCGCTCGCCTCGGCCGCCATCGTCGGCACGATGGTCGTCGCCGCCTCCACCCACGCGGCCAGCGGCCTGTGGAACACCGCCGGCGGCTACGAGCTGCCGCTCGTCCTCGCCGTCGTGGGCGCCACCGTGGGCCTGACCGGTCCCGGCGCGTACTCCCTCGACGCCGCCCTCGGCCTGCAGCTCTCCCCGGTCGTGGGCCTCGGTGCGATCGCGCTCGGTGTCGTCGCCGCCCTCGTGGTCGTCGCCCGCGCCAGGGCGGCCGTGCGGGCCGTCCCCGTCGCCGCCTGAGGTCCCCGGCGCGGCCTGAGGTCCCCGGCGCGGCCTGAGCTCGCCGACGCGCCGACCGGGAAGAAGGGTCCGTCCCGTTGCGGGGCGGGCCCTTCGTCGTCGGAGCGGCCGGCTGGTGGCCCGGGAGGTGGAACGCGTGGCGACGCCCTCGTCAGGGGTGGAAGATCGACCCATGCCGTCCACGCGCAAGCAGACCGACCCGAGGCTCCCCACGCTGCCCACCGGCGTGGAGGTGGCCTCCTACACGACCTATCTCGAGGCCCAGCAGGCCGTCGACCGACTGTCCGACGAGGCCTTCGACGTGCGGGCGGTGACGATCGTGGGGACCGACCTGCGCATGGTCGAGCGGATCACGGGGCGTCTGACCTACGCCCGCGTCGCCGGCGCGGGGGCGATGAGCGGGGCCTGGTTCGGCCTCATGATCGCGCTGGTGTACTGGGTCTTCACCCCCGAGGGCACCTTCCCCGTGGTGGCGGGCGTCCTCATCGGTGTGGCGTTCGGCATCCTCTTCGCCGTGGTGTCCTACGCGTTCACGGGGGGGAAGCGGGACTTCACCTCCGCCAGCCAGGTCGTGGCCGGGCGGTACTCCATCCTGTGCGCGGCCGAGAGTGCGGGGCAGGCGCGCCAGCTCCTGCGTTCCGTCGCGGCTTCGCCCGGGTGGCGCGCGCCGTCCGCGCCCGGGCAGGGCGGTGCGTCCGGGCAGGGCGGTGCGCCCGGTGAGCGTGACGCCCCCGGGCGGGGACGGGCGGACGCCGGTCGGCCGGCACCAGACAGCCACGACAACCCCTACGCCGCCCCCGGGACGCCGTGGCGCTCCGGCGGACCGGCCCCCGAGCGACCGACGGCTCCCGCGCCGGAGCGGACCGTGGCGCCCGCCGAGGGCGCCGGCACGACGGCCGGGACGGGCGCCGGGCCGACCGGGAGGACCGAGCGTCCGCGCTACGGTCTGCGCCTGGAGGACCTCGAGGGCGCCGACGGCACCGAGAAGGAGACCGGACCCGACCGCGAGGCCGGCGGCGAGCGGAGGGAGTGAGCATGGGGATCCCCGTCGGACTGTCGACGTCCTCGGTCTACCCCGCGGGTGTCACCGAGACCTTCGCGCTGGCCAAGGAGCTCGGGTACGACGGCGTGGAGGTCATGGTCCTGCGCGACCCCCACAGCCAGGACGAGGTCAAGCTCCGTGAGCTCATGGACACCTACGAGCTGCCCATCCTCTCCATCCACGCCCCGACCCTCCTGCTCACCCAGGGGGTCTACGGCAAGGACCCGTGGGACAAGGTCGACCGGTCCACCGAGCTCGCGCACGACGTCGGCGCCCACGTCGTCGTCCTCCACCCGCCGTTCCGGTGGCAGCGCGCCTACGCCGAGCACTTCGTCGGGGCGATCGCCGAGCGCGAGCGTCTGGACGACATGCGCCTGGCGGTGGAGAACATGTTCCCCTGGCGGGCCCGGACCAAGAAGCGCGAGCGGGTGATGCAGGCGTACCTGCCGGGCTGGGACCCCCTCGAGCACGACTACACCCACGTCACCCTCGACCTGTCGCACACCGCCACCGCGGGCATGGACGCCGACGCCTCCCTCGCCATGGCCGACGAGCTCGGACCGAGGCTGGCGCACCTCCACCTCGCCGACGGCACGCCCACGTTCATGGACCAGCACCTCGTGCCCGGCCACGGCGAGCAGCCGTGCGCCGAGGTGCTGCACATGCTCGGCTCCCAGGGGTTCGACGGCAGCGTCGTGGTGGAGGTCAACACCCGCAAGATGTCTCCGGAGGACCGCCGGGCGGCCCTGGCGGAGTCTCTCGCTTTCGGGCGCGAGCACCTCGCCACGGGCGAGAGCAAACGGGTCGCCGCGCTCGTCGAGGTCCCCGAGGAGGGGTAGGGACTCGGTCGCGTGCCCGGGACGCTCAGCCGCGGAGCGAGGCCATCCACGCCTCGATCTGCCCGGGCTCGCGGGGGATGGCCGCGGAGAGGTTCTCCACCGTGCCGTCCTCGCGGATGAGCACGTCGTCCTCGATCCGCACGGCGATGCCGCGCAGTTCCTCGGGCACCTTGAGGTCGTCCTCCCGGAAGTACAGGCCCGGCTCGATGGTGAAGACCATGCCCGGGGCGAGCTCGGCGTCGAGGTACATCTCGCGCCGGGCCTGGGCGCAGTCGTGGACGTCGAGACCGAGGTGGTGGCTCGTGCCGTGCACCATCCAGCGGCGGTGGTACTGGCCCTCCGGCGCCAGCGACTCCTCGGCCGTGCCGGGCAGCATGCCCCACTCGGCGAGCCGGGCGGCCAGGACCTCCATCGCGGCGGCGTGCAGGTCGCGGAAGCGGGCGCCGGGCCGTCCGGCCCGGGCGAACGAGGCGTCGGCCGCCTCGAGGACCGCCTCGTAGACCTTCCGCTGGGCGGGGGTGTAGCTCCCGTCCACGGGGAGCGTGCGGGTGATGTCCGCGGTGTAGAGCGAGTCGACCTCGACGCCGGCGTCGACCAGGACGAGCTGCCCCGCGCGCACGGGCCCGTCGTTGCCGATCCAGTGCAGGGTGTTGGCGTGGTTGCCCGCGGCCGCGATCGTCTCGTACCCGACGCCGTTGCCGTTCTCGCGGGCGCGGGCGGCGAAGGTGCCCTCGATGACCCGCTCGCCGCGGTGGTGCGCCACCGCCCGGGGCAGGGCGCGGACGATGTCGTCGAAGCCCTGCGCGGTCGCGGCCACCGCCGCGCGGAGCTGGTCGACCTCGTACGGGTCCTTGCGCAGGCGCAGCTCGGACAGCGCGACGGCGAGGTCGGCGTCGGTCCCCTCGGTGACGCTCTGCCCGGCCTGGGCGCGGACCTCGGCCACGACGGCCTCGACGGCGGCGTCCGCCTGCGGGACCACCCGGAGCTGGACCTGGCCCGCGCCGGCGTCCTTGGCCAGCGCGTCGCGCAGGCTGTCGATGTGCTCGGCGCGCAGCCCGGTGCGGGCGGAGACCTCCGCCAGGGACGGCCGCACCCCGACCCACAGCTCGCCGTAGCGGGAGTCGGCGTAGAACTCCTCGGTGTCGCGGCCCGCACGGGGACGGAAGTACAGGACGGCCTCGTGGGTGGGCGCGTCGCCGTCGGCCGGCTGACCGCCGGTCGCCTCGTCGAGGGGGTGCAGCACGAGGACGGCGTCCGGCTCCTCGTCGGTGCCCAGACCGGTGAGGTGGGCGAAGGCCGAGTGCGGCCGGAAGCGGTAGTCGTTGTCGTTGTTGCGGGTGACGAGGCCGCCGGCGGGCACGACGAGCCGCTCGCCGGGGAAGAGGCGGCCGACGGCGGCGCGGCGGGCGGCGGCGTGGTCGGCCGCGGGGGAGCGCTCGGGCAGGAGGTCCGGCCGCGGGCCCCAGCCGTCGGCGATGAACGCGCGGAAGGCCTGGCTCGTGGGCCGCTGGGAACGGTTGTCGCCGCGCTCGGACAGGGGCTGGGCCTCCGGGCCGGTGGCGGTCGGGGGGGTGTCCTGGGCCCGGTCCGGGGTGGCGGCGTCGCTTCGTTCGTCGGTCATGGCGCCATGATCGCACCGTCGGCCGACACGGTGGGCACCGGGGTGCGCGGGCCGCACGCCGCCGCACTGGGCACCGGTGCCGCACCAGTACCCTTGCCCGTGTGTCCGGGATGCGCATCGACCTCCACGCGCACACCGCCACCTCCGACGGCACGGAGTCGCCCACCGAGCTCATGCACGCCGCTGCCGCGGCCGGGATCGACGTCCTCGGCCTGACCGACCACGACACCGTCGGTGGCTGGGCCGAGGCGCAGGACGCCGTCGCCGCCACGGGCGTCGCGCTCGTGCGCGGCGCCGAGCTCTCCACCCAGTCCCGCGGGATCTCGGTGCACCTGCTCAGCTACCTCCACGACCCCGACGACGCCGAGCTCGCGGCGGAGATGCTGCGTGCCCGCCGCTCGCGGGACGAGCGGGCCCACGACATGGTCGAGCGGATCTCCCGGGACTACCCGATCACCTGGGCCGACGTCGAGGCGCAGGTCGCCGACGGCGCGACGGTGGGTCGGCCGCACATCGCGGACGCCCTGGTCGCCGCCGGCCTGGCGCCGGACCGGTCGAGCTGCTTCGAGACGATCCTGTCCGTCCGGGGGCGCTACTACGTGCCCTACCACGCGCCCGACACCGTCGAGGCGGTGGAGATGGTCCGGGCCGCCGGGGGCGTCCCGGTCATGGCGCACCCGCGCGCCGCCGCCCGCGGGCGGGTCGTGACCGACGCCGTCGTGGCGGCGATGGCCGCTGCCGGGCTCGCGGCCCTCGAGATCGACCACCGCGACCACACCGCCGCCGACGTCGAGCACCTCGAGGCCCTCGCGTCGCGGCTGGGCCTGGCCCGGACCGGCTCGAGCGACTACCACGGTGCGGGCAAGCCCAACCGGCTGGGGGAGCGCACGACGGCGCCGGAGGTCCTGTCGATGATCGAGAGCGAGGGGTTCCTGCCGGTGGTGCGTCCGTGAGCGGCTACATCGACCTGACGTTGCTGTCGACGACCTTCTTCACCCTCTTCGTCATCATGGACCCGCCCGGGACCGTGCCGGTCTTCCTGGCACTCACCTCACGGATGACCGGTGCCCAGCGTCGCGCGGCGGCCCGGCAGGCCACGCTGGTGGCCTTCGGCGTGATCCTGACGTTCACGCTGTTCGGCCAGTACATCCTCGGCTTCCTGCACATCTCCGTGCCGGCGCTGCAGCTCTCCGGTGGGCTGCTGCTGCTCCTGGTCGCGATGGAGCTGTTGACGGGTCAGGCGGAGGAGCCCACCCCGTCGGCCTCGGGCGTCAACGTCGCCCTCGTGCCGCTGGGCACGCCGCTGCTCGCCGGACCCGGCGCGATCGTGGCGGCGATGCTGGCGGTCGAGCAGTCGGACGGCTCGACCGGCGACCGGGTGGCGATCGGCCTCGCGCTGGTGGCCATCCACGTCGTGCTGTGGCTCGCGATGCGCTTCGCGGTGGTCATCCACCGGGTGCTCGGCGAGGGCGGCACGACGCTGGTCACGCGCCTCGCCGGTCTGCTGCTGGCGGCGATCGCCGTCCAGCTCATGGCCGACGCGGTGTTCGCCTTCCTCGACGCCCGGGGCTAGCGGCGACGGTCGGCCCGACCGGAGCCGCCGGGCGCGCCCCTCGCCGGGGCGCGCCTCCGGCCTCAGCCCTGGGTGTCCTCGGCCGCCTGGCCGCCGCGGGTGCGACGGCGCGACCGGGTCCGGCGCGGACGCTCGGGGTCGCTCTCGGCGGGGCGCTCGGCGTGCGAGCCGGACCGGCCCCGGTCGTGACCGCGTCCGCCGTCCCGCCCGCGGTCGCCCTCGCGGCCGCGGTCGCCCTCGCGCCCGCGGCCACCGCCGGTGCGGCCGCCGCCGTGGCGCTTGCCGGTCTCGCCGAGGTCCTCGATCTCCTCGGCCGCCAGCCCGGCGCGCGTGCGGGCCGACCGGGGCAGGCGCCCCGTCGTGCCCTCGGGGATCGACAGGTCGGCGTAGAGGTGCGGCGAGGTGTGGTAGGTCTCGATCGGCTCCGCCGCACCCAGGCCCAGCGCCTTGTTGATGAGCGACCAGCGCGGCATGTCGTCCCAGTCGACGAACGTCACGGCCGTGCCGGTGTTGCCCGCGCGGCCGGTCCGGCCGATGCGGTGGAGGTAGATCTTCTCGTCCTCGGGGCACTGGTAGTTCACGACGTGCGTGACGTCGTCGACGTCGATGCCGCGGGCCGCGACGTCGGTCGCCACCAGCACGTCGACCTTGCCGGCGCGGAACGCGCGCAGGGCCTGCTCGCGGGCCCCCTGGCCGAGGTCGCCGTGGATGGCCGCGGAGGCGAACCCTCGCTCGGCGAGGTCGTCGGCCACCTTGGCCGCGGTCCGCTTGGTGCGCGTGAAGACGATCGTCAGGCCGCGCCCGTCGGCCTGGAGGATGCGGGAGAGCACCTCGACCTTGTTGAGGGCGTGCGCGCGGTAGACCACCTGCCGGGTGTTCTTCACCGTCGCGCCCTGGTCGTCGGGGTCCTGGGCGCGGATGTGGGTGGGCCGCGACATGTACCGCCGGGCCATGGCCACCACCGCGCCGGGCATGGTCGCGGAGAACAGCATCGTGTGCCGCGTCGCCGGGGTCTTGGACAGGAGCGTCTCGACGTCGGGCAGGAAGCCCAGGTCGAGCATCTCGTCGGCCTCGTCCAGGACCACCGTCCGCACGCGGGAGAGGTCGAGGATGCGCTGCTTGAGCAGGTCGATGAGGCGACCCGGGGTGCCGACGACGACCTCGGCGCCACGGCCGAGGGCCTCGATCTGCGGCTCGTAGGCGCGGCCGCCGTAGACCTGGACGATCCGGACGCTGCGCCGGCGCGAGGCCGCGGTCAGGTCGTCGGCGACCTGCTTGGCCAGCTCGCGGGTGGGGACGATGACCAGACCCTGCGGGGCGCCGGCGGCCTCGAGGTCGTCCCAGCCGTCCTCGCCCGGGGCGACGACGCGCTCGAGGAGCGGGATGCCGAACCCGAGGGTCTTGCCGGTGCCGGTCTTGGCCTGGCCGATGATGTCGTGGCCGCTCAGGGCCACGGGCAGGGTCAGCGCCTGGATGGGGAACGGGTGGGTGATGCCGACGTCGCGCAGCGCGCCGACGATCGGCTCGCTCACCCCGAAGTCCGCGAAGGACTTCTCCTCGAGATGGGCGGTGGCGGTCCCGTCGTCGGTGATGTCGGGGGTGACCTCGTCGGCCACGGGCAGCACGGGGGTCTCGACGAGGTCGAGGACGCCGGAGGCATTGGTTTCGGTCATGTTCAGCTGTCGCCTTGTCGCTCGAGGCGGACGGCCGGCACCGCACCGGCGCTCTGCCGGGGTGCTGGCTCCACCATGTCGTGGCAGCCGATCGTGATCATGTCGTGCCGCGTCGGCGGCTTCAGGCTCAGGTTTCTACGAGACGACCGGGCAACCGTTTACTTCCCCAGGGTAGCGCGAAGCCGCCCGGTCGTGCTGACCGGGCGGCGTGGGGGTGGTCACCCGGGGCGGCGCGGCCCCCGTCCTCGGCCTCAGACGAGACCGAAGCCCACCCGGCGCTGCTCGGTCGGGCCGAGCTCGACGAAGCCCAGGGCCTCGGCGGGGACGACGACGTGCCGGCCCTTCTCGTCCTCCAGGACCAGCGGTGCGGAGTCCTTGAGCGACGTCCGCACGGCCGCGAGCACCTCGTCCGGGCTCTGCGTGGACTCCAGGCTGATCTCGCGCGCGACGTTCCGGACGCCGATGGTGATCTCCACGGTGCTCCTCCTTCATGCGGGGTCGATGCTGTCGCCCATCGTAGGTGGTGACACCGACGGCGCCCGCCCGGCCGGGGCGGCGGACCGGGCCACAACCTGGCGTGGCGGGTGTCACGGCCCGGACCACCCGGCGTCGGAGCGGTCGTCCGCCACGGCGGTGAGAGGATGGGACCGTGCGTCCCGCTCCTGCCGCCGTCGCCGCCGTGCTCGCCCTCGCGGGCCTGCTGGCGCACGCCGCCGCTCTCGCGCCGGCCACGGCGGCGGGCCTCGCGGGCACCTCGACTGTCCTGAGCGCCTCGGTCCGCACGCCCGACCCCGACGTCTCCGCGTGGCCGCCCGAGGACGCCGGCGCCGCGGCCGAGCGTGCCGAGCGCGCCCGGGCCGGCCTGACCGCGGACGAGGTCCCCGCGGCCGCCTCCGGGAACCTCGTCACCGTCCCGGGGTCCACCGAGGCCCCGCGGCCGGCGCAACGGGTCCGCACCGTCCGGGTCCAGTTCGAGGAGGGCCTCCCGGTGGACGGGGCGGCGTTCGCCGAGCTCGTCATGGACGTCCTCAACGACGAGCGCGGATGGGGCCACGACGGCTCCGTCGTCTTCGCCCGCACCGACGGCGAGGCGGAGATCTCGGTCGTCCTCGCCTCCGGGGCCACCACCGACGAGCTCTGCGTCCCGCTGCGGACCATGGGGGAGTACTCCTGCGGGCGCAACGGACGAGCCGTCCTCAACGCCGAGCGGTGGTCCTCCGGGGCGGAGCCCTTCCTCGCCGCGGGCGCCGACCTCACCGCCTACCGCGAGTACCTCGTCAACCACGAGGTCGGCCACCTCCTGGGCCGCCCGCACGTCACCTGCCCCGCGCCGGGCACCGTCGCGCCGGTGATGGTCCAGCAGAGCATCGACCTCGGCGGCTGCCTGCCCAACGGCTGGGACGCCCTGGCCGGATGAGGCCGGGCGCGCCGCGTCGGTGCGCCCGGATGTCGGTGGGGTGTGATGGCATCGGGGGCATGGAGACGGCGACCCGCAGCACCGGCCCGCGGCTCGCCCTGCCCGCACCGGCACCCGCGCCGCCGGTCCTCGACGCCCGTCAGGCCGAGGCCGTCGCGTGGGGCGCCGGCGCCGGCAACCTCCTGGTCGTCGGCGCCCCCGGGACCGGCAAGACGACGACGGCGCTCGAGGTCTTCCTCGCGCGGGCGCGAGCCGAGGCCCCACCGGCGGGCGCCACGGTGGCCGGTGCGCAGGGGCCGCTGCTGCTCGTCCCCACCCGGCGCGGCGCGGCGCGCGTGCGCGACGCCGTCGCGGCCCGGCTGGGGCGCACCACCGGGCAGGTCCTCGTCCGGACCCCCGCCTCCTTCGCCTACTCCGTCCTGCGGCTGCGCGCCGCGCTCCTGCACGAGCCGGCCCCCACCCTGGTCACCGGACCGGAGCAGGACCAGATCCTCGGTGAGCTGCTCGAGGGGCACCGCCTCGGCCTGGGCGCGGCGGTGCGCTGGCCCGCGTCGGTGACGGCCGAGACCCTGGCCCTGCCGGCGTTCCGGGACGAGCTGCGCGACCTGTTCATGCGCGCCGCCGAGCTGGGCCTGGCCCCGGAGGACCTCGCCGAGCGGGGCGAGCGCCACGGCCGACCGGAGTGGGTCGCCGCCGCCGTCCTCCTGGGCGAGTACCAGGAGGTCACCGCGCTGGGGGAGATGACGCCCGACCGCGGGGCCCGCCTGGACGCCGCCCGCATCGTCGACGAGGCGACCGCGGCGCTGCGCGCGTGGGAGCGCGAGGTCCCCGACCACCCCCGCCCCCGGTGGTCCACGGTGGTCGTGGACGACCACCAGGACTCGACCCTCGCCGCCGCCCGGCTCCTGCGGGCGCTGGCCGACGACGGCTCGCAGCTCGTGCTGCTGGGCGACCCCGACACCGGCGTCCAGGGGTTCCGCGGCGGCACCCCGGCCCTGGTCGGCCTGGCCGAGACCCGCGCCGCCATCGGCGGGTTCGGGGCACGGCGCGTCGTGCTCGAGACCGTCCACCGGGGTGACGCGGAGCTGCGCCGGGCGACGGCGGCCGTGACCGGCGCCGTGTCGACCGCGGGCGCCGTCCGCCACCGGTCCGCCCGGGTCCCCGAGCCCGACGCCGGACCCGCCGCCGCTGCCGGTGGCGGGGCCGGCGGCGCGGGCGCGCCACCGTCCGGCACGACCGTGACGGTCCTGCGCTCCCGGGCCCAGGAGGGCGCCCTCATCGCCCGGTCGCTGCGGGAGGAACGTCTGCACCACGGCACCCCCTGGTCCCAGATGGCCGTGGTCACCCGCTCGGCGGGGCAGGTCGCGGCCCTGCAGCGGGCGCTGCGGGCCTGGCGGGTGCCGGTGGCCGGCGGCTCCGGGCCCGGCGTCCTCCGGGAGGAGCCCGCGGTCCGGCCGCTCCTCGTCGCGCTCGCCGCCGTCCTCGCCGGCACCACCACCGCCGAGCAGGCCGTGGAGCTGCTCACCTCCCCGGTCGGCGGCCTGGACGCCGTCGCCCTGCGCACCCTGCGCCGGGCGCTGCGGGCACGGGAGCGGGCCCGCGAGGGCACACGCACCGTGGACGAGCTCCTCGTCGCCGCGGTCGACGACCCCGCCGACGGGGCGGACCTGCCGGCCGGCGCCCGCCGCGGCCCGGCGCGCGTCGCCGCGGTCCTCGCCGCGGGCCGGGCCGCCCTGGAGCGGCCCGCCGCCACGGCCGAGACCGTGCTCTGGGCCCTGTGGGACGCGGCCGGGCTGGCCGAGCCCTGGCGCCGCCGCGCGCTCACGGGCGGCCCGGGCTCGGACCGCGCCGACGCCGACCTCGACGCCGTCATGGCCCTGTTCCGCGCGGCCGAGCAGTACACCGACCGCACCGTCGGCGGCGGCCCCGCCGGGTTCCTCGAGCACGTCCGCGCCCAGGACCTGCCCGCCGACACCCTCGCGGCCCAGGGCCAGCGCGCGGAGACCGTCCAGGTCCTCACCCCGGCCGCCGCGGCGGGCGAGGAGTGGCAGGTGGTCGTCGTGGCCGGGCTCCAGGAGGACGTCTGGCCCGACCTGCGCCTGCGCGACTCCCTCCTCGGGGCCGGCGCCCTCGCCGACGTCGAGGCCGGCCGGTCGCCCGACGGCCGCCGCGCCTACGGCCCGGCCCGCAGGCAGGTCCTCGACGACGAGCTGCGGATGCTCGCGGTCGCGGTCTCCCGGGCCGCGCGGCGCCTCCTCGTGACCGCGGTCCTCGACGAGGACGAGCGCCCCTCGACCTTCCTCGACCTCCTCGCACCCGACCTCGACCCGACCGACGCCCGCACCGCGCCGCCGCCGCTGGACCTGCGCGGCCTCGTCGCCGAGCTCCGCGGCGCCGTCGAGCACCGCACCGACCGGACGGGAGCCGCCGCCGAGCTCCTCGCCGACCTCGCCGCCCGCGGGGTCGCCGGGGCCGACCCCACCACCTGGTCCGGCCTCGCCGCACCGAGCACCGAGGTACCCCTGCGGCCGGCCGAGGCCCAGGTGCCCGTCAGCCCCTCCGGCGTCGAGCTCGCCACCACGTGCGGGCTCCGCTGGGCCCTGGAGCAGGCCGGCGGACGCGGGGAGCGGTCGGCGGACCAGAGCGTCGGCTCCCTCATCCACGAGATCGCGGCGGAGCACCCGCACGGCAGCGCCGAGGAGCTGCGCACCGCCCTGGCCGCACGCTGGCACGAGCTCGGGCTGGGCGAGTCCTGGGTGGGGCGGCGCCAGCGGGTCCTCGCCGAGGCCATGGTCGACCGGCTGGCGGCCTACATGGCCGGCGTGCCGGGCGACGTGGACGTCGAACGCGCCTTCACCGCCGACGTCGGCCGGGCCCACCTCACCGGGCGCATGGACCGGGTCGAGCACCTCGACGACGGCGCCGCCCGCGTGGTCGACCTCAAGACCTCCGCCAACCCGCTGCCCAAGGACAAGGCCGCCGAGCACCCGCAGCTCGGCTCCTACCAGGCGGCCGTCGAGGCCGGCGCGTTCGGGCCCGTGCGGCCCGCGGGCGCACGGCTCGTCTACCTCGGGGCCGGCGCGAAGGGCGCCACCCTGCGGCCCCAGCCGGCGCTCGCCGACGCCGCCGACCCGGCGTGGGCGGCCACGCTCGTCGGGGAGGCCGCCGAGGTCATGGCCGGCGCCGGTTTCGTCGCCCGCCTCAACGACCACTGCCGGCACTGCCCGGTGCGCCGCTCCTGCCCGGTCCAGGACGACGGGGAGCGGGTGACCCGATGAGCGCCCTGCCCCCGGCCGCCGCCCCGCCCCGCCGGCCCGCCGCGACCGCCCCACCCCGACACTCCGCCGCGGAGATCGCCGACGCGCTGCGCCAGCCCCCGCCCACCCCGGAGCAGACGGAGGTCATCGAGGCGCCCCTCGCGCCCCTGCTCGTCGTCGCCGGCGCCGGCTCGGGCAAGACCGAGACGATGTCCGCCCGCGTCGTCTACCTCGTCGCCAACGAGATGGTGCGCGCCGAGGAGGTGCTCGGCCTGACCTTCACCCGCAAGGCCGCCGCGGAGCTGGGCCACCGGGTCCGCAAGCGCCTGCGCGCCCTGCGCGGGGCCGGCCTGCTCACCACCGCGGCCGACCCCGCCGACGGCGCCGCCGTCCTCGACGTGGACCGCCCCACCATCGCCACCTACAACTCCTTCGCCGGCAACCTCGCCCGCGACCACGCCCTGCGGGTCGGCGCCGACCCCGACGCGCGCCTCATCACCGAGGCCGCCGCCTGGCAGCTCGCCGACGACCTCGTCCAGGGCTGGGCGGAGGAGCTCGCCACTGACCGCTCGCCCGGCGCGGTCACCGAGGCCGTCCTCAGCCTGTCCGGCGCGCTGTCCGAGCACCTCCTCGACCCCGCCGACGCCCGGGAGCTCCTCGCCGACCTCCGGACTGACCTCGTCGACAAGGCCGCCGGGCCGCGCGCCAGGGGCCCGCTGGCCCCGGTCGCGAAGGTCGCGGCCACCCTCAGCGAGCGCATCGCGCTCCTCGACGTCGTCGAGGCCTACGCCCGGCTCAAGCGGGAACGGGGCCTCATCGACTTCGGCGACCAGGTCGCCCTCGCCGCCCGGATCGCCGCCGAGGTCCCCGAGGTGGGCCACCAGCTGCGGGCCCAGTACCGCGTCGTGCTCCTGGACGAGTACCAGGACACCTCCGTGGCGCAGCTGCGCCTGCTCTCGGCGCTCTTCGGCGCCGGCCACGCCGTCACCGCCGTCGGGGACCCCAACCAGGCCATCTACGGCTGGCGCGGAGCCTCCGCCGCGTCGCTCGCGACCTTCCCAGGAATGTTCCGCTCCGCCGACGGCCCCGCGACCCGGACCCTGGCGCTGAGCACCTCCTGGCGCAACGACCGGGCCGTCCTGGACGCCGCCAACACCGTCTCCGCCCCGCTGCGCGAGCCGGGCGCCGTCGTCGACGTGCCCGTCCTGCGCGCCCGGCCGGGCGCCGGACCGGGCGAGGTGCTGGGCCTGTACGCCCCGACCCAGGAGGAGGAGTCGCGCCAGGTCGCCGCGTTCGTCGCCGACCGCTGGACCCCGGACTCCCCCCGCACCGCGGCGGTGCTGTGCCGCAAGCGCAGCCAGTTCCCCGACGTCGTCGCCGCCCTGCGGGACCGGGGGCTGCCCGTGCGGGTCCTGGGCCTCGGCGGGCTGCTGAGCACCCCGGAGGTCGTGGACCTGCGCGCCGCGCTCGAGGTCGCCCACGACGCCGGCCGCGGCGATGCGATGATGCGGCTGCTGACCAACCTGCGCCTGGGCATCGCGGACCTGCACGCCCTGCAGGACTGGGCCCGTGAGCTCGCCCGCCGGGCGTCCACGGCGGCGACCGACGACGCCGGCCGCCGCCTCGACCCCCGCGAGGAGTCCAGCATCGTCGAGGCGGTCGAGCAGCCGCCCGCGGCCGGCTGGTCCAGCCCCCGCGGTCACGTCTTCACCCCCGCCGCCGCGGCGCGGGTGGGGCGCCTGGGCGAGGTCCTGCGGCAGGTCAGGTCCCTGTCCTACCTCTCCCTTCCCGAGCTCGTCGTGGCCACCGAGCAGCTCCTCGAGCTCGACATCGAGGTCGCGACCCGGGCGGGGGCCGGTGGTGCCGGGGCGGCCCGGTCCGCCCTGGACGCCTTCGTCGAGGTCGCCGCCGGGTTCGCCGCCGACAGCGACCGGCCGAGCCTCGGCGCGTTCCTGTCCTGGCTCGACGCCGCAGAGGAGCGCGAGCGGGGGCTCGACGGCGGCGGCACGGCGGAGGAGGAGCCGGACACCGCGGTGGTGCAGGTCCTCACCGTCCACGCCGCCAAGGGCCTCGAGTGGGACGTCGTCGCCGTCCCCGGCCTGGTGGAGACCCAGTTCCCGGGGTACGACTGCGCCCCCCGGGACGACGGGCGCGTCACCGCCGGCGCCTGGCTGACCGCGGTGGGCGAGCTGCCCTACCCGCTGCGCGGCGACGCCGAGTCCCTCCCGCGCCTGCCCCTCGCCGGCACGGCCACCCACCGGGACGTCGCCGACGCCCTGGACGCCTTCCGGGTCGACGCCGGCGCCCACCGCGTGGCCGAGGAGCGGCGCCTGGCGTACGTCGCCGTCACCCGGGCCCGCTCCACCCTCCTGCTCTCCGGGTCCTGGTTCCGCACCGGGAAGACGGCCCTGCCGCCGTCGCGGTTCCTCACCGAGCCGCGCGACGCCGGGCACGTGACCGCCCTCGAGGACGGCTTCGTCCCCGCCCCCGCGGCCGGGACCGAGAACCCGGCGCTCGCCCAGGCGCTGGAGCGCTCCTGGCCGACCGACCCCCTCGGCCCCCGCCGCCCCGCCCGCGAGGCCGCCGCGGCCGCCGTGCTCGCGGCCGCCGGCCGGCTCGCCGCCGCGGCCGGGCACGACGACCTCCCGGTCCTGCGCCGGCTCGCGGTGAGCGACGACGACCTCGTGCGCGACTGGGCGCGCGACGCCGAGCTGCTGCTCGCCGAGCGCGACGAGGCCGCGAGCCCCGACGCCACCGTGCACCTGGCCGGGCACCTGTCCGCCTCGGCCGTCGTCAGGCTCGTGTCCGACCCCGAGACCTTCGCCCGCGACCGTCGACGCCCGGTCCCCGCCGAGCCGACCGTCGTCTCGCGGCGCGGCACCCGTTTCCACGAGTGGGTCGAGCGGTTCTACGGCCGCGCCGCCCTGCTCGACGTCGACGACGTCCCCGGCAGCGGCGACGAGGGTGCCGGCCCGCTCGCCGACGACGACCTCACCGCGCTGCAGCGGACCTTCGCCGCCTCACCCTGGGCGGCGCGGGTGCCCGTCGCGGTGGAGGTCGACCTCGAGACGCCGGTCGCCGGGACGATGGTGCGCTGCCGCATCGACGCCGTCTTCGCCGACGGCGGTGACGTCGAGGTGGTCGACTGGAAGACCGGACGGCCCCCGCGTGACGCCGAGGACCTCGAGCGCCGCGAGATGCAGCTCGCGCTGTACCGGCTCGCCTGGGCCCGGGCGACCGGCACCCCCCTCGAGCGGGTCGGGGCGGCGTTCTACTACGTCGGCGCCGACACCACCGTCCGGGCCGGTGACCTCACCGAGGAGGAGATCGTCGACCGCATCACCGCTGCGCTGGCGGTCCCGGTGAGCTGACCCGCGACCCGGAGGTCAGCTGTTCGGGCGGTCCTCGCGCAGGAAGTCGGGCAGGTCGCGGCCGAGGTGGAGCTCCTCGGTGACCGCGGCGTGGTCCTGCCGCCGTGCCGGGCCGGGAGCGGACTCGCCGGCCGGGTCGTCGGCAGGCGCGTCGACGCCGTCGTCCTGACCTTCGGTGCCCGGCTGGTCGACCTCATCTGCGGTCCCGGCGTCGACGTCGTCTGCGGGCGTGGGCCGGTCGTGGTTCTCCGGCCCGTCGCCGGCGGGCTCCGGAGCCCGGTCGCCGTCGGTGTGCGGGAGGGCGTCATCCTCGCCCCAGCCGCGGTCGGGCAGCACGACGGGCTCGCGAGAGCCGATGGGCGGGGCGTCCTCGACGTCGGCGGCGAGCTCGCGCAGCATCGCGGCCGCGTCGTCGATCACCGCCTGCTCGCCGGTGCGGGTTCCGTGGAGCAGCCACCGCGCCAGCGCGAGCTCGGAGACGAGCAGGGCGCGGTCGAGCAGGTGCTTGTCCGTGCTCTCGGTGCGGGCGAGGGAGTACGCCTCCTCGATCGCGTCGAGGGACTCCTCCGGCGCGGACGCCGTCAGCCAGGCCAGGTCCTCGGCGGGGTCGCCGACGTGGGCCTCGGCCAGGGAGAGCACGGCGCTGACCCTCCCCTCGTGGACCAGGACGTGGTCGGGGGCGAGGTCGCCGTGCACCGGCACCGCCCGGAAGCGCCACAGTGCGACGTCCTCGAGGGCGTGCTCCCACCGGTTGAGCAGGACCGCCGGCACGTGCCCGGTGCGGGCGGCCTCGTCGACCTCGGCGAGGCAGCGGCGACGGTAGGCGTCGGCGTCGTAGACGGGCAGACCCGCCTCGGCGACGACGTCGGTGTCGAGCTCGTGGAACGCGGCGATCGCGCGGCCGACCTCGGCGGAGAGCCCCGGGCCGGCGGCGAGCCTGGTGAGGTCGAGCGGGCGGCCGACGAGCTGGCGGTGGACCATCGCACGCCCGCCCTCGGGGAGGGCGGCGAAACCGGCGGGGCGGGGGACGTCGAAGGGCAGCCGGCCGTCGTCCACGGCCTTCGCGAGGTTCGCCAGGACCGCGACCTCGCCCTCCAGGGCGGCCCCGGCCGCGGCGTGCAGGGGCGCGACGACCACCCAGCTGCGCCCGCCGCCGTCGAGGACGCCGGTGGTCTGGAAGTCGGTGGTGACCCGCTGGGGTGGTCGGGTCGCCACCACGTCCAGGCCGGGCACGGCCGTGGTGGCGAGGGCGGCGAGAGCGAGGGCGGATCGGACCACGGCAACACGGTAGGCGGCGGCGGGGGCCGGTGCGCGGTGCACGCGCCGGAGGAGGGGCCACCGGTGCGGCGGTGCCACCACCGCTGGTGGCGGCGGCTCCTGTCCGCGAGGGCCGGGGAAGTTTTGTCCACAGGGGCGTGAAAACCTGCCCACGACCCTCGTCCGTCCAATATGTTCGGCCTCTGACCTGGTAGAACGCTCCAGCGGCGGCGGCGGAGGTGCGGCGTGGAGGACGGTGTGGCGCTGCTCGAGTCCGAGGTGCGGGAGCTGGTCCGCCGTCAGGGTCTGGACCCCGCCCGTGACACCGACGGTGTGCGCTCTCTCGTCGCCGCCGTCGTGGCCGACTACGACGAGCGGTCGCTGGCCGGGCTCGTCCCGCCCCTCGCGGACCCCGGCGCGGCCGCCAAGGAGGTCGTCGACGCCGTGGCCGGCCTCGGTCCGCTGCAGCGCTACCTCGACGACCCCGAGGTCGAGGAGGTGTGGATCAACGAGCCGGGCAAGGTCTTCGTGGCACGAGCCGGCCGGTCGGAGCTGACGACCACGATGCTCACCCACCAGCAGGTCCGCGACCTCGTCGAGCGGATGCTCCGGGCGTCCGGTCGCCGGCTCGACCTCTCCACACCCTTCGTCGACGCCTCGCTGCTCACCGGCGAGCGCATCCACGTCGTCATCCCGGACATCACCCGCTCCGCCTGGGCCGTGAACATTCGCAAGTTCATCACCCGGGCGCGGCGTCTCAGCGACCTCGTCGCCGTCGGGTCGCTGACGCCCCAGGCTGCGGCGTTCCTCGACGCCGCCGTGGTCGCGGGACTCAACGTGCTCGTGTCCGGCGCGACCCAGGCCGGCAAGACCACGCTCGTCACCGCCTTGGCGGGGGCCATCCCAGCCGGCCAGCGGATCATCACCTGCGAGGAGGTCTTCGAGCTCCGGCTCGCCAACCGCGACGCCGTCGCCATGCAGACGCGCCAGCCGAACCTCGAGGGAGTCGGAGAGGTGCCGCTGCGGCGCCTGGTGAAGGAGGCGCTGCGCATGCGCCCCGACCGGATCATCATCGGCGAGGTCCGTGAGGCGGAGGCGTTCGACATGCTCGTGGCGCTCAACGCCGGGATCCCCGGGATGTGCACCCTCCACGCGAACTCCGCCCGGGAGGCGGTGACGAAGCTGTGCACCCTGCCGCTGCTCGCGGGCGAGAACGTCACGGCCTCGTTCGTGGTGCCGACCGTCGCGAGCGCCGTCGATGTCGTCGTGCACCTGGAGCTCGGCCGGGACGGGCGCCGGAGGGTCCGCGAGATCGTCGCGGTGACGGGCCGCGTGGAGGACGGTGTCGTGGAGACCGCGGAGCTGTTCGCCCTGCACGACGACCGGCTCGAGCGATCCGGCGGGTACCCCAGCCACCCGGAGCGGTTCGCACTGGCCGGGTACGACCTGGCCGCACTGCTCGCGGCCGGCGACCGGGGGTAGCGGGCCGTGGGTGCGATCTCGGGACTGCTCCTCGGGACCGGTCTGCTCAGCATCTGGTTCTCCTTCTTCGAGCGCCCGGCCGTCCGCGCCGCGCCGCGCGGCTGGTCTCGACGGACCCAGGACCTGCTCGTCCAGGCGGGTGCCCCGTCCGTCTCGCCCACCTCACTGGTCCTCACCGCCGTCGGGCTCGGGGCGACCGTCCTCGTCCTCGGCGTCGCACTGACGTCCGCGCCGCCCATCGCGGCGTGCTTCGCGGCGATCGCCGCGGGCGCACCCTGGGCGCTCGTGCACTCGCGGGCGCGTCGGCGGCGGACGGAGCTGCGCACGGTCTGGCCCGAGGTGGTCGACGACCTGGTGTCCGGCATCCGCGCCGGCCGGTCCCTCCCGGAGGCGCTCATCTCGCTCGGCGAGCGTGGGCCGGAGGAGGTGCGGGAGGAGTTCCGGCGCTTCGCCGAGGACTACCGGGCCACGGGACGGTTCGACGACGCGCTCGAGATCCTCAAGGCGCGCCTGGCCGACCCGGTCGCCGACCGGATCGTCGAGGCGCTGCGCCTGACCAGCGAGGTCGGCGGCACCGAGCTCGGGCGGCTGCTGCGCACCCTTGCGCAGATGCTCCGCGATGACCTGCGGACGCGCGGCGAGCTCGAGGCCCGACAGTCGTGGACCGTCAACGGGGCACGCATGGCCGTCGCCGCGCCGTGGGTGGTGCTGCTGCTGCTCGCCACCAGACCGGAGGCCGCGAAGGCGTACGACAGCCCGATCGGGGTGGCGGTGCTCGCGGTGGGAGCGGCGAGCTCCGCGCTGGCCTACTGGCTGATGATGCGCATCGGCCGGCTGCCCGAGGAACAGCGGGTGATGCGATGAGCACCGCCCTCACCGGCGCGCTCGCCGGGTTGCTCGGCGGGACCG